>CAUZAY010000148.1:0-10743 GCA_963577695.1 Vicinamibacteria bacterium | reverse complement strand
TGAATCGTCCTACGAACAGACGATTGTCGCTTGCATCGGACAACTCGACTGGTCGCCGGGCGTTGACCACCTGGGTATCGAGTCAACGCACATGACCGTCGCCCAGCACGAGTGGTTGACCCAGGCGCTTGCGGCGTTGCCCGTGACGCTGCAACCGACGACTGGCCTGGTGGAGGAGGCGCGGTCGGTCAAAGACCCGGACGAGCTCTCCATCCTGCGCGATGCCGGGCGACGGATTTCGCCGGTCATGACCGAGGCCCTCCGGGGACTCCGGCCCGGCCGTTCCGAGCGTGAGGTGGCCGCCGACATCGACCGGGCCATCGTGCGGGCCGGATTCGATCGGCCCGCGTTCGAGACTATTGTCGCTGCCGGTGCTAACACCGCCCTCCCGCACGCGCGCCCAGGCCGCCGCGTACTCGAGTCAGGTCACCTGGTATTGTTGGATTTCGGTGGTTCGCTTGACGGGTATTGCGTGGACCTGACCCGCGTGGCGAGTCTGGGGCCACCCGACGATGACGTGAGGGAGTGGCACGCCGCGGTGCGGGCGGCACACGCCGCCGCGCTCGCAGCGGTGCGTCCAGGGGTCGTCGCGGTGGAGGTGGACACCGCGGCGAGGCGAGCGATCGCGGAGCGTGGCCTCGCGCATGCCTTCACCCATGGCACGGGCCACGGTCTCGGGATCGAGGTGCACGAGGCGCCCCGGATCGGGAAGCACCGCGAGCCGAGCGATGCGCTGGCCGACACGCCCCTCCGCGTCGGCATGGTGTTTACGGTCGAACCGGGCGTCTATCTCCCGTCTTGCGGCGGTATCCGGCTGGAGGACGACCTGCTCGTCACCGAGACCGGCTACGAGTTGCTGACGAACGTGCCGCTCGACCTCCACGTGGTGTGAGGCCGCTGACCAAACGCGGTGTGACACCGAGTCCGTCGGGGGCCGCGGCAGGACACACGCGTCTACGGAGTCACAGTATGGATTTCGACGAAATCGGTCAGATTCTCGAGTTGATGCAGCGCCATGGCCTCGTGGAGTTCGAACTGGAGCGCGATGGTGAGCGGGTTCGTATTCGCAAGCCTGAACCCGCTGGGGGCACGCCGAGGCCCACACCGCCACGGGTGCTCGCGTCTGGTCCCGCCGACCTCGACCTGGTGGTGGTGGAGGCGCCGATTCTGGGCACGTTCTATCGGGCCAGTGCACCGGAGGCGGCGCCGTTTGTCGCCCTTGGCGATATGGTCAAGACCGGTGACGTGCTGGGCATCATCGAAGCGATGAAGTTGATGAACGACATCACCTCGGAGTGTGACGGCGAGGTGGTGAAGATTTTCGTCGAGAGCGGCCAGCCGGTGCAGTATGGTGACCGCCTGTTCGCCATTCGGAGCCAGCCCGTCGAGTAGGGACCGCCGCCGGTCCGGGGGGGCGCCGACGATCGTGTCTCGCATGTTGACGAAAGTCCTGATCGCCAACCGGGGCGACATCGCCCTTCGGATCGTGTGCGCGTGTCGGGAACTCGGTCTCCGCACATGTGTCGCCCATTCGCAGCCGGACTCGGACAGTCTGGCGGTACGGTTCGCCGACGAGGCGGTCTGCATTGGCCCCGCCGCGAGTGAGCAGAGCTATCTCAGCATTCCGGCCATCTTGACCGCGGCGGCGATCACGGGCGCCGACGCTCTCCATCCCGGGTACGGTTTCTTGTCCGAGAGTGCCTCGCTGGCCGAAGCGTGCCAGGCCGCCGGCGTCGTGTTCATCGGGCCGCCACCCCAGGTCTTGCATCTGCTGGGAGACAAGGCGCGCGCCCGGCGAGTGATGCAGGCGGCCGGGCTGCAGGTCGTCCCCGGCACGGAGTCGTTCGACGACCCGGGTGAGGGTGCGCGGCTGGCCGAGGCGCTCGGATTTCCCGTGCTCATCAAGGCCACCTCCGGGGGCGGGGGGCGTGGCTTGCGGGTGGTCCGGACCGCGCGCGACCTCGCACCCGCGCTGGGGGTGGCGCGCCACGAGGCGGTGGCTGCGTTCGGCGATCCGCGTCTCTACCTGGAGCGATATGTCGACGACGCTCGTCACATCGAGTTTCAGGTGCTGGCGGACGAGACACGGGCCGTGCAGCTCGGCGACCGCGAGTGCACGCTGCAACGGCGCCATCAGAAGGTGCTCGAGGAGGCGCCGGCGGTGGGTCTGAGCGAGACGGCTCGCCGCACGCTGGGCGACTTGGTGGTCAAAGCCGCTCTGGAGATTGGCTACCGGAACGCGGGAACCTTCGAGTTTCTGATCGACAGCGACGGCGAGCCGTATTTTATCGAGGCGAACGCCAGAATCCAGGTCGAGCATCCTGTGACGGAGATGGTGACCGGTGTCGATCTGGTCAAAGAGCAGGTCCGGGTTGCCGCGGGTGACGGACTGTCCGTTCGCCAGGCTGATGTCCAGGTGAGGGGGCATGCCATCGAATGCCGCGTGAACGCCGAGCATCCTGACACGGGTCGGCCCGCTCCCGGGACGATTCGAGCCTTCTCGGCTCCGGGCGGGCCCGGCGTGCGTGTTGACAGCTACGCCCACGCAGACTGTATGGTCTGGCCACACTACGACGCGCTCGTGGCCAAGGTGATCACGCACGGTCGTGATCGTGCCGAGGCGACGGTGCGGATGCGTCGGGCGCTCGAGATGATGGTGGTCGAAGGAGTCGAGACGACGATCCCGCTTCACCTCCGCGTGCTGAGCGACCCGGATTTCCTGGCCGGACGGTTCACCACGTCGTTCCTCGAACGGTTCCTCAGGCCGGTCTGAGGCACGCGGACACAGATGGTCTTCCCGTCTCGTCTCTACGCCATCGTCGACGCGGCGGTGGCCGGCCGCGCCGGGTGGGACCCCGTGGCATTGTCCCGGGTCTACCTCGAGGCCGGGGTTCGCCACATCCAGCTCAGGGCGCCGGAGGTAGACGCGAAGATCGTGCTGGGCTGGTGTCACGAGGTCATGTCGATTGCCGCACCGGTTGACGCGTGCGTGATCCTGAACGACCGATGCGACCTGGCCATGCTGGCCGGCACCGACGGCGTGCATGTGGGGCAGGACGATCTGCCGGTGCCCGAGGCGCGTCGTCTGCTGGGTGAGCGCGCGGTGATTGGCGTCTCGACCCATGACGACGCGCAGGTGCGAGAGGCGCTTGGTCAGCCTGCCAGTTATCTGGCGACGGGTCCCGTGTTCGACACGCGGACCAAAGACACGGGATACCCTGCGACTGGGTTGGAGGCGGTGCGCCGGACGGTGTCCGTGGCAGGGAACCGGCCCGTCGTGGCGATTGGAGGTATTACCCTGGCCACCGCCCCGGCGGTGTTGGAGGCCGGGGCGGCCGCCGTCGCTGTCATCTCCGATCTACTGGTTACCCACGACCCGTCGGCTCGCGTCCGCCAGTACCTCGACCTGCTCGGTTAGAGGCGAGTCGTCATTCGTAGCCGCTGGTCTTTAGACCCGCCCCGTCCGGTCTGAAGACCGGCGGCTACGTTCGCGGCTGCCGCCGCCACGCCTGGCGATCGAAGTAGTCGTCCATCAGGTGGCGGGTCTTCGTCGACAGCAGCACCAAGGCGAGCAGATTCGGCAGGATGCAGACGGTGAGAGCGATGTCGCCAAGGTCCCAGACCGCGGCCGGCGCGATCACGGTACCCAGAAAGACCATACCGACATACACCAGTCGATAGGGAAACACGGCCTTCTTGCCAAACAGATAGGCGGCACACCGGTCACCGTAGTAGCTCCACGAAATCGCGGTGGAAATGGCGAAGAGAATCACCGACAGCACTACGATGAAGCCGCCCCAGTCGCCGAGTGGGGCCAGTCCGCGCTGAAATCCAAGCTGCGTCAGGGGGGCGCCGCCCTCGGGCGCATCACCGTACAACAGGTCGTAGGTCGTGCCGTCGGCGCCGGTGGCGAGACCGGTCGCCGGCTCAATGGCGCCGGTGAACGGCTGGGTCTGCGCGAGATCCGTGAAGAAGCGCTCGACTGGCAAATCGTGCCAGGCGAAGGCGGCCTGTCCGTCGGTGAGGGCTTGCCGGCCATCGGTGACCGGGATGGTCGTTGGTGGTTCACCCTCGACGAGGCTCCCGTCCGGTCGGGTCGCGACGTAGGTGAGGTCCCCGCCGGACAGGGTCATCTCCGAGGGGACGCGATCGTCGTAGACCCCGGTGATGATCAGGACCAGGCAGGTCATCGTCACGATCACGATCGTGTCGATGAACGGCTCGACCAGACCGACCACACCCTCTGAGACCGGCTCGTCTGTTTTTGCCGCCGCGTGCGCGATCGGGGCCGAGCCTTGCCCGGCTTCGTTGGAGAACAGCCCGCGATTGACCCCCCAGTTGAGCGTCACGAGCAGGATGCCGATTCCGGTGCCCGCGACACCGGCCGTCGGGTTGAACGCCTCCCGCATAATCAAGCCGAAGGTGGGCAGCACCTCCCCGATATTCATCAGAATGATCAGGAGCGCGCTGAGGACGTAGATGCCCGCCATGAGCGGAGCGAGGACGGCGGTGACCCGCCCGATGCGGGTGATGCCGCCGAGGATGACGACGGCCACCACCGCGGCGGCCAGCAGGCCGGTCACCACGTTCGGTGTGCCAAAGTTCGACTGCATGGTGTCGGCGAGCGTGTTGGCTTGCACCGCATTGCCGGTGATGAACGCGGTGAATCCCAGCGCGATGGCAAAGAAGATCGCCATCCACCGCCAACCGGACCCCAGTCCCTGTTCGATGTAGTACATCGGGCCGCCGGCCACCGTGCCCTCGTGCTTGTGGGTCTCGGCGGTGACTTCCCGGTATCGCTGGGCCAGGGTCACTTCGGAAAATTTGGTCGCCGCACCCAGCAGCGCCGTCATCCACATCCAGAACAGCGCACCTGGTCCGCCGTAGTGGATGGCCCAGGCGGCGCCCGCGATGTTGCCGATGCCGACCGTGGCCGACAACGCGGTGGTCAGCGCCTGGAAATGAGAGACATCCCCCGGTTGGTTGGGGTCGTCATACCGCCCGCTGGCCACCGCAAACCCGTGGGCCAGGTGGCGGAACTGTACGAACCCGAGACGAACGGTGAGAAAGAGGCCGGCCCCCAAGAGCGCGATCACTTTCAGCGGGACCACCTGCTCGCCCACAGGGATGCCGAAGCTGTCGACGTAGAACTTGACCGTTTGAATGAGCTGTTCGATAACGTCCATGGCTGTCTGTGATGTCCACCTCGACACGACCGTCCGTCGACGCTACTACGACATGAACGTGTACACGATGATGACGGAGATCGCGACTGGGCACACGTACCGGATCAGCACGCTCCACAACCGACGGGCGGGAAACGGTGCACCGTGCAGTTCCACTTCCTCGATGGCCTGATCGACGCGCCACACCCAGCCGACGAACACCGCGGTGAGCAGGCCGCCAATCGGTAGGGCGAAGTCATTCCAGACCGTCCCCATCATGGTCAGAAAATCGACGCCGAGGCCCGGCAGACTTCCGAGTACCCCAACGGCGCCGTTGCCCAGCGCCGAGGGAACGGCGAGCAGGAAGACGCCGGTCGTCACGAGGAGTACGGCCTTCCGACGCGTCCATTTGTGCACGTCGATGAAGTGCGCCACCGGGACTTCGAGCAGAGAGATCGTTGAGGTGAGCGCGGCCATGGTGAGCAAGATGAAGAACGCGGCGCCGACGAGTTGGCCACCCGGGAGCGTCGCGAACAGACGTGGGAGGACCGCGAAGATGAGTCCGGGGCCGCCAGCGCTGGGGTCGAAGCCTTCGATGGAGAACCCGGCCGGAAAGATGATGAAGCCCGCCAGCAGGGCCATTCCCGTGTCGAGTGCGACCACCCAGCAGGCGGCGGTGACGAGGCTCTCACGTTTGCTGAGATAGCTGCCGTAGGTGAGCATGGCGCCCATGCCGAGGCTGAGTGAGAAGAACGCCTGGCCGAGCGCAGCGTTGATGACCGCCGGGTCGAGAATACGCGAGAAGTCGGGTCTGAGATAGTAGGCGAGGCCCTCCGCGGCGCCTGGCAGCGACGCCGCCCGAATGGCCAGAATCAGCAGCAGTCCGATCAGCGTTGGCATCATCACTTTCGTGACGCGCTCGATGCCCGACTGGACGCCGCCGACCAGGACCGCGGCGGTCGCGGTCAGGACCGCCAGCGTCAGCCCGACACTGAGCGGGCCGTTGGCGGTGAAGTTACCGAAGAACGCCCCGACGGCGTCGGCGTCTCCGGCTACGGCGCCGCTGGCGGTGAACCAGATGTAGGCGACGGACCACCCGGCGATCACCGAGTAGAAGGAGAGGATGCCGGCCCCCGCGAGCACGCCCAGCGCACCGACCAACCACCACTTGGAGCCGGGTCGGATGAGGCTGAAAGAGCCGACCGGATCGAGCTGCGCTCGCCGTCCGAGTACCAGCTCGGCCACCATGATCGGGAGGCAGATAAAGAGGACGCAGACCAGGTAGACGAGCACGAACACGGCGCCCCCGCCTTGTCCGACCTGGGTCGGAAACCCCCAGATATTGCCAAGACCGACGGCTGACCCGGAGGCAGCCAGGATGAATCCGGCCTTCGAGCCCCAAGTGCCTCGCTGAGCGGTGGTTACCATCCGTTCGCCCTCCGTGCGCGGGGAAGTGTACCGCAGAACTCAAGGAACCGCGCGTTATCGGGACGGCCGGCTCGCCTGATAAGATCGCGCCTGCTTGGGGCAGTACATAGAGAGGCGAGGACGGGATGACGGCTGAGGCGACGGTGGCAAAACGGCTCGACGGCAAGATCGTGGGAGCGGCGATTCGAGCGTCACTTCCCCCCAGAATTCAGGCCTTCACCGCGTCGGCGGGGCGGCCGCCTGGGCTCGGGATCGTGCTGGCGGGCCACGACGGGGGTTCTGAGACCTACGTGCGCAACAAGATGAAAGCGTGCGCGGAACTCGGTGTGCACGCGGTGCTCGAGCGGGTGTCTGACGAGGCGGGCATCGACGCGGTGCTGGAGATCGTGGAGCGCTTCAACCAGACCGAGGCGGTTGACGGCATTCTCGTGCAGTCGCCGCTTCCGTCCGGGATGGGGAGCGACGCCGAACAACGGGTGTTCGTCGCGATTCATCCCGACAAGGACGTCGACGGATTTACCCCGATCAATGCCGGCCGGCTCGTCCAGAATAGACCGGGAATCGTGTCGGGTACGCCGACTGGCATTATCGAGATGCTGGACCGCGTCGGTATCCCGATCGAGGGCCAACGGGCGGTAGTGATCGGGCGTAGCGACATCGTTGGCAAACCGATGGCGCTGCTCCTCCTCCACCGGCACGCCACCGTCACCGTGTGTCATTCGCGCACCATCGACTTGCCGGCCGTGGCGTCGACCGCCGACATCCTCGTGGCGGCGATCGGCCGGCCCGGATTCGTCACCCGTGATTTCGTCAAGCCGGGTGCCACGGTGATCGATGTGGGCACGACCTGGCTTCGTGATCGCGATGAGGTGATCGCGTTGTTTGGCCCCGAGTCGCCCCGACTCGAGGTGCTCGCGCGGCGCGGGCATACCGTGGTCGGTGACGTGCATCCTGAAGTGGCGGAGGTCGCCGGTGCCCTGACGCCGGTACCGGGCGGGGTGGGGCCCCTGACGATCACGATGCTGCTCTCGAACACGATCCGCGCCGCAGAATTGAGACACGCCCTCTAGCACCTAGACGGGGCTGCGTCCCGAACCCCACGCGGCCCCTCAGCCATTGTCGCGAACCCCATTGCATCTACTAGGTAACTCTCGGTCCGCGGGGCGCCGCCCACGAGGTCACGCGGGACAGCGCGTGACACAGTTCCTCGACCTGGCGGTCGGTGTCCGCGTGCGTGTCGTCTGTCCAGATGACATGGTCCGCCCGTTGCACCTTCGCCGCCGTGGGCAGCTGCGCATCGATGCGGAGTTGAGCCTGCGGCTCGGAAAGGCCCCGCGCGACGACCCGGGACATTTGTCGGCCCGGTTGACAGGCGGTGACGATGACGTGGTCGAACACGTCCGTCCGCGGCGCCTCGTAGAACAGCGGAATGGCCACGAGGCCGAACGAGGTGTCGGGCGCCAGGTTCGCGAACCACGCGGTGATCGCGGCCCGGACGTGGGGGTGGACCAGGCGATTGAGGGTGGCGAGCGCCTGCCCGTCAGCGAACACCAGCGCGCCCAGTTTCGGGCGGTCGAGATACCCACGTTCATCGAACATCTCGGCCCCGAAGTCATCTCGAATCGCCTGCCAGGCCGGTCCCCCCGGCGCTTGGGCATCGTGGGCCAGGTCGTCGGCGTCGAGGGTCGGTACCCCGAACGCGGCGAACCGGGTGAGCACGTAACTCTTGCCGGTGGCGATGCCCCCGGTCAGCACGACTCGGCCGACTGGTGTGTGATCAGGCGTCGTCGTCCTCGCCCTCCTCGGCCGCCGCGATGCGCTCCTCGACAAACGTGTTCCACTCGTGGCATTGCGGGCACTGCCACAGGAGCTCCGTGCTGCGGTACCGGCATCTCAGGCACACGTGCGGGTCCAGATAGAAGACCGCTTCGCGAGTCAGCTCCATGTAGCGTCGCACCCGAGCGGCATCGAAAGTCACGGCGGCCAGTGTCCGCCAGACCACTTGATGGATCTCCATCGCGTGAGGGTTGTGGACGAGCGAGTCGAACAGGAGGTCCAGCGCCTCGGACGGGCGTCGCTCCCTGGCCAGATGACGGCCGAGGGCCAGACGGGCGCGCCAGTCGACAGGATTCGCCGCAATGAGCCGGCGGCACAAGGCGGGGAAACGCTCGGAATCGCCCTGTTCGCGGCTCACCGCCTCGACCCGGTCGAACACCAGATACGCCCGCTCGGGGGCAATCGCGATCAGACGCTCCCACGTCGCGAGCGCCTCGTCGACCCGGCCCTCTTTCCGTCGCACGTCTCCCAGGCTGACATAGGCTGGGACCGCCCGGGCGTCGAGGTCGACGGCGGACTCGAACCGAGAGACCGCGGCGGCATGTTCCCCCCGTTGGAGGGACTTCTGGCCTAGCTGGGTTTCGAGAAACGCCAGGATCGCCTGATGCTTCTGCTCTTGACCCGGGTCGGCCAGGGCTGCCAGCCGGCGGCGGATGGCATACGCCTCTTCCCATTGATGTTGTTCTTCGTGCAGCTTCTCGAGGTTCAGCAGCGCGTAGGTGTTGTCCGTGTCGAATCGCAGCACCTCGGTGAACGCTTCAAGCGCGCGGTCGACGAACCCACCCCGTCTGAAGTCGAGGGCGAGGCAGAGCTGGATATACGCGTGTTCGAGCTTGGTGAGCTTCGGCCGTCGCAGCAGCTGCTGATGCATCTGGATCGCCCGCGTGACCTGTCCCTTTTCGCGATACAGATTGCCCAGGATGAGGTGAATCTCCAACGCGTCGGCGTCGATGCCGGCCGCGATTGTCAACTCCTCGATGGCCAGGTCGAGCTGATTCGAGACGAGGAAGTTGAGACCAAGAATGTAGTGCGGTGATTCCCGCGCCTTACGCCGGTCGATCCAGCGCCCCTCACGCAACTTGTAGCGCTCCCACGCTTTGCCGGCGGCCAGGCCGGAGAGGAGCGCCAGCAACACCGCGAGCAGGACCAGTGACTCAACCATCAGAAGAGCTCGGTCCGCCAGAGGTCGTGGAGATGCAGGACGCCGAGCAACTGCTCTCGGTCGTCAACCACCGCCAGCGAGGTGATCCGGTGCGCTTCCATGAGCTGTAACGCCTGGGCCGCCAACGCGGACGGGCCGATGGTGTGCGGCGTGGTGCTCATGACGTCGCCGGCCGTGCTGTCGCGAATGCCGTCCTCACGCGCCAGTCGCCGCCGCAGGTCTCCGTCGGTGATCACGCCGGCGAGTCGACCGTCCGCGGTCGACACGCAGGTCATGCCCAGCCGTTTGTCTGATATCTCGCGAAGCACTGTGGTCATCGGCGTCTCGGGAAGGACGGTCGGGAGGTCCTCGCCCGTCTGCATCAGCCGGTCAACCCGCAACAACCGCTTGCCCAGGCCTCCGCCTGGATGCAGACCCGCGAAGTCGTCCTCGCGAAAACCCTTCTTGACCAGCAGGGTCATCGCGAGCGCGTCGCCCAGCGCCAACGCGGCGGTGGTGCTGGCGGTGGGCACCAGATTCATCGGGCAGGCCTCGTTCCGAACCTGGCAGTCCAGGGCCACGTCGGCTGCCTGCGCCAGCGTGGAGTCAGGGGCGCCGGTCAGGCAGATGACCCGTGCGCCGACGCGTTTGATCGTCTCCAGGAGCCGGAGAATCTCGCTGGTCTCGCCAGTATGGGACAAGGCGACCACGACATCATCGGCTTGGATCACCCCCAGATCGCCATGCACCGCCTCGGCCGGGTGCAGGAAGAACGACGGGGTGCCGGTGCTTGACAGCGTGGCGGCGATCTTTCGACTGATGATGCCCGATTTCCCCATGCCGGTGACGATGACCCGCCCCGCGCAGGCGTCGAGCGTCGTGACGGCATCCACGAATCGCTGGTCGATCCGATCGACCAGCGCCGTGATGGCCGCGGCCTCGATCTCCAGCACACGCCGGGCGAGCCGCAGGTCAACGGCGGCGGTTGTGGAGGCGTCAGTGTTGGGCATAGCGGTCATTCGTGCGCGGCGGCCTCGATCCGCAGGAGACGCGTCAGCAGCGCTTCGAGGCGGTCGAGCGGTAGCGCATTCTGGCCGTCGCTCTTCGCGTGAGTCGGGTCATCGTGGATTTCGAGAAACACACCGTCCACGCCCGCCGCCACCCCAGCCGCTG
>CAUZAY010000147.1:0-10847 GCA_963577695.1 Vicinamibacteria bacterium | reverse complement strand
CCCTGCGACCAGCGTTCCACGTCAAGGGCAGCGTGACCGCAGGCAACTCGTCGCAGACCAGTGACGGTGCCGCGGCCGTGGTGGTGACCTCACGTGAACGAGCCGAGCGGGCCGGCTTGACACCACTGGCGCGCTTCGTGGGTTATGCGACGGCTGGGGTAGAACCGGAACGGTTCGGGGTCGGCCCGGTCCCGGCCATTCGCAAGGTACTGAGCCGGGCAGGGCTGACGCTGGATGACATCGACCTGGTGGAGCTGAATGAAGCGTTCGCGGCGCAAGCGTTGGCCTGTCTTCAGGAGTTGCCCATCGACCCTGACAAGCTCAATGTCAACGGCGGCGCTATCGCGCTCGGTCACCCGCTGGGCTGCACCGGCGCCAAGCTGACGACCTCACTGCTCTATGAGCTCGCTCGCCGGCAGGGGCGCTACGGCCTGGTGACCATGTGCGTCGGCGGCGGCATGGGCGCGGCCGGTATCTTCGAACGACTGACCTAGTGCCCTGTAGCCGCCCGAGTCCTCATCACGCGATTCGCTCCAGCACTGACAACTCCCCATCCTACCATCGAGGTATTTCATGACGACCATCGCACCGACGGCACCGACGATCTCCGGCGGCCTCTGGCTTCTCGAGGACACACCTCCAGGCACCGTGTTCACACCCGAGAGGCTGAGCGACGAGCATCGGCTCATCGACCAAACAGCGGAAGAGTTCGCCACCAAGGAGGTCATGGCGAACCACGATCAGCTCGAAACGAAGGACTGGGATCTGGCCAGGCGACTCTTTCGACGGTGTGGCGAACTCGGCCTGATGGCCACCGACGTGCCGGAGGCGTATGGCGGCCTCGAACTCGACAAGGCTTCGTCCGTCGTCGTAGGCAGCCGCATCGGGCAATGCGGGTCGTTCGGATCGAGCTTCGGCGCCCAGACCGGCCTGGCCATCTTGCCGCTCGTCTGCTTCGGCACCGAGGACCAGAAACAGCGGTATCTGGGCAAACTCGTCAGTGGAGAGTGGGTCGGCGCCTACTGTCTGAGCGAGTCAGGGTCCGGATCCGACGCGCTCGGGGCGAAAGCCCGCGCCACACGCCAGGACGACGGGAGCTACGTGCTGAGTGGCGAAAAGATGTGGATCACCAATGGGGGCTTCGCCGACCTCTTTGTGGTCTTCGCCAAGGTGGATGGTGAGCAGTTCACCGCGTTTCTCGTCGAGCGCGACTACCCGGGTGTGAGCACCGGCAAGGAGGAGCACAAGATGGGCCTCCATGGCTCCTCCACGACGCCGGTCATCCTGGCCGATGTCCACGTGCCGGCCGACAACGTGCTGGGCGATGTTGGAAAGGGACACAAAGTCGCGTTCAACACCCTCAACTACGGGCGGTTCAAGCTGGCGGTCGCGGCGAACGGGGGAGCACGAGTCGCCATCGGTGAGTCGGCGCGGTATGCGGCGGACCGGCACCAGTTCGGCCGGCCCATCGCGAGCTTCGGTGCAATCCGGCACAAGCTGGGTGAAATGGTGGTTTGGGCGTTCGCAGTCGAGAGCATGATCTACCGCACGACCGGGCTCCTGGATGGGGCGCTGGCCGATGACGACTCGGCCGATCCGACGCTGTTGCGTCAGACCCTGGAAGAGCTGGCGGTCGAGTGCTCGATTCTGAAGGTAGCCGGTAGCGAGATGATCGACTACGTGCTCGACGAGAACGTTCAGATCCATGGTGGCAATGGATTCGTCAAAGACTATCCGGCCGAGCGGCACTACCGCGATGCGCGGGTGAATCGAATCTTCGAAGGCACAAACGAGATCAACCGGCTGCTCATACCCGGTACCCTGATCCGCCGCGCCCTCAAGGGCGGCCTGCCGTTGATTGCCGCGGCCAGGAAGCTCCAAGACGAGATCATGGCTCCACCATCGCTGCCCGAGTTGTCCGACGAACCGCTCGACGACCAACGACACGCCGTGTCCGCCTTCAAGAAGGCTTCGGTGATGGTGCTGGGGCTGGCCATGCAGCGATACGGTGAGAAGTTGACGGACGAACAGGAGGTCCTCTCGTGGGCCGCCGACATCGTCATCGACACCTTCGCCGCCGACAGCGTGGTGGCCCGCGCCGCGCAAGCGTCCACCGAGGCACCGAACACCGCCGCGCTTCAACGCGACGCGGCCTGTGTCTACGTGAACGACGCGACAGCCCGGATTGAGGCCGCCGCCCGCTCGGCCCTCGCCGCAATGTTCGAAGGAGACGACCTTCGCATGAACCTGGCCGTGCTACGCCGGTTGCTCAAGGTGACGCCGGTGAACACGGTGATCATGCGCCGTCGACTTGCGGAGGCGGTCGTCGACAGGGCAGGATATATGTTGAGCTGACAGCCCATGATAGACGCAATGAACGGTTCGAGACGCGGCGTGTTGATGGACGGGGCCCGAATCGTCCTCGGACTGGGACTGGGCTGTATGGTGCTGGCGGGGACGGCCGGATGCACCAGTGCTCCTCCGCCCGATGAATCCGGCTGGCTGGACTTGCTGTTGGAAGACCGCGCGCTGAAGGATCAGTTCTTCCGCGAAGCGCCGGACTCGCCGATCCCGGTCGAGCGACGGGGTGCGCTGCTCCCGATCAACTACTACGCTCCCGACCAGGTCTATCGCGTCCCGGCGGCACTCGAAGTGTCGCCAGAGGAGGAGATCTTCGAGATCCCGTACTCGACGGGCGAAATCTTTCCGATGCAACGAGTGGGCGTCCTCAAGTTCGCGCTCAACGGCCAGCCGATGCAGCTAGCGGCCCTGGCCGAAGCCCCGGTGCGTTCCATAGAGGCATTGTTCATCATGTTCAAGGACGAGACCAACGATGCCGACACATATGGGGGCGGACGATACATAGAGCTTCCTCGCACCGCGACCGGCCACTACGAGCTGGATTTCAACCGCGCGTTCAACCCGAACTGTTACTACGACGAGTCATGGGAGTGCCCGGTGCCGCCACGGGAGAACTGGCTCCCTGTTCCGATTCCAGCCGGCGAACAGCTCGCACCGGAATTCGGCGCACCTCACAGCACACCACCGTCGACCGAGAGCGACACGGCCGCGACACCGCCGAGCCAACCCTAGCAGCCCGTGCCCCTGTCAGGCGTCGTTTTTGACTTCGACGGCGTGCTCGCTGACAGCGAGCCGCTGCACCTGCGCGCCTTCCAGCAGGCGCTCGCGCCGCGTCACATCACACTCGCGCCAAACGACTACTACAAACGATATCTGGGATTCGACGATGTGGGGGTGTTTCGCGCCCTCGCGCGGGATGGCAGGTGGGAGCTCACAGAAGCGACCCTGGCCGAGTTGGTCACGGTCAAAGGCAAGCGCTTCGATGCACTTGTGAAACAGGGGGCTGCCCTGTTTCCGGGCGCAGCCGACGCCGTCCGCCGGATTGCGGGTAAGGTGCCGGTCGCGATCGCGTCGGGCGCGCTCCGGGCGGAAATAGAAACCCTGCTGTCAAAGCACGGCCTTCTCTGTCACTTCAAGACCGTGGTCGCGTCGGGCGACACGCCGCGTTCCAAGCCGTCGCCTGACCCCTATGCGAAAGCGGTCGCTCTGCTGCGCCCCTTCACCGCGACGGCCGGACTCGACCCGGATGGATGCTTCGTGGCGATTGAAGACTCGAACTGGGGTATCGAGTCCGCGCTCGCCGCCGGACTCCGCTGTATCGGAATCGCGCAAACCTATCCCGCCGAGACGCTGCGCAACGCGCACGTTGTCCTGCCTTCTATCGACCGACTCGACATTGAGGCGGCGCGTCAGGTCTGCGAGGACACATGAGCACCGCCAACCTGCTCGGGGCTGACTTCGTCGAGACTTTCAGGGAAGCGGCGACAAGCGCCGACCCCGATCTAGCGACGCCGGCCCTGCTGATCGCGCGCCTGGGATACCCCCGGCTCGAAACGGCGGCACACCTGGCCCACCTACATGAGATGGGCCACGCGGCCGCGAAGCGATTGTTCACCGCCGATGGACCGGGTGCCCCGCACGGTCCGATCGACTCTCTGAACCGCTATCTCTTCGACGAGCAGGGATTTAGGGGCAATTCCACCGACTACGAGGACCCGAGAAACAGCTTCCTCAATCAGGTACTGGAGCGCCGGACCGGTATTCCGATCACGCTGGCCGTGGTCTACATCGAAGTCGCACGTCGGGCGGGGGTGCGAGTCGACGGCGTCAACTTCCCCGGTCACTTCCTCCTACGATTTCCATTCGGACCGGATGAAGACCATGGCGGTGCGGTCTTCGTCGACCCGTTTCATCGTGGCGCGGTCATGTCCGAGACTGACTGCCGGACGTTGCTCCAGCAACGGGCCGGCGGTACGGTCGCATTCGAGCCGGGGATGCTCGCGCCTGCCACTAAACTGCAGATCCTGGTCCGAATGCTCGGGAACTTGAAACGCATCTATGTGGGGATGCGCTCATTTCAGCAAGGTCTCGCGCTGACCGAACTACTTCTCGCCATCGAACCGTCAGCATTGTCCGAACTCCGGGATCGAGGGCTCCTCGCCTACCATCTCAACGACTTCACCACGGCACTGCGAAGTCTCGAGGCCTATCTGCGATTCGCCTCGTCGGGCGACCAGGAAGAGTCTGACCAAGATGACCGGTCGGAAATCTGGAGACACGTCAAAGCGCTGCGCCGTCAGGTGGCAAGCCTGAACTGACGCGGGCGCTAGGGAAGCCACGTCCGATGAGCGTCGTCGGGCTGGGGCGCGGTCGCCTCCGCGGTCCAGTTGCGACCTGGTGCGAAATGTGGTCCATGACTTGCAGTTGCCGCACGGTCCCTGCGTGTCACTGGACGCGGCCAACCACTCGAGGGCCGCCAGGCGCTCTGCGAACTCCCCTGATGTCGGCCCGGGGGTCGGCCACTTTCCGATCTACATCGGTCAGGTCGAGGTTGAGCGTGTCTGGAAGGCAGTCAACCAGGATCGGGGTCGCACCCAAGTACCGCACGACCTCGGCCGTCGCGGCAAAGGTCATGGTAGGCACGAGCACCCCGGTGCCGCCGCGCAACCCCAGCGCCTCGATCGCCAGATGCAGCGCGGCAGTCCCGGAGCTCAGCGCCACCGCGTGGCGAGCACCGACCGCCTCGGAGAATGCCTGTTCAAAGCGGCCTACCCCGGGTCCGGTGGTGAGCCATCCGGACCTGAGGGTCTCCACGACCTCGTTGATCTCGGCTTCGCCGAGACTAGGCTTAAAGAACGGGACCGCGCTTGTCGCCGACGTGTCACTCATGAGTCGCAAGTGTCGTGTCCGACATCGCCGACCAGTCCACGTCGTCTGGCCGACTACCGAGAAACGTCCACACGAGTGAGGTACCCGCCCGTTGCATCTGGTTGACTGTCGATGGCCACGAGGACGCCCGCGTCGTAGACGAACCGACGCTCCGGCCGGCCATCCCCATCCTCGTCGAACGACACGGTCGTCACGAGTCCGGCCTCGCGTGTCTCCCACTTGTCGGGCCGACCGTCACGGTCGATATCCTCCTCGACGCTGACGAGAAGACCGTGCTCGTAGAACTCCCATCGGTCGACTATCCCATCACGGACCGTGGAGACTTCGACCCGTTCCACTTCACCGTCGTCGCCCTCAAACGCCCACGCGTCGACCACGCCGTCGCCTCCCCGGGAGGACCCGACCCTTTCCAGTATCCGATCGCCGACGTAGTACTCCCATCGCTCGACGAGGCCGTCCTCGTTCTGATCGAGTTCGATCCGCAGCACCGTGTTTCCGTCCATGTAGCTCCAGGCATCGACGGTCCCGTTGTCGTCCGAGTCGAAGGTGATCAGCTCGAGCCGACCGGTCTCTAGGTCGTAATCGGCGTCAATCGTACGCTGGGCCCTCAACTGCTCCGGGTCCGGCGCGCATGCGGCGCCGGCGACCAGGGTGACCAGGGCGACCGCCAACACCCATACCGGCCAGGCCGCCGCCACACTGGGTTGCCCGACCATGATCAGATTAAACCGTTCCCACGATCTCGATTGGCAGATCGTCCCGATCTCCCCATTCTTTCCAGGAGCCGATGTAGTTGCGCACACGTCCGTAGCCGATGAGTCGGAGAGCCAGATAGCTGTGCGCGGCGCGGTAGCCGCCCTGACAGTAGCTGACCACTTCTTGCTCCCGGGCAATTCCTGCCTCAGCGTACATCTCCTGCAACTGCTCCCCAGATTTGAACGCGCCGGTCTCATCGAGGTTACGCGTCCATTCGACGTGCACTGCGCCGGGGACAGCGCCCCCTCGCTTGGCGCGGACCGTCGTGCCCTGATACTCGCCCTCGGACCTGGTGTCGAGGATGGCGACATCCGGCGTATCGAGTCGGTCTCTCAGGTCGCGCCATGTCGCCAACCGCCTCTCGACGCCGCCGACCTGCCAACGACTCGCCTGCGGGGTGACGACCTCCAGACTCACGAGGCGACCCTCGCGCTGCCAGGCGCCGAAGCCCCCGTCGAGCAGGCTGACTTCCGGGTGCCCGAAGTATTCGAGAAACCAGAACGCGCGTGCCGCGCGGATGCCGGATTGGTCGTCGTACACCACGACCGGACGAGCCGGCTCGACTCCACGTGACGCAAGCAGATGCCCGATCATCCAGAGAAAAGCCGCGAGCGGAGCCGGACTGGTGTCAATCAGACTGAGTCCGAACAGATCGAGATGCACCGCACCCGGGAGGTGCCCAACCGCGAACTGCTCGGCGGGTCTGAGATCAAGCAATGTGGGCGAGCCGGGGCTGCCGATTTGCTGAGCAAGCGCCGTGGTGCCGGTCAGCAGATGAGGATTCGCATACCCGTTCGGGTTGTCGTGCGTTGTCATGCAGTGCAGTCTGCTCCTGAACCTGATTCTCGCACAGGGGTGCCGGCGGGCAGTACGCGGCCCTCTAAGTACCTACAGAAACGCATATCTGAACAGAAACAGCCCAGCGAAGAGGTAGACGAGCCAGTGCGCTTCACCGCCACGCCTGGTCGCGATCTTGAGCAGCGCGAAGGCGATGAACCCGAAAGCGATACCGTCAGTGATGCTGACCGCCAGCGGCATCACCATCAGCGTCAGAAAGGCGGGCAAGGCCTCTGTTGGGTCGTCCCACTCGATATGCCGTACGCCCTTCACCATCATCGTGCCTACCAGGATCAGCGCCGGCGCCACGGCTGGATAGAGCGTGACTCCACCGCCGGCATCGTAGCCACTGCCGATCATCCCTACCAGGGGCGAGAAAAACAGCGACAGAAGAAACAGGGCAGCGATCACAATCGCGGTCAATCCGGTTCGGCCGCCGGCTGAGACGCCGGTGGCACTCTCGACGTAGGCGGTCACCGTGGAGGTACCCAATGCGGCGCCCGCGACCGTTCCCACCGCGTCAGCCAGCAACGCGCCACGCGCCCTCGGCAACACGCCGTCACGCATCAGGCCGGCCTGTTCACCCACCGCGACGAGAGTGCCGACCGAATCGAACAACGCCAGGAAGAAAAACACGAAGATGACTGACGCAAACTCGATGCGAAGTGCACCAAGGGGATCGAATTGCCCGAGCGTCGGCACGATCGAGGGCGGCAGCGCGGCCACGCCCTGAAAACGCGCAAGCCCGCCGGCCCACGCCGCGGCCGTGGAAACCAGTATCCCGATCAGAATCGCACCGCGGACACCTCGTGCCCACAATACCGCCGTCACCACCAACCCGAGCAGGGCCACCAGCACCGGCGGGGTGCGCAGATCGCCGAGGGCAACCAGGGTGCCGGGCGACGCGACCACGATGCCAGCCCATTGCAACCCGATCGTCGCGATGAGCAGACCAATCCCAGCCGCGATGGCGTGCTTCAACGAACTTGGAATGGCCACGATAAGCCGCTCCCTGAGCCCGAAACCGGCCGTGGCAACGAAGAGCAGGCCAGCGATGGCGACACCGCCCAGCGCCACCCGCCACGGCACGTCCATCGCCACCACCACCGTGAAGACGAAGTAGAAGTTGTGGCCCATCGCCGGAGCGACCGCTATTGGGTAGTTCGCCAGTCCCGCCATGAGAAGTGTGGCGAAGGCGGAGGCGAGACAGGTGGCGACGAAGACGGCCCCAAAGTCGAGACCGATGGAGCTCATCAGCGCCGGCTGAACGAACAGGATGTAGGCCAGTGTGAGGAACGTGGTCACCCCAGCCAGAATCTCCGTTCGGGGGGTGGTCCCCTGTTCGGATAGGTGAAACCAGCGCTCAAGGGCACCGGCGTCCGTGTTCGTCATCGTTCCGGGCTCAGGGCTCAGGGCTCAAGGCGCAGGACCAGACTCAACTGAGCGCCCACTCTTCGCCGTCCACACGCACACGACCTTCGTCCCGCAACTTGATCAAATGCGACAGAACGCTCTCCTGAGCGAGCAGCCGAAGCTCCGCTCTGACGCCCTGGTACAGGCGGTCCACGATCACATCCGGGTGTCGCGGGCCGGCCCGCATGACGTCAATGATCTGGTCCTCCCGCCGCTGGCGATGCTCAAGGTACGCGTCGATGACGGAGCCCGGCGCGTCGATGACGCTCCCGTGGGCCGGTAGCATACGCGCCGGCGCCAGATCTCGTACCCGCCGGAGCGACGCGAGATATTGCGTCAGGTTGCCCCCGCGAGAGCTCGGGATTACCACGGAGCCACCCAGCACGACCAGGTCACCGCAAAACAACGTGCCCCCCGCCTCGTCGAAGAAACACAGATGGTCCGGTGCGTGACCAGGGGTGTGCACCGCTCTCAGCGCCCCGTCGCCGGCCGGAATCGGTTCGCCGTCCGCGATCGGTTGGAAGTCGACCGATTGCCGCGTGTCGCGCTCCGGCCACGGCATCTTTCGGAACACGGCGGTTGGCCACCGGGCCGCGATCGGGTCGCAACCGTCCGCATGGTCGGGATGCCCGTGAGTCACCAGCACCTGCGTGAGACCGGCCGACCCGAGCGCGCCGGCCAGTACGTCCAGGTGGGAAGGTTTGCCGGTGGCCGCGTCCACGAGAGTCGGCGTCTTCCCGGAAATGAAATAGGTATTGTTGCCGGCGCCGGTGTACGGCCCGGGGTTGTCGCCGAGAACCAGTGTGGTGTTCACAGGGGGCCCGAGAGGGGGTTTCTTTGACGAACCGGCAAAAGCGATGACAATTATACGCGTGCCTGATCCCACCGAAGAGTCGTTCACGTCCGATGAGCGTCGTGCGCTGACGCCTTATTTCACCAATCTAGACCAGCCGGTCTTCGCGCTACGCAACCTCCCTGAGGTGGTCAAGGGCGCCTTGTTCGCTCGCTACTCGCGTTCCGCGAAATCGATTCGACGACTGTTTCTCGACGAGTTCCTGGACAGCGTGGTCGGCGACACCGCCCACGCCGGGATCGGCACCGAGCGCGCAGAGCGTCTGTACGAGCGCGTCTTCGGCGACTATGGCGACGACTCGGTCGCCCAGCTCGGCGGAGCGCACCTGGCGTGCGAAGGGGTGTCGAACGTATTGACGAAGGTCCTCGAGCGTGGTCGTCTCATGGCCTACCTTGAGCAGTCGACCCGGTATGTGCCGTATACCGACCGACCGGGCGGCGGATGGAAGTATCTGACGCCCCCCGAGTTGGAGGGGCACGCGCTACGAGCCCCGTATCAGGCGACCCTCGATGACGCGTTCCAGACCTACAGCCGATGGATCGAGCCGGCCCAGGCTTACTACCGCCGGCGGCACCCAAAGTCGTCGACCGACTCGGACGGTGTGTACCGAGCCGCCATCCGGGCCAAGGCCCTGGACACGCTTCGGGGACTCTTGCCGGCGGCCACTCGCTCGAACGTTGGCATCTTCGGCACCGGTCAAGCGTTCGAGCAGCTGCTGCTGCGTCTACGCGCGCACCCGCTCGCCGAAGCCCGCGACTGCGCCGACCTCATGCTCAGGGAGCTTCGGCGGCTCATCCCCGCCTTTCTGACCCGAGTCGACCGAGAAGACCGCGGGGTTCGTTGGAGTCGCTATCTCACCGACACGCGGAGTGAGACGGGTGCGATCGCGGCACGTCTGCTTGGTCAGATCGACGCCGACCCCCGGCCAGAGGTGGCGCTGACGGAATTCGATCCGGACGGCGAGATCAAAGTCGTCGCGGCGGCCTTGTACGAGTCTTCCCGTCTCTCCGAAAGCCAACTACTGGGGATAGCGCGTGGCATGGGCGCCGACGACCGGGCCGCGGTGCTGCGCGCCTATATCGGGAATCGTGCGAACCGACGTCATCGACCAGGGCGGGCGTTCGAGCGGACGACGTACTCGTTCGAGATGCTGTCGGATTATGGCGCGTTCCGCGACCTGCAACGCCACCGACTGCTCACCATCGAATGGCAAGAACTGACGACAGAGCACGGCTACACCGAGCCGGCCGCCATCGAAGAGATCGGAGCAGTGGATGACTGGCGGCGGGTCATGGACCGGACGGCCGAGATGCACCAGGCGCTGCGTGCCGAGTCCTCCCAACTCGCACAATACACGGTGGCCATGGCCTACCGGATCCGATACCGGATGCAGATGAACGCCCGCGAAGCCATGCACGTGATCGAGCTGCGGACGGCTCCCCAGGGCCACCCTGCCTATCGGCGGGTCTGCCAGCGCATGCACCGTCTCATCGCCGAAGAGGCGGGCCACCAGGCCATTGCCGGCGCGATGACGTTCGCCGACCACTCAGCCGTGGCCCTCGAACGGCTGAGCGCGGAGCGAAACTCCGAGCGTCGACGAGAGGCGCAACCGGGCGGGAGTTAAGGAGCCGGAGCGAGGTCCTACTCGTCGTTCTTCGACCAGAATCGCGAGTACTCGTCCAAGAAGGTCAAGCTGTCAAAGGCGGTCATCCGGTCGACAAACAGCACGCCATCCAGA
>CAUZAY010000146.1:0-10867 GCA_963577695.1 Vicinamibacteria bacterium | reverse complement strand
CAACGGGCGTACCGAGCTCGCGTATGCCACCCTGAAACCTGACTACTTCATCGACAAGATGGTGATTCAGGCGAACAACGGTGCCGCCGGTGCCGCTGGCGGCACGCCCGAGCTGACGAACAACCAGGCGCCCACCCTGACGCTCGAGGGCGACGCCACTCGAACCGTCCGCGTCGGTCAGCCGCTCGAGCTCACCGCCGTGGTGACCGACGACGACGTCCCGCAAGCCAGGGGACTGGCCGCAACCAATCCCAGGCGGCCTGGTCGCATCACGACCGACAGCGCCACGGGGTTACGAGTGTCCTGGTTCGTGTACCACGGACCAGGATCCGTAACCTTCGACCCGCCCCAGATCAGCAACTGGGAAGACACGCGGGTCGGGCGAAACTCGCCATGGTCCCCGGGCTGGTCCACACCTGAGGCGCCAGTAGATGGGCGCTGGGTGACCCAGGCTGTGTTCAACGCACCGGGGACCTACGAGTTGCAGGTCCAGGCGCACGATGGCGGGCTCGCGACCACCGACGCCGTCATCGTGACCGTGTCGCGCTAGTCGCGTTCCGTGCCGTAACCAAGCCGATACCAGACTGGGCAGACGGCCAGCCCGACGAACAGCAAACAGCCGATCCAGATCGCGCGTGAGGGTATCCACGTCGGTGACGGGCTACCCACCAGCCAGGTGCCCAAGCCAACCAGGAAGCAAAACACCGTCAACGAACAGAGGACCATCGCACCGATCGCTCGTCCGAGACGAGGCGGGCCGGCGGCGGCGGCCGTCACGTCGATCTGGGACGCGATCGGACCCCAGAAGCCGACCGGTCTCACCCGTCGGTAGAACGCGATGAGGCCGGCCTCCTCCTCAGGTCCCTTGATCCAGACCGCGGCCAACGCCGCCACCGTCGAGGCGGCCGCCAGAATCAGCAATCGGAGCGCTTGTTGGTCGTCTCCGAGCGACGCCAGCAGCAGCGGCGCCAGCGCGGCCGATGTGAGCATCGCGGCAATCTCGGCCCAGGCGTTCATCCGCCACCAGACCCAGCGCAGCACCTGCACGACGCCCAGACCCGCGCCGAACAGCAAGTTGATCTGCCAGGCCTGATTGATGGACGTGAGCTGAGTCATAATCACGAGTGCGACCAGCAGAATGACGAGGTTCGACCCGCGGGCGACCCAGACCAGACTGCGCCCGCTCGGCTCGCGCCTCAGCCACGCCTGGCAAAGAAACCGCTTGTACAGGTCGTTGGTCCAGTACGAGGCGCCCCAGTTCAGGTGTGAGTCGACCGTCGAGGCGAGCGCCGCGAGCATGCCGGTCAACATGAGCCCCATGACACCGACCGGCAGCAGCTCGGCCATCCCGCGAACAAAGCTGGCTTCTCGATCACCTTGCAGCAACCCCGGCGCCAGCCCGGGATCGGGCGGGAAGAGCACCAGCAACCCGATACCAAGCGGCAACCAGAGCAGGCTCCGCACGACCACCTGAGTGAAGGTGAACACCACGGCCGCCGTTTTCGCGTCGCGGTCAGACCGGCAGGCCATCGACCGCTGCGCGAGATATCCAGTGCCGTCCGACACCGAGTTGATCAGCCACAACAGACCCAGCAACGACAGCATGGTCCCGGTTGCGTCCTTGGCGTGGCCAGGTGTGAAGGCCAGAATCTCATTCGGCGTGATGCCGCCGGGACCGCCGGTGGCGAATGTTGCCCGCACCTGCTCGGTCATCGCCGCGAGCCCTCCGACCTCGGCCACCACGATGGTCGTGAATGCGAGGGTGCCGGCGAACATGATGCCAATCTGTACGACATCCGTGTCAACCACGCTGCGCAGCCCACCGGTGGCCGAGTAGAGCACCGTGACGGTCAGAATCAGCCCCAGCGAGATCGCGTTGCTGGCGGTCTTGGTCCACACCTCCGGGTCATCGAGCCCGCCCAGGGTGAGCGGCAGCCCGACCCACTCGACGGCGGTCACCGCCGGTTCGAACAGGCCCGGTGGAAGCCAGACATGCCACAGGAGGAACGGTTCGGCGATCTTGGCTGCGGCGAAGAGCACCCACCCGAGGGACACGCAATTGATGATGGTGCCGAGATAGAACGCCTTGACGCCGCGCAGCACGGCCGCGGCGGGCCCGGCGTATCGCACTTCCGTCAGCTCGGCGTCCGTCACCACTCCGGCCCGACGCCAGGCGCCGGCCAGCACGAACCCCATCAGCAGGAACGTAACGGCAAAGATCCAGAGTTGCCACAGCCCGAAGATCCCCGAAACGGCCACGATACCGGTGACGAGCAGTGGCGTGTCGGCCGCGAACTGTGTGGCGGCCATGCTGAGCCCGGCTTTCCAGCCGGGCAGCGTGCGACCCGCCAGGAAATACTCCTCCAGGTTCTTGGACGCCTGCCGCCGGTGCCGCAGGCCGGCCATGACGGCGTAGGCGACAAAAGCAACGACAATCAGGATGTCGACGGGGCTCACGCGGCAATCCTGTCACGCGCCAGGGCGCGCGACAATGCGCGCCCCGCGGCCAGCGGAGTGGGGCGTTCAGGGGTCCCTGCAGAGCGGCCGCGCGGGGTTCGGGGCCGGTCGTGGCAATCAGCTCGGGATCGGGTCGTGCGGGCGCACGATCATGACGGCCGCCAGTGGCTCGTCATCAGACGACAGATCCTGCTCGAGTCGTCGATACTCCTCGAATGCCAGCCACTGGGGATCGGTCCAGTGCCGGCGGTGCCCGCGAGGTTGCTGCGACAACTCGAGACCATCGGTGCCGGTGTAGAGCGGGATGGACTTGCGGGGCGCGGAGCGGTGGACTCGTCGCGCGTCGACCGCCACCGCGTCGGTCACCTCATGGGTCGGGAGGGGGACCGGGTCGTACTCTACCCCGCGATCATCGCGAAACACCACCCGGTCATTGTACGCGGCCTGTCCCGGGAATCGTCCGCGCGCGCTCCGCGGAACGCTTCAGGCCGGCTGGGGGTAGAGGTCGATCAGAACGAGGCCGCCGCCGGCCAGCGCTCGACCGGCTCGACGAGAACGGGCATCCGGACGGCTCGTTTGACATCCAGCCCGGCATGACCAAGGATTGGGGACGACGATGTTCCGCGGTTGCACGCGGCAGTCTTGGAGAGGCTTTGGGCGGCCCTGAGACTGGGTGGGTTGGGACCCGCCATTGTGTAGTGCGCCCGCGAAGGAGGTGATCCTGTGAACGATTTAACCAGTGGCTCTGCGGAGGTGGCGTCCTCGTAGGGACCTCCAGCGCAAAAGGTGGCGCGGGGGGGCTCCCCAAGCGGGGCTAACCCAACGCCGCCGACGCAGAACCTGCTCGTCGGGCCCCGGTCCTTCCACAGGGCCGGGGCCTTTTTCCTTTCTTTGGCCGCGGCGTTGCCCCGAACCCCGCGTGGCCGACTCTCAATACCCTTCGAGCTCTGGTAGGCGCTCGTCGTCCGGTAACGGCTGCACACCGAGTGTGTTCAGGGTCATCGACACCTTGCGATAGCGGGAGACGATAGCGGCAATGCTCATCATCTGGCGGCTGTCGTAGGTCTCTGACAGCGCGGCCCAGGTCTCGTCCGAGATGATCGTGTCGCTGTACATCTGGTCGGCGGCGTCGATGAGCAGACGCTCGGCGGCGTTCCAGCCCCGCGCATCGTTGCCTTGCGCAATCCACTCCGGCTCAAGCCCCTGGTCGCGAGCGCGCCCAACGCTGCCCACGTGCTTGGCCCACTCGTAGACCGCCTGCGCGTTCCACCCGGTCCGAAGGATGAGCAGTTCGCGGTCGTGCGGTGTCATCCCAGACCGCTCGGGACTCTGCACATAGCTCGGATTGGCGTACCACTGGTCCGCCATCGGCGGATGCTGGCGTAGCGTCCGGCCCACCCGGATCCCGTCGCCCTCGATCGGGTCGATCCGCGGCGTGGTCAACGGGGGATCGGCCCGCGGCACGTCAATACGGTAGGCGACATCGGCACTCGGAATCAGCTCGGTGGCGCCGGCATCGGGCTGGATGCCGAGCGTGTTGAACAGGATGGACGACGAGGTCGTCTCGCTCACCGTGACCACGGCGTCGGCCAGATTCGGCAGGTCATACATCCGCGTCAGTTCGGTCCAGGTGCTGTCCGTAACTGATGCGTTCCGGAACATCTCATCGGCCAGGTCGATCAACACCTGCTCGAACGTCGTGAAGCCGTCGCCCGCGCCCTCGGCCAACTGCCGGATCTCGGTGGCGCTCAGTCCGTGGTCGCTGCGGTCGGCGTGCGCCGACCACAGATAGCCGTTCTGGGCGAGCCAGGCCGTGCGCAAGATCAAGATCGCGCGATGCCGTGCCGACAACGTGGAATCGTTACTCACGTAGGTCAGCAGGGGCATGAAGCGATCGGCCAGCGCTGGCACCCGGATAAGCGTGCGGAGCGCGGTGCCGGCGTTGCCGTCCGGCGCGTATTTCTCCACCAGGGCCCGCTGCTCTGCGGTCCATTCGTTCTCCGGAACAGGCGGTACCCGAGCTTCGGTGAGCCGGTCGATGAAGATGGCGCTTCCGGGCGGGTCAGGGATGGCCGTAGCCGGCTCGATACGCAGCAGCACGCCATCGTCCTCGTCGGTCAGCACATAGAGATATCCGTCGGGACCCTGCCGCACGTCTCGGATACGCTGTTTGAGCTCGGTGAGCAACGACTCGCGACGAATCTCCTCGCCGCGTCGGTTGAACACGATGCGCTCGATGTGCCCGGTCCGCGGCATCCGGCCCTCCATCATCGACCCGACGATGAGGTTGCCCTGCCACGCCGGAAAGTGTGGCCCGGTGTAGAACGTCAGACCGGAGGGACCGATGGACGGCCACCACAAGACGTCGGCATCTTCGAACTCCGGACGCCAGGGCGTCTCGGTGACACGGACCCCGGAATACTCGCGGCTGTAGGACGCTAGCGGCCAGCCGTAGTTGGCGCCCGGCTTGATGATGTTCGCTTCGTCGCCCCCTTGCGGCCCGTTCTCGGTCGCCCACAGATCGCCGGTCTCGGGGTGCCACGCCAGCCCGAGCTGGTTCCGGTGCCCCATGGAGTAGATCTCAGGGAGATAGCTGGCATCGCCCAGAAACGGATTGTCTGAAGGGGCCGTGCCATCGTCGTTCAACCGCATCAACTTGCCAAAGTGCGTGCCCGGGTCCTGTGCGTAACTGCCGGTGTCGGCAAACACATACGAACCACCGACCGTCATGAACAACTTCCCGTCGGGCCCCCAGATGAGCCGTGACGCCGCGATGCCGGTATCGAGCCCCTGCGCGACGAAGATGTCACGGACCTCGGTCAGATTGCCGGAATCGAGACGCCCGCGCGCCAGCGCCACGGTGACGCCTGGCTCGCCGTCGACGACGATCGGCTTTGAATAGGTCAGGTAGACGATGCGGTCGTCGGTCGGATGCACCGCAACGTCCATCAGCCCGGCCCGATCAGACTCCGCGGCGACCACCGGGACGCCCGGAATGTCACGGTCCAGCAACTGGCCGTTGCGCACGACCCGCAGGGTGCCCTTGTCACGCTCCGTGATCAGGATGTCGCCGTTTTGTCGGAACGCCATCCCCCAGGGATGAGACAGGTCACCGACCACCGGCACCACCCGAATGCGCTGCACTTCGCCGGTGTAGAGCACCACCGGTGCGTCCGGCGCCGGGACCGGCGGAATGAAGTCGCGCCGTTGCGCCGCGGCAACGTTGGCAACGAAGAGGCACGAGAGTGCGAGCGCGACCACACGAGATCGAAGCAAATGGTTCATTGGTCCTCCCGGACACGTCAGATGCGGATCAAATCTATCCGATCCGGTCGTGCAAACGCACGGAAACCCCGACTCGTGCCTCTACCCCGAAACAAGGGCGCCCGTCGCCCACACGTAGAACGCGACAATCGGCAACTCGCCCAGGGCAACACCGGCCGCGAACTTACCCACGTGCATACGCAGCGTACCGGCCACGTAGCAGATCGCGTCCGTCGGCACGAACGGAAACATCGACCAGCCGACCACGAGCCAGAACCCCTTCAGGTTCATCTGCCGTTCGAGCCATCGGACCTGCTTCGCATGTTTCCGCTCGAAGAGCGCGCCAACCCCGAGAAAGTCGAAGAAGTAGTAGATGAGTACGGCTGACAACACCACGCCGCCGAGCGAGCTGGTCATCACGAACCACGGCCGATCCGGAAACAACAGGGTCCCGACGATGATCAGCACCGTGCTAGGCACGAGCGTGAACGCCCGCACGATGCTGAGTACAACGTAACCGAGCAGCACGGACTGTCCAGAGCCGCGCAAGGTCTGCACCACCCGCTCCGGTTCGAGCAGCTCCGGCCGCATCGCGTAGAGCACCGAGAGCGCGAGCACAAGCGCGACCCAGATCACGAGCGCGATCAGACGAATTCTCGGCACTAGCGGCCTGTCCCGGGTGAGCGCTTCATGGGATCGGGCGCGCCGGGCTCCTCAATCCTCGAAAAGACCGAGGAACTCACTGACGGCCCGTCGGAAGGGTGCCGGAGAAGCCAGATTCAGCAGATGGCCGCCGGGGATGGTCGCGCTTCGAGCGTCTCCCATACGGCGCTCCAACAGTACGCCCTGTTCCCAGATGGCCACCTCATCCTGCCCCCCGACCAGTACCAACGTAGGTTGGTCGATCTCTTCCAAGCTTTCAAAGACTGGTGGCGAAGTCTGCTCGACCAGTGTGTACGGAATCGTCCACAGGCGGTCGTTGTCCTCAACCATCGTTCGCACCAGGCGCACCCGGTTCGAGGGGACAGACATAAGTGAGGAGGCCAGCAGCACCTCGTTGGCGCCGTCGAAGTCTCCGGTCCGCAGCGCCGTGGTCAAGTCCGACAGGAAGGCGGGCATCGCCGTCGGCACGTAACCAGCGATGGACGGCGACAGGAGCACCATGCGTGCCACCAGATCAGGCGCGGCCAGCGCGACGTCGACCGCAACTTGCGTGCCCGCCGAGAGACCCACGAGTGTGACGTCACGCGCACCCACTTCGCCGAGCAGATCGATCAGGTCCCCGTGGTTCGAATAGGTCTTGGTGGGAAAGTCGGATCCACCCTGCCCTCGCAGGTCATAGCGGAGCACGCGGGTCTGTTCACGGAGCCACCCGACCTCCGCGTCCCACATCCGTCGGTCGAGGTTCGTGCCATGAATCAAGACGACCAGCGGACCCTGGCCGACGAGATCGTAGGCCAGGCCGTGTGACGACCGCGCATCGACGGTCTCCTGAGCCTCGGCGAGGGCGCCCGCGCCCGCCAGCATCGCCCAGACAATCGCCACCAACTTCCGCCGTGTCCTCATGGCTCCACAGCGCCCAAGCGTGTCGCGACGGAGCCCCGGGCGCGGACGAAGATCCGTGGCGTGAGCGTGTGCCAGCCGTCGGGCAGGTTCCTGGCCATCTGTTCGACCTCCGACCCCAGGGCCTAGCGTCCGGGCGTTCGAATGACCAGGTTTCGAATCTCGGTCATGTCTTCCATGGCGAAACGCACGCCCTCACGACCGAGACCGCTGTCCTTGACCCCGCCGTAAGGCATGTTGTCGACACGCCAGGACGGAACGTCGCCGATGATGACGCCGCCGACGTCGAGCTCATCCCAGGCTTGCTGCATGTGATATAGGTCGCGCGTGAAGATACCGGCCTGCAACCCGAACGTGCTGTCGTTGACCTCATGCAGCGCTTCGGGAAACGAGTCGAATCGGCTCAGCACCGCGACCGGACCGAATGCTTCCTGCGTGCACACGTCTTGCTCTTTAGGAACGTTCTCCAGCAACGTCGCCGTGAGCATCGCACCGTCGCGTGTCCCCCCGCAGAGCAGCGTGCCGCCAGCGGCGACCGCCGCCTGGATCCACCCGTGCAGTCGTTCCGCTTCACCGGTCGAGATCATCGGACCGATGAAGGTCGCCTCGTCCTTCGGGTCTCCGGCGACCAGTCGGCTGGTGGCGGCGACCAGCCGTTCTTTCAGCGCGTCATAGATGCTGGCGTGCGCGATGATGCGCTGCACACCGATGCAGCTCTGACCAGACTGGTAAAAAGCACCGAAGACCAGCCGTTCGACTGCGTCATCGAGATCGGCGTCCTCGTCAACGACACACGCCGCGTTGCCACCCAACTCGAGCACTACTTTCTTCTTGCCCGCCCGGGCCTTGAGGGCCCAGCCCACTCCGGGAGACCCCGTAAAGCTGAGCAGCTTCAACCGTTCGTCGACCGTGAACAGGTCGGCCCCGTCTCGACGAGCCGGGAGAATCGAGAACGCGCCGGCTGGCAGGTCGGTCTCGGCCAGCACTTCCCCGATGATGAGGGCGCCAATCGGGGTTCGGCTGGCCGGCTTCAGCACGAACGGGCAACCGACAGCCAGCGCCGGAGCCACCTTGTGGGCCACCAGATTGAGTGGGAAATTGAACGGCGAGATAAACGAACACGGTCCGATCGGCACGCGCGTGAACATGCCCCGGTAGCCGCGCGCCCGCGGCGCAATCTCCAGGTTCATCACCTCGCCGGTCATACGCACCGACTCTTCAGCCGCGATGCGAAAAGTGTCGATGAGACGGCTGACTTCCCCTTTCGCGTCCTTGATCGGCTTGCCGGCTTCGACACAGAGCGACAACGCGAGCTCGTCGAAGCGTTCCTGGAACCGAACGACGCAGTGGTTCAAGACATCCCGGCGCTCATACGGGGCCATGCGCCGCATCGGTTCGGCCGCGTCGACCGCGGCCCCGATGGCACGGTCGATTGTGGCCACGTCGGCCAGGGCAACCCGGTAGGCTACCTCGCCCGAGTATTTGTCAGTGACCTCGAGGTCGGTGTTCGGCTGCTCGGGTCGATTGGCCAGGTAGTACGGAAAAGATGCCATAGGGTCCGCATCAATTCTAACCGTGTGCAACGGCCGCCTACACCAACGCGCTGCGGGCCTGGATCTCGCGGTTCAGGATGCGGTCGTTCTCCGAGTAGTCGACGGCCACGTCGATGAGGTGCACGCCTGGTCGATCGTATGCGGCCTGGAGGATGCCGCGCAGGTCGGCGGCGCTCTCGACCCGGTGGCCGACGGCGCCGTAGCTCTCGGCGTACCGCACGAAGTCGGGGTTGCCGTAGTCGAGCCCAAAGTCGCGCAGCCCCATATTGGCCTGCTTCCATTTGATCATGCCGAAGGCGTCGTCGCGCAAGACCAGCACGACGAGGTCCAGCCCAAGCCGAACCGCGGTTTCGAGCTCCTGCGAATTCATCATGAAGCCACCGTCGCCGCAAATCGCCATCACCCGGCGCTGGGGATGCACGATCTTGGCCGCGATGGCCGAGGGCAACCCGGCGCCCATGGTGGCCAGCGCGTTATCCAGGAGCACGGTGTTGGGCGCGCACGCCTTGTAGTTCCGCGCAAACCAGATCTTGTACACCCCGTTGTCCAGCGCAATCATGTCCAGGTCGTCCATGACGGCGCGCACGTCAGCGACCAGCCGTTGCGGATACACGGGGAATCGGCTGTCGTCGGTCCCTTCCAACAGGTGGGCCTCGCCTGCCTCGCGCACCTCGACGAACCGCGTGAAGTCCCAGTGGTCCTGGGCGGTCAGACGCTCGGTGATGGCCCAAATGCTGTTCGCGATGTCTCCAACCACTTCGACATGGGGAAAGTAGACCGGGTCGACGGCGGCGGTCGAGAAGTTGATGTGGATCACTTCGACCCCGCCGGACCGCATGAAGAACGGCGGCTTCTCGACCACATCGTGCCCAATGTTGACGATCAGGTCGGCCGCCTCGATGGCTCGGTGAACGAAGTCGCCGGATGACAGGGTGGTATTCCCCAGACATAGCGGATCTCGCTCGTCGAGCACGCCCTTGCCCATCTGTGTCGTGATAAACGGGATCCCGAACGAACCGACGAGGCGGCGCAACATGCGGGAGGTCTGCTTCCGGTTCGCGGCGGCCCCCACCACCAGCAGCGGTCGCCGCGCCTGCTCGAGTCGAGAGACCGCGGCGGCGATCGACTTTACTTCCGCCGTCGGTCGTCGCACCAGGCTGGCACTGAGCAGCGGCTCGTCGACCTCTTCACAGGCGATGTCTTCGGGTAGCTCGAGGTGCACCGCGCCGGGCTTCTCCTCCTGGGCCACGCGGAACGCCTCGCGGATGCGTGAGGGGATGTGCGCGCCACTGACGAGCTGTCGCGTGTACTTTGTCAGCGGGCGCATCATGTCGACGATGTCGACCACCTGGAACTGGCCCTGCTTGCTGGACTTGACCGGCTTCTGGCCAGTGATCATCAACATCGGCATGCCGCCGAGCTGGGCATAGGCGGCGGCGGTCACGAAATTCGTCGCGCCGGGCCCGAGGGTCGACAAGCAGACACCCGCCTTCCCGGTGAGCCGCCCGTAGGTCGCGGCCATGAACCCGGCCGCCTGCTCGTGGCGGGTCAGGATGAGGGTGATGGAATCAGACCGGGAGAGCGAATCCAGAAGGTCGAGATTCTCCTCACCTGGGATGCCAAACACGTACTGAACGCCTTCGTTCTCCAGTGCCTTGACGAACAAGTCGGACGATTTCACGGATGGGCCTCCCGGTGTTGATGTTCCCAGAGCGGGTGCTAACGGTTGGATGCGTTGTCAGGCAGAAGGTTTCATTGGTATTGACCGGTCTTGACCCGGCAGACAACGATAGGCTGGCCCGAAGGGCCCGGGCAAGTAAGTATCCCCCGGCAAAGCCGGGGGCTTTAACTGTGAGCCGCTCAAAGCGGCCTGACGTGACCGCGACGCGGTCACTTGCGCCACCTGAAGGTGGCTCCCCTACTCCAACGGCAACTTGTCGAGTCGCCGATCCTCTCGCTCCTGCTGCTGGATGTATTCTCGGATCACGCGTTCATCCCGACCGACGGTCGACACGAAGTACCCGCGCGCC
>CAUZAY010000145.1:0-10893 GCA_963577695.1 Vicinamibacteria bacterium | reverse complement strand
AAACGGTCGGCCTGCCGATAGTGGTCATCATAGCCTCCATAGAACACGGTACCGGCGTTGACGCGATACGTAAAGAGCAGGTTCAGGTCAAGCGTGTCATCGAATGTATTGAACTCGGTGATGTTGCGCAACAGCAGTCGGTCCGTGAACTGATAGGTGCTTTGCGCCCGGACAATCTTGACGTTGAACACCTCCACGTCCCCATTGCGAGGGTCTGTCAAGCGGCTCAGGTCGAAGCTGAGACGTGACTGAAATCTCGACACCGGCCGAAGCGTCACATTGAGATTCCCGCCGCTCCCACGCCCGAGAAATGGGTTGTCGACGTCGAAAAACAACTGGTCGCCCATGTCGAACCCTGCCCCCAGTTGAAAGGCGCGGCTCGTGTTGATGCGCCCGTTGACCTTGAGTCGATTCTGCACGAAATCGGTGCCTTCGAACCGTTCGAGGTCCCGGCTTGCGCTGACCCCCACGCTGATGTTCTTCGCGAACTCGAGGTCCACGCCGCCCGAGGTGTTCTCGTCCTGGAGCACGCCGTCAAAGTCGAACAGACGCCCGTACCCGAACTCGGGCCCCCAGCTCATCAGCCAGGACTCCGGCCACCATCGATACCCGACGTTGCCGAACGTGCGCTTCTGGTCCTGCCGGCGCACGAACCCCGAGTCGGTCTCGAAGTCCGGCGAGAGGGCAAAGCTGGCGACGAAGTAGCTCAGGTTGCGACCCTGCTTCCGAAAGTCGACGTCCCACAAATACCCGGTAGTCTCCGCCCCCTCCGCGTCGTCGGCGTCGCGACGTTGGGTGCCGGCCACGCGGTAGCCCAGTGTGTGGGTGCTGCCGAGGCGGAAATCCCCGTCGAACATCCCGAGGCGGCTGTAGGCGCCGGCGAACTCCCGGTTCGTGAACATGCCGCCAATGTGCGACTCCGTATAGAGATCGTGTTTGACGCGACCGATGAACGTTTTCGCCGTCTTGCCAAATCCGAGCGCGCCCGCGTCGTCGAGATTCCCCGGTGCCTCGTCGTCGGCGAAAAGCACCCCGAGCGCCGTGTTCCCCGCCTTACCGCTCAGCTTTGCCCCCACACGCGGGTCGACGATGGTTCTGGTGTGCACGAACGTCACCGGTCCGCGCACGCTGAAAATCTCGGCGCCTTCGAGAAAGAAGGGGCGCAGCTCGGGAAAAAACAACGGGAACCGCCGGTTGACCTCGATCTGGGGGCGGTCAGACTCGATCTGCGAGAAATCCGGATTGACGGTGAAGTCGGCGATCAGGTTCGACGTGACCCCGTATTTCACGTTCAGCCCGGCGTCGGGGTCCGTGTCACCGGTTTCGAACGCGCCGGTCGTCTCGTCCAGCGCACCAAACTTGATCGCAGTAAAGGTCGGGAGAAATTCGAGATTGCGGCTGGTCGACAGCCCGGTCATGCCCTCGATGAGGCCCATCTGGGCCAGAAAACTCGGCTCATCGCGAGACATCGGCGCCCAGACATCGTTCTCCTGGTCCTTTCCCTTGATCTCACGCACGATCTGGAAACCCCACTGGTGCGGCTCGCCCGGAGCCCGCCTGGGGTATCGAAGACTCTTGAACGGAATGGCCATCTCGGCCCGATAGCCGTCATCGACGATCTGGCCGGCGGTCTCGAACAACGCGTCCCACGACCGGTCCGCGAACGGAATCGCCTGCGACCGACCGCCGCCCGCATCGATAATCCCGTCGCCCTGCACGCCATATCCATTGACATCGAAATCGTACGAGCGCTGCTGGTCGAGAAACGTATCGAGATACACGGTCATCAGGTCGTCCTGCGGCGCCCGGTCGCGGTCGACCCGGTTGGCTCGCATGATGGACGGGTCCGAGTAGTGCACGGCAAATCCGAAGTAGAGATGCTCACTGTCGTAGGCGACGTAGACTTCGGTGCGCTCCGTGGCCGGCGCGCCGTCAAGCGGCGACTGCTGCGTGAACTGCGTCAAGACCGTCGCCGTCCGCCAGGCCTCGTCGTCGAGCTGTCCATCGATCACCGGAGGGACGTCGACCCGCATGGGTCGCACCCGGGGTCGGCCGGGGCTCAGCCCGAGCGATACGTCGGTAGGCACCGGCTGGGTCGCGGACTGCGCCTCGGCGCGCGGCACCGCTCCCCCCAGACAGGTGCACATCGCCGCGCCGCCCACCGCCATCGACAATCGCCACATCATCCCGCCTTCTGCCTCGTCCCCACTGGTCGCCATCTCGACCAGACGACAAATGTTCGATTATACCGTCTGGCGTATCGCTCCCGCCCCACTCCGGGGCTGCTAAGATCCGTAGCCATGAGGCTCACATCTATCGCACTCGCTATCGCGTGGCTCGCGGCGGGTCCGCCGGCAGCCGCCCAGAATCTTGCACGGGCCACGCCCGAGTCGGTCGGTCTGTCGTCAGCGGGTTTGACGACCGCGACGGCCGCCCTGCAGGCGCACGTCGACGCCGGGGATGTGGCCGGCGTCGTCGCCGCGGTGGCCCGGCACGGCAAGCTCGTGTATCTCGAGGCTCTCGGTCAGCGGGACCTCGCCGCGGGCGACGTCATGCCCGAGAACGCCGTCTTCCGGCTCTATTCGATGACCCGACCGATCACCAGCACCGCGGTGATGATGTTGTGGGAGGACGGGAAATTTCAGCTCGATGATCCAGTCTCGCGATACATTCCTGAATTCGAAGACCAACGGGTGTTTCTCGACGCGAGCGACCCGGACCTGTCGCAGACCCGCGCGCGGGACGGCGACATCACCGTGCGGCACCTGCTCACCCACTCCTCTGGCATCGGGAGCCGCAGCTCGGCGATCTACCGCGCGGAGGGGGTCCGGCTGCGTTCCATTCCCCTGACCCAGATGGTCGCGAATGCCGCACGCGTGCCGCTGTTTGAAGACCCGGGCACACGTTTTCGTTACGGCATCTCCACGACGATGCTCGGCCGGCTCGTCGAAATCTGGTCTGGCCAGCCGTTCGAGGAGTTCCTGCAGCAACGTGTGCTGGCACCGCTGGGCATGACGGACACCGTGTTCTGGGCCGACGGCGAACGCGTCGACCGGCTCACGAGCGTGTACCGCCCGGACCGCGAGACCGGCGCCCTGCGTCCGCACGCGATCGAGGAGGTGCCGTTCACCCAACGACCCGCGCTGATCGAGGGCGGGGTCGGGCTGCTGTCATCGGTGATGGACTACGTCCGGTTGTCCCAGATGTTCCTGAACGCCGGGCAGCTCGACGGCACCCGAGTGCTGCGGGCCGACACGGTGGCGCTGATGACGCGCAATCACCTCCCGGACTCGGTACTGCCGATCGGTGGCGGCTACATGGCCGGCTCCGGCTGGGGCCTCGGCTTCAACGTCGTGTTGGATGCCAGCGCCTACTCATTCCCCGTGGGACAGGGCGAATACTGGTGGGACGGGTCATCGGGCACGCGGTTCTCCATCGACCCTGAGCACGGCATTGTCACGGTCATCATGGCCGCGGTCTCGCCGTCACGGGGCGGCGGATTCCGGGAGGCATTCAAGGAACTGGTGTACGGCGCCATCGTGGACTGAGGCCCTTGCGCGATGCTGTCGTATGCCCCTGCCCCGGTGCCCATCCGGCCGGGGTTCGCCGAGAGTCATCAACGCTTCTGGGATCGGCTGGCCCGACCGGGCACCGGGTGGACGGGGGCGCAGCGCGTCGCGATCGCGCACGAAGCACGCGCGTCTGTCAGGTGTGATCAATGCCGTGCGCGTCGCGTGGCCCTGTCGCCACACATCGTGGCCGGCCGCCACACCGCGGTCAGCGACCTCCCCGACGCCGCGGTCGAAGTCACTCACGCCGTCATGCACGATGCCGGCCGGCTCACCCGGCGCTGGTACGAGGCGCAGCTTGACGAGGGGCTGAGCGACGGGCAGTACGTCGAGATCGTCGGCACCGTCGTCGCGTTGGTGAGTATCGACCGATTTTGCCGCGCGGTCGCTGTGCCGGAGCATCCGCTGCCCGCACCGCTCCCTGGGGCGCCCACCCGCTACCGTCCGGCGAGTGCCGTCCTCCGTCTCGAGGAAGCCTGGGTGCCGATGGTGCCGATGGACAACGCCGACACCCCGGAAGCCGACCTCTGGCCCGCGGGGAAGACCGGAAACGTCATTCGTGCCATGAGCGTCGTGCCCGACGAGGTGCGGACACTGGCCGACCTGAGCGCGGTTCACTACCTGCCAAACGAGCGCGTGCGCGACGCGGGCGCCTGTCAGGGAAGCCTCAGCCGACCGCAGATGGAGCTGATCGCGGGTCGCGTATCGGTGCTCCACGATTGTTTCTATTGAACCAGCGCCCATGCCTGGCTGCTCCGTGAGAGCAGTGCGCTCGAAGGCGAACTCGCAGATATCACCGCGCTCGCCGACCCCGGCCACGACAGTCGTGTGCCCCATGGCGCAACGCTCGTCGCGTTCGCCGAGGCGATCGTCACAGGGTCGGAGGCCCTTGAGGCAACGCGGACCGCCGTCGTCGATGCCATGGGTCCGACCGCCATGGTCGACGCGGCCGGCGTCGCCTCGAACTTCGAGCGGATGGTCCGTATCGCCGGCTCGACCGGCATCGAGCTCGGCGACCGACTCAAGCGCGGCTCGGCCGACGCTCGCGCTGAGCTCGGGCTGAAGCGTCCGCCTGCGACCTAGATCGGGGATGTCTTCGATCGGGTGTCGCCGCGGCGGTTCGAGCTGGGGTCAGGTGCTGGTGTTGCTGAGACGCGGCTGGGCACCGGCGACGTCCAGCAGTCCGCGCAAGACCGGTTCGGGCTGGGCGCCAACCGCCTGCTGTCCACCGGCCACGAACGTCGGGACGCCAGTGATACCGGAGCGCGAGGACATCGCCCAATCGGCATCCACGGCGTCTCGCCATGTTCGCTGGTCGAGCACCGCCCGGGCCTCGTCGAGCGGGAGCCCGGCGGCGGCCGCCAGGTCGGCGAGCACACTCGGATCGCCGATGTTGCGTCCGTCAACGAAGTATGCGCGATAGATCAGGTGGTGCAACCGGTCCCCCTCGCGCCGGGAGTCGGCCCACCTGGCCAGTTCCTGCGCGAGACGGCTGCTGTAGGTATGCGTGCGGCGACCATACGGAAGCCCCTCGGCATCCATCAACCCCTGCATCCGCTCGTGCATCGCCTCCAGGTCATAGCCACGTCCGGCGAACAGTTCAGCGAGCGGACGTCCGTCCGCGGGGATCTCCGGGTGCAGCGGAAAGAAGACCCATCGCAGATCGAGATGGTAGGCCTGCTGTAGTCGCTCAATACGCCCGGTACTGAGATAGCACCAGGGTCACACGAAGTCGGTAAAGACCTGAAGAACGGTTGTCTCGGGCATGTTGTCACCTTCTATTCCACGGGCGCCTGGCAGTCGGTCTCGCGATCAACGACCAGCGGCCACCAGGTGTCGAAGCTGGCGTCCGACCCGGCCACCGGGAGGACGAACTCGAATGTCGGATCGGTCAGCGCATCGGCGACACCACGCTCGGCCGCCATGGCGCTGAGATGGACCCGAAACGCCACGAGCTCCGGGGCGTCGACCACGAGGAAGAAGAACTCGCGCGTGCGGCCCATGAACGGCTCTCGCTTCACGGCCATACAGACGGGCCGCAACGATACGCGTTCGAGCCCAGCGTCCAGCGCCGCCGCCAACATCTCGTCCGGCGGCAGCACGATACCGAGCTCGCCCTGCAGCTCACCGGAGAGCACGATTGGCAGAAGGGCATCGCCCGGCGTCGTCAGGGAGGCCATGGTCCGGGCGAACAGCTCGTCGAAGAGCCCCGGAGACAATCGTTGGGGGGGCCGGAGACCCAAGCCGACCAGCGCCCCGGACGTGGGGGGCCGAGACACCAGCGTCCAGCCCGAGAATACGGTGTCGTCGACATCGTATGGTTCGGCAATCGTGTCCTGCAGCGTCGAGACGAACAGCCACGCCAACACCAACAGCGCCGCAACACCGATCCCGACCTTCACCAGAGCGCGCATGCCTAGGGCTCGGCCACGAAACGATAACCGACTCCTCGGATCGTCTGCAGATGTTTCGGATGCGACGGCTCCGCTTCGAGATAGCGGCGCAAGCGAGCGATGAAATTGTCGATGGTGCGGGTATCGGTGTCTTCACGAACACCCCAGACCTCTTCAAGCAGCGCCTTCCGGGAGACGGTGTGTCCGGCATGGCGCACGAAATAGCGCATCAGGGTCGCCTCCATCAATGTTAGCGGTTGCGTCGTGCCATCCCAGTACAGCATCTGTTCGCGGAAATCGATCCGCTTCCCGGCGAACGCGAACTCCTCCAACTCCTCGGACCCGCCGGCGGCGTGACCGAGGAACCACGTCTTGCGCCGCAGCAATCCCTGCAACCGTGCCAACAGAATCGAGAGGTCGAACGGTTTGGGCAGGTAGTCGTCCGCACCCGCCTCGAACCCGGCCAGCACGTCGTCGGTATGGGAACGGGCCGTCAACAACATCACGGGCACGAACCGCCCGGCCTCACGGAGCCGACGAACCACCTCGAACCCGTCGAGCCCCGGCAACATCACGTCCAGCAGGACCACGTCGAACCGGTCCGAATCGGAGGTCAACCGATCCAAAGCGACCTGACCGTTGTCTTCGACCTCAGCGACAAACCCCTCCGCTTCCAGGTTCAGCCGCAGGCCTTCGGCGAGGTGTTCCTCGTCTTCGACGATGAGTACCCGGTTCATGACGACTTCAACGGCAGCTCGAGCGTGAAGGTGCTGCCCTTCCCGGCGCCGCTGCTCTCCGCGTACGCGCGCCCGCCGTGCCGCCGCGCCACCGCCCGTACGATGGACAGCCCGACGCCGGTCCCCCGGATCCGTGATTGCAGCGCCGCCGGGAGCCGGTAGAACCGACGAAACACGCGCTTCAGTTCCTGACTGGTGATGCCGATGCCCTGATCGCGCACGCTGATGGCGACCCGCCTCGCCCCCGTGCGCGCCACCTCCACCCCCACCCGCACACCTTCGCCGGAATACTTGATGGCGTTGTCGACGAGATTGGTCACGGCGGCCACCAGCTCTTCCCGGTCGCCCTTGACGACGAAGGTCCCGTGCGGCACATCGTCTACGCGCTGCACCTCGCCATCCACCAGATGGTGCCGCCGTCCGGCCAGCGCGACGCACTCGCCGACGACGTCGGATACGTCCACATCGGTTGGGTTGTCGACACGACGGGCGGCGCCGGTCTTCCCCGCCAGCAGAATCTGGTCGATGGTCTGCTGCAGCCGCTCCGAATCTTCGAGCATCGTGTCGATCAGCTCGTGCTGCTTCTCGGGCGGAAATTCCCGCTTGCGCAGGGTCTGGAGATAGAGCTTGATGGACGCAAGCGGAGTTTTGAGCTCATGCGTGACCGCATGAATAAAGGCGTCGTGTTGCTCGTTCCGGCGAATCTCGCGAATGAGAAACACGGTGTTCAACACGAGCCCGCCAATCAATACCGCGAAGCTGACGATCCCGACGAGCAACAGCAAGGCGTTGCGCCAGTTGACGACGATGAAGCTGACATTCAGCCCGACCGTGACGGTAATGAGCCCCGCCCCCAACAACCAAACGAACACCACGGCGCGCCGGCGCGTGCCGCCTGAGCGATCCATGTGACAAGGATAGCCTGTCGGAAGGCGTTGAGGGGACGACGGGGCCAGCAGCCCGTGTGGTACTACGCGGCCTCTTCGAGCGGCAGCGTCTTGTTGGCGATCTGGCTGGCGGTCGGCACCTGGAGATCCCGAGCCAGTCCGAGCCACGCGAGGAACCGGATCTGGAGCCAGCTGATATCCAGCTCTCGCCACACCAGGCCGTGCTTGGCAGACCTCGGATAGGCGTGATGGTTGTTGTGCCACCCCTCGCCGAACGTGAGGAGCGCGACCCACCAGTTATTCTTCGAATCGTCACTGGTCTGGAACCGACGCCTCCCCCAGAGATGGGTCGCAGAGTTCACCAGCCAAGTGCAGTGCAGCCCGACGGTCACCCGGAGGAAGATGCCCCAGAGCACCCACGGCCACCCGCCCACGGCGAGCAATATCAGCCCGAGCACCACCAGCGGCACCCAATGCCAGCTGTTGAGCACCCGGTAGAAGCGGTCCTTCATCAGGTCAGGGGCATACTTGCCCATGACCTCCGTATTCGAGTGCATCTCTTCACCGAAGATGGTCCAGAGAATGTGCGACCACCACCGGCCGTCACGCGGCGTATGCGGGTCACCCGGCTTGTCAGAGCGCTGGTGATGGATCCGATGGGTTGCGCTCCAGAAGATCGGACCGCCTTGGAGCGTCAGCGCACCGCATACCGCGAAGAGATAGTCGATCGCCTTCGGCACCGTGTAGGCCCGGTGAGTATGGAGCCGGTGATAGCCCATCCCAATGCCCCAGCTGATACACACCCAGTGCAGCACCAGCGCCACCACCACCGCCTGCCAGGTGGTATAGAACAACGCGACAACCGTGAGGATGTGAAAGATGCCGAACGCCGTGGCGGTGACCTTGCTGATCTGGCTCCGGTCGTTGAAGTCAATCTCAGGCGTTTCCACGGCAACTCCTCTTCGCAACACGCCGGCGGCACCACGCCCCGACGACGGTGTCCAGACTACCAGCCAATCCGCCGTCACCCGTGTAATAGTTGTGTAATTCAGTCCAGATGACCCCACGCATCTACTAACTTATTGTATGAAAATCACTTACATGCCTCATGCATCAGCGACTACGTAGACTGCCAGACGGATCTGGTGCCAATTTAGAGCGTGGGATGCTGCAGGTGGTGGGCGGTGACACCCTGATAGGCGTGAGCGAGTCGGAGCAACTCGGCCTCACCAAACAGTTTGCCGGTCAGCCGGAGGCTGGTGGGTGACCCGCGATGAAACCCATTGGGCAGACTGACCTCCGGATGTCCCGTGAGATTGGTCAACGACACATGGCTGCCGATGAACAGGTCCAGATCGCCCAGCGCTTCGTGCACCATCTCCATGAACCGCATGCGCAAGCGGTTGGCCTGGAGATACTCGACGGCCGGGACAAACCGGGAAGCCCGGAAGCTATCCGGCCACCGGCTCTGCTCAGGCAGCTCGCGCATCCCGTCGAGCGCCGCGCTCAGGGTGGGCGCGTCGAAGGCCGCGGCCGCCTCGGTACCGAGGATGAACCCGATGGCCGACGCCGGGAGGTCCGGCAGGTCGAACGGCACCACCTGCACGCCGAGCCCGCGGACGACGTCGAGCGCGGCCCGATTGTTCGACTGAATCCGCCGCAGCCCGGCCACCCGGTCCGGGGTCCGCTCGTTGTCCTCGATCGCCTCCTCGAAGGCGGACCGGGGGTAACCGACTTTCAACTGTTTCAAGTCGGAGCTGGCATCCCAATTGAACGGGACGTCGAGCACGGTGTTGTCCTGCCCATCCGGGCCCTGAATGGCATCGAGCACGAGCGCACAATCCTCGGCGGCGCGGCACATCGGCCCGATCTTGTCCATGCTCCACGCCAAGGTCATGGCGCCGTATCGACTCACGCGACCGAACGTGGGACGTAACCCCGTGACGCCGGTCCGCGACGAGGGCGACACGATGGACCCTCGGGTCTCCGTGCCAATGGCAAACCCGACCAGTCCGGCCGCCGTCGCCGCGCCGGGACCGGCCGACGACCCGCTCGACCCCTGGGTCGGGTTCCACGGGTTCCGCGTGCGCCCGCCAAACCATCGATCGCCGGATGCCAAGGCCCCCATCGACAGCTTGGCCACGAGCACCGCGCCGGCGGCAGTCAGCCGGCTATAGACCGTGGCGTCGGTGTCGAACGTCTGGTCGCGATACGGCGACGCGCCCCACGTGGTCTGAGTCCCGCGCACAGACAACAGATCCTTGGCCCCCCACGGAATTCCGTGAAGCGGCCCCCGATACCTCCCGGCCGCGATCTCCTCGTCCGCTCGCTTCGCCTGCTCGCGAGCCAGTGCCTCGGTAACGCTCACGACGCAATGAAGGGTGGGGTCATAACGTTTCAGCCGGCCCAGATAGAGCTCGGTCAGCTCCGACGACGTGACCCGACCGCTCTCGACCAACTTCGCGAGATGGGTGACCGGCAGAAACGCCAATGTCTCGTCGCTGGCCGGGCGCGAGACCGCCACCGTCTCCCGCCGCATCGGGTGCCGTTCGGTGGGGAGTGTCATTGCCGGCGGCACCGGGTTGAACACCAGCGCCGACGGGGCGCCGTTCCCGAGCGCGGCCGCGCGCAGCGTCTCCACGTCGGGACCACTCCCGCCGGGTCGGTTCAGTCGACCCACGATCCGCTGCAGCTCATCGGGACCGAAGTGGAGCCCCGCCACCCGCTGCGCGGCGTCGAGCATCTCCACCGTGATCTCATCGGCGTCCTGGGCCACCGCCATGAGGGCCCCGGGCAGCAGAGTCGACCCGACACCGGCAGCCGACAGACCGGCGAGAAAACGTCGCCGATTCATCGCCAGCTTCCGCTCTTCCATGCTTGCGCCGCCCTATCCCTTCTGTCCTCTCCGAGTCTGGCCCGGATCGGATACTCCAGAGTTACGTTAGGACCCGATCAGGAACAAGTTGATCATTCTGGACGTCGAGGCGCCCGTCCGGCAAGGCGTGAGGAGTGCACATGCCGGGAGTATGTAAGCGCCGAACAACGTAGCCGGACGGGATACATCGGTGGTCAGAATGGTCAAGTTATTCCTGAGCGGGTCCTTAGCTTGGGGAGCCTACTACTGCGTTCTACCGTCTCTGAAGCCCGCCAAATTCCAGGTACGCGGGGACGGAACCGTCACGGTGCTGGACACCGCACCAGATGGCGATCCGAGTCAGTCCCCAACGTGACGTGTCCCGTCACCGTCCCGCGGCCGAGGCGGCGGCGCCAAGCGCCTCCAGCAGGTGACCGACCTCGCCGTAGGTCT
>CAUZAY010000144.1:0-10921 GCA_963577695.1 Vicinamibacteria bacterium | reverse complement strand
TTCCCAGCGCAGACGCAGGTTGGCGCTGAGCGTGTTGCGGGTCGAGTTGTATTGCAGGAGTCCACCGAAGAACATTCGCGGTGTGAAGGTGTAGGTGAGTCTGGTGGTGGCCAATTTCGCCGTGAACTCCCCCTGTGGCAGCTCGACGCGGTTGACCGAGACGCTGGGCTCGAACGAGAACTGCGGGGTGATCTCGATCCGACCACGTGTGTACCCGACGGTCGTGATATTCCCCCCGAAAAACTCACCGCGTTGCAACGAGAGCGTCCCGGCGATGCGTCGTTGGGCCCCCATCGCATACGACACGAAGTAGTCCTGGAACTCGTATCCGCCGACCGGGATGGTCACGTCGTCCGCGATGTCGAACGGGTCGAAGAGGAATTCGTAGCTCTTTTGGACGTCGGCCACGAATCGATCGCTGTTCTCGAACTCGGTCTCGAAACTGCCTCTCGCGATCCGCGACTCGACCTGACCCGCGACGGTCTCGATGTAGTCGACGCTGCCGCCAAACTTGAACTGGCGGACGAGTGCCAGGGAAGAAGGTCGCGGGCTGAACTGGCTCTGGGCGAACGTTCGTCTGAAGTCGGTGCGGCGCAGAAAACCGACCTCGGGGTTGAAGTTCTCGCCGACGAGCAGGTGGTCGACGCTCAAGGCATAGAGGTCGCCGTTGTAGGTGAAGGCGGTTTGGTAGCTGTCGTTGTTCCGGTCGAAGGCGCCGTCTTGGGTCGACGTCTCGGTTCGCGCGTAGTAGCCGTTGAAGTTGACGTTGTCGTAGAACGAGAACGTGCCGTCTACGCCAAAGGCCTGGTTCGACTCGTCGCCGTCGACCGAGATCGACCGGTTCGTGAAGATGCCGCCGACGCTACTGCGGCGGAGGATGTCGCGTTTGACGCGGAGCACGGTGAAGTTGGTGCCACGGATGCCCGAGTCCGAAATGTCATCGCCTTGCACGTCATCGGTCTGGATGTTGAGGGCGCCGACGCTGAAATCGCCGACCTTGCCGGTCAGGCGGCCGCCCCCGAGAATGGACACTGTGTTTCCTGATTCGAGGCCGATTCGACGGCTGAAGAAAATGGTCGGGGCGGAACCGGCGCCAAATCCGCCCGATCCAGGTCGGCCGCTGCCGCCCGGAGCCCCACCGCCGCCGAATTGCGCACCGCGGCCAAAATCGAACGTGCCGCGCCCCTCCAGAAAGAATTCGCGCTTCTCAGGGAAGAACAGGCTGAAACGGGTGAGATTGACCTGCTGTTCGTCAACCTCGACCTGCGCGAAATCGGTGTTGTAGGTGAAGTCGGCGGTGAGGTTCTGGGTCAGACCGTACTTGACGTCGAACCCGAAGTCACCGTCGCCGTCGTTGCGCACCGCGGGGTCCGCGTTGAGGTCGGTCGCGCTCGATCCGATCGCATAGGGTTTGATCTCGAACGTCCGGTTCCCCTCCGGTACTTCAATGCCGGTCAGGGTGCCTGCGGCTGATATACGGAACAGTCCCGGCCCGCCAGAAATCGGGACCGGGGTCAAATACGTGGATTCGTTCTTATGGTAAATCCGCCGTCCGAGCTGTATGCCCCAGATCTGGGCCCGGCCTGGCCGATACCGCAGGGACTTGAACGGGATCTGCATCTCGGCCGTCCAGCCACCCTCGAACCGACCGGTGCGCACATCCCAGATTGGGTTCCAGTCAATGTTGGGGTTGCCCTCGTCGGTCAGCTGAAAATCGAAGATGCCGCCGATCGGGTTGACCTGGAAGGCATACCCGTTTCGCCGGTCGTAAAAGGTGTCAAGTGAGACGTTGAACGTTTCGTTGTTGATGAGCTGAAACGAGTCGCGCTGCATCTCGTTGGCGACCCACTCGGACTCCGGCGCGCTGTCCCAGAGTCGGGCCGAGATGTAGATGTTCTGGGTGTCGAAGAAGACCCACGCCTCGGTGCGTTCAGTGGTGGGCTCGCCCTCGTCGGGGAGTTGCTGGATGAATCCTTCTATGGCGGTCACGGTGGCATAGACCGCCTCGTCCAGCACGCCGTCGATGCCGAGGGGGGCATCGAGCCGGACCGCGCGGATCGTGGCATCTCCCGACGCGTCTCGCGCGACCGTGGCGGGAGCGACGGGGGTAGGGGGGCCATCGAGCAAGCGGCCAGTGATGGCCAGGCCGCCACCCGCAGATGTGTCCGGCCGGTCGGAGACAGCGATGGATGGGGTCGAGCCGGTCCTGGCGGCGGCGGCCGTGCCCGGCCCAGGAGCAGCACCCGACGTTGTCATCGGTGTGGAGGGCTCCAGCGGAAAACCGGCGCGAATGCCGGCTGATAGTTCATCTTGCAGGCGGAAGAAATCGTCCGCCCGTCCATCAACTCGCACGCTGTGGACGGCTGCGCCAGACTCGGCCTCCACGATGCGCGCTGTGAGGCGCAGGCTCTCCCCCTGTCTCTGGTAGCCCCCGGTGACGATCCAGCGGGTCCCCGCCGCGTTGCCCCGTGCGCCGGCGGAGGCGCCGGTCGGCGCGACGATGACCAACATTCCCGTGTCGGTGAGGTCGGCGGCCAGAGTCTCGGCGATACCGGACCCCATCCACTCGTCGCCGGGCAGGCCGCTGATGTTCGAGAAACGCTCGACGGCCAACGTCCCGGAGGACGGGGCCGGCGTGGCTTGGGCCTGAATCGGGGCTCCGGTGCGCCCGGCGTAGGGTGTGGCGATTGGCGCGGTCTGGGCGACAGAGGCGGTGAACAACAGGGTCAGGCCGGAGACGCCAACGACGAATGTACGCATAGACACGTCGATGATACGTGCGAACGAGGCGTTCTGCTTACTAGCCCGCAGTATTCATGAACGCGCGAAGCGAAACGCCGAAGATCGTCGTTGCAGCCGTGGGTTCATGAATACTGCGGGCTAGCGCCAGTCGACGGCCACCTCCGGGTCCAGGCGTCCACGCATCTCCAGGCTCTTCTCACCGGTGCCCGCGCCGACCCGCCGGAACGCGACGATATCGGTCTCCAGATGCAGGATGGTCGGCGGATACGCGGCAATGACGGCCAGGTCGTCGAACGGCACGGATGCTCCGAATCGGGTCAGGGCGGTGATGTCGTTGGTCATCCACAGCGGTCTGGCCAGGGTCGGCTGAGGTTGCCGACAACAGGTGGGCGCGTCGGCCGGGACGGCGCTGAGGAAGAGCGGAGCGCCGGACCCAGTTTCGACCGGGCCGCGCATGGCGACGTAGACGACCGCCGCCCTCATCCAGCCCGGCACTTCGTTGGCGCGGAGCGGACGCCCCGCCGCCGCGCGGGCGTACGACGCCCAGGCAACCCGCAAGAAGGGTGTGTAGACGACGCCGGCCGGCCGGCTCCCCGGCTGGCCCGCGCCCCCGACCTGCGTCAATGCGTAGGTTGGCGGCTCGCCCTGCCGGCCCAATGTCAGCGCGGCCTCGATCTGGCTCGATGTCAACGCCAGGTGGCTGCCGGTCAGACCGGTCAGCACGCGAAGCGTGGGAATGCGCTCCGATGGGCGCAATGCGGGCGGTTCGAATAGGAGCACGACGATCATCAGCGCCGCGACCACGGGCGCCGTCGCGGTCAGGGTACGAAGCATCGGGAGACTGGCTGGGGATCGTGGCGAACCGAGTATACCGGACGGGTATACCATGTCAGTCGTCTCGCCCACGATCGGCGCGGCTCTGGACAGAAGCCTACGGGGAGCGACCACGATGCGAAAAAGCACCGTCAGTCTGAGTGTAGCGTGCCTGACCTTCGCTACCGTGAGCTCGGTGGCGCTGTTCGGCCAACCGGCCGCGAACGACGGTCCCCGGTATGAGAACGGTACCCACCTCGTTCGACCGGACGACTACCGGGAGTGGACCTTCCTGAGTTCCGGGTTGGCGATGGCCTACAACGAGGACCAACCCGCCGGCGCTTCCACAAGGCCGCAGCTCTTTCAGAATGTCTTCGTGAACCCCTCGTCCCACCGAGCGTTCATGGAGACCGGGCGGTGGCCGGATGGCACCACCTTTGTTCTGGAGTTTCGTCGCGCTGCCACCGACGCCGAGATCAGCCGGACCGGGCGTTTCCAGACAGATCGGGTGATGCTCGAGGCCGAGGTAAAGGACGCGCGCTTTCCCGACGGCTGGGCGTTCTTCAACTTCGGACAGGACGACGCACTGGCCGAGGTGGCGGAGCCGCTGGCCGGCGCCCAGGTCGCCCGGTGTATTGAATGTCACACGGAGCACACCGCCGTCGAGCGGACCTTTGTACAGTTCTATCCGACCCTCCTGGAGGTGGCCCGGCAGAAGGGCACCCTAAAGCCGGGCTTCTAGGTTTCCTGCCGAGGTGCCCGTCTGGACGGCGTTGCTTCCTCGGTCACAGGCCGCCTGCCTGCTCCCTCGTCGCGCCTTGCCAGCCGAACACCTCGACAGGAAACCGCCCTGGACGTCGCCTAGGCGCGCACCTGCGCGCCTCGCGGCCGCGGAGTGGGGCTCTCGGGGTCCCCGCGTAGCGGTCGCGTGGGGTTCGTGGCGCAGCCCCGTCTGACGAGGTCGTGCCCGTCTGGACGGCGTTGCGTCCTCGGTCGCCCCCGCCCGGCCGGGCGGGGCGCCCGCCTGGCTGGACGAACGCCTCGCCTGGAAACCACCCAAACCGTTTCTCAGCACCGTGTTGCCCTTGCCGGGTTCTCGACCGCCGTCGAACCGCACCGCGAGCCGTAGGCGAGTTCTATGGCAGCACGTCGCGTCCGGCGAAGACCGCGGCGTCGCCGAGCGCCTCTTCGATGCGCAGCACCTCGTTCCACTTGGCCATCCGCTCCGAGCGCGAGAACGACCCGACTTTGAGCTGTCCCGCGCCCCACCCGATGGCAAGATGGGCGATGGTCACGTCCTCAGTGTCGCCCGACCTGGCGGAGACGATGGTCCCGAACCCGGCGCGGCGGGCGGCGTCGAAGGCGGCCCTGGTCTCGGTGATCGTGCCCGCCTGATTCGGCTTCACCAGCAGGGCGTTGCAGGCCTGTTCCCTCGCCGCCTGTTCGACGCGTGTCGCATCGGTGACCAGGTAGTCGTCCCCGACGACCTGCACGCGGCGGCCGACGGCGGCGGTGAATTTCCGCATGCTGACGGTGTCGTCTTCCGAGACGGGGTCCTCGATCGACACAATCGGAAAGCGTCCGATCCAGCCGCACAGCAGTTCGCAGAGTTCGTCGCTATCCAACTCACGATCCTCGAGCCCGAGGCAATAGCGCCCGGACACGTGGAACTCGGATGCCGCGATGTCGAGTGAGATGGCCACGTCGTCGCCCGGGGTCCGCCCGGCATCCTCGATGGCGTACAGAAGGCACTCCAGCGCCTCCTCGTTCGTGTCGAAGACTGGCCAGTAGCCACCCTCGTCAGCCACGCCCTGGAGCCGGCCGCGGTTCGCCAACCTAACCCCGGCGGCTCGGTACACGTCGGCGGTCCAGTCGAGCGCCTGCCCAAAACTGGACGCCCCGATGGCCATGACCATGAAGTCCTGCACGTCGACCCGCCGTCCGGCGTGTGCTCCACCGCCAAAAATCTGGATCTCAGGGAGCGGGACGATCGGAGGTGCGGCTCCCAGCACGTGACGCCAGAGCGGCGTGCCGGCCAGACTGGCGGCTGCATGCAGGGCGGCCGTCGAGACGGCGATCAGGGCGTTGCCACCAAGCCGGCTCTTGTTCGCCGTCCCGTCGAGCTCGATGAGTACCTGGTCGAGTCTGGCCTGGTCGGTCACGGCGAGTCCGCCGAGCGCGGGGGATATCTCCCGCTCGACGCCTCCAATGGCCTGCGTCACATCCTGCCCACCCTGCGACCGACCCGCATCGCGCAGATCGACCGCCTCGCCGCTGCCGGTCGACGCGCCGGCTGGCGCCATCGCGCGCCCCACGATGCCGTTCGGCAGGTGCACCTCCGCCTCTATCGTCGGACGTCCACGAGAATCCCAGACTCGCCGGGCTGTCACGCGCTCGATGGTCTCGTCGATGGCGGTCATTCACTGGCCTCCGGGAGCGCGTCGGCCCACGCCTGTCGGACCGCGACCAGGGTGTCCGTGGGGCGGCGGAGCAGTGCCGTGGCCACCCGCCGCACCAGCCCGCGGTCCGCCTCGGTGGAGAGGTACTCCACCGGTGACTTACCGTCGACGCGCGCAAGCAACAGAGCCGGCAAGAGGTGCGCCGCCCGCCGTTCCAAGGCTGGGGGCGCCTCCCAGGTCACACCGGTCACGTAGGCGTCGGCCAGCGCGTCGAACGACCCGAGAAACCCGGCGGTCGCCCTCGGTGTCCACAGGCATTTCAGCAGCAGGTGGTTGAGACAGAACGCGAGGTCGAACGCCGGGTCGCCATACCAGGCACATTCCGCGTCCAGCAGTACGGGGCCGTCGGGGCCGACCAGCACATTCTTGGGGCTGGTGTCGCCATGCACCAGCGCGCGCTTGGTCGCGGCGGTTTTCGACGCGATGTCTCGCAACCTCGGGGCGAGGTCACGGTGGCGCCGGGCGGCGGCGAGCAGATACGGTTCGAGACGGATCGCGTGAAAGATATGGTCGGTGGCGAACCGTTGCGCGAGGTCCGGCCGGTCGGCCGTAGCCGCATGAATGGCGACAAGACGACGTCCGACGGCGCCGGCCGTGTCGGACAGGGCGATCCCGCGCTGGAGGAGCGACTTCCAGACCGGATGTGTCTCGGGCGCCAGGAAGCCCATGACAAAGCATCCGGATGCGGAATCTTGGGCCACCAGCGGCGGGACGCTCTCCGGTGCGATACGCGCGACCTCCTGCATCCAGGCCCACTCATACCGGTTTCGTTCAATCGGGACCTCCCACACCGCGTCGACCTTGAGCCGGGCCAACGCCCGTTTGACGCACACCGGACCGTTGGGTAGGTCGACTCGCCAGATGTCGGACGAGACCCCGCCCGGCAGTGTGGTCATCGTCGGGACCGCGTCCGCCGTGACGAGGCGCATCCGGCGTAGCGCGGCAAGAATGGTGGGGTCGGGCGCGGACACGTCGCCTTATGATAGCGGCGTCGCCGCTGATGCAGATCGTCCTCCACTACACCGCCGGTCCCGAGTTCGCGACGCGGCTCTCCGGGCTCGCACGCCAGGGGCTGTCCGTGTCTGTCTGTCCGATCTCGGATCGGAGTCGTTTCGACGAGCTGATGGCGGACGCGGAGGTCCTCTGGCATCTGCTCGATCCGGTCACCGCCGCCACGCTCGTGGCAGCACCGCGTCTGCGCCTCGTTCAGAAGATCGGGGTCGGTGTGAACACGATCGACCTGGACGCGGCACAGCGCCACGGTGTTGCCGTCTGCAACATGCCCGGTACCAACAGCCAGGCGGTGGCCGAGATGACCCTGCTGCTGATGCTTGGTGCGCTTCGGATGGTGGTGGACCTGGATGCGTCCACCCGGGCCGGGCGCGGGTGGGAGCTGCCTCCGGCCCGGCAGGACCGGTATGGCGAGTTGCGGGGCCGCACCGTGGGGTTGGTTGGGTATGGCGCCGTGCCGGGCTGTCTCGCCCCGATGCTCCAGGCGATCGGCGCGCGAGTGCTGTTTACCAGCCGGAGTCCGAGGCCGGGAGCGGTGGGGGAGCCACGGTCGCTGCCGGACCTCCTGGCCGAGAGCGACATCGTGTCACTGCATCTCCCGCTGGCGCCGGACACCGAGCGGGTCATCGATGCCGACGCCATCACCGGTATGAGGCCGGGCGCGATCCTGGTCAACACCGCTCGTGGCGGGCTGGTGGACGAGCCGGCGCTCGTCGCCGCCCTCCGGTCAGGTCGAATCGGTGCCGCTGGGTTGGATGTGTTCGCCACGGAGCCGGCCGCGTCCACGAATCCACTGTTCGAGCTCGACAACGTGGTCGTCAGCCCGCACCTCGCCTGGCTCACGCGAGAGACGCTGGAGCGAAGCCTCGTCGTGGCGGTGGAGAACTGCCGCCGCCTCGCGGCCGGAGCCGAGCTGTTGCACCGCGTGGTCTAGACGCCGGCGGCAGACAGCACTGCGGCATTCGTCCCGATTCGATGGGCGGTGCCGGGTCGAACCGGCCGGTGGAGGGCTGATCAGGCGCGCCGGTGCGTTCGGGCGGTGGGAGCGGGCATTTCGGTCCGCAAACGCTAAGCGGGGACCCGGCGAGCCCCACTCCGCGTCCGCGAGGCGCGCGCGCCTAGGCGTCGACCGACGCAGCACGTCGCCAAACCCCGTCCCCTGCCACATTGGTTTCCTGGCGAGGCGTTCGTCTGGCCAGGCTCAAGGAGGGAGCATGCAGGCGGCATGTGACCGACGCAGCAACGCCGCCAGACGAACGCCTCGCCAGGAAACCTAGAGGCTGAGCAGTGGGGTGAAGGTGACGTCGCCGGCCGCGGTATCGCCCGGGTCGAGCACGATGATCCCGGTGTCGGTGCGTCCCTGGTCGGCGAGGTTGAAGCCATCGATGCAGTTCGTGACCGGCTCCGCACAGAAGAAATCTTGTCCCTCCGGCGTGTAAATCACCAGGCACGAATAGATCGGGTCGGCTGCCACCTCGAGCCCGGCGTTCCATTCTGGCCACTCCACCCTCGCGCGACCGCCGAACCCGAGGAAGTTGTTGTCGAGCACCGTCGAGTCGGGATTGAGGCCGTCCGCGTCGAGTGCGAGCCCGGGCGGCGCCGCACCCAACGCGGCGGGCATCGCGTTGCTGTCCGTCTGCCACATCTGCTCGACCGCGGCCCGGAAGCGCACCGCTGGTGTCCGCACGAAATACGGGTGCACCCCGAACCCGACCGGCATCGGGTCGGCCGACTCGTTGGTGACGGCGAACCGGACTGTCAGCCGGTCGGGGCTCAGTGCGAAGCGTTGCTCCGCCCGGTAGGCCCAGGGCCACGCGTCGGCCGTATGACGGTACTCGAGGGTGAGACTGGTGGCTGCCTGCGAGACGACGCCCCACGGCTGGCGCCAGCCGTGCCCATGGATGGCGTGAGGACCAGGCCGAAAGTTCTGCGGCAGCTGGATGGTGCGACCACGGAAGCGGAATCGCGCGTCTCTGATGCGGTTCGAGAACGGCACGAGCGGAAAGCTCGACGTCGAGCCCGCCGACCTGGTCTGCACCGCGTCGGCCAGGGCTGGGCGCATCCACTCGAACACCCGGCCGTTGTGAGCCGATGCGTAACGGGTCACGGACCCCCCGGCGACCGGTGAGACGCCGAGCGTGGCGGATCCGGCCCGCAGTTCGACCATATCTGCTGTCGCTTGAGACATGTCACATGACCTGATGTTGGCCGAGGAACGCCCGGATCGTTTCGTAGATCCGCACGCTATCATCGCGGCTGAATCCCCCGTGTCCGCCCTCCGGAATGGTGACGAGCTGGTTTGGCACGCCCGCGGAGTCCAGCGCTCGATGGAGGCGCACCGCGTGGTCATGCGGGACAATCGGGTCGGCGCCGCCGTGGATGGTCAGCACGGGCGGCAGTCCCGGTCTGACGTAGGTCAGGGGTGAGACGCGCGCCGCGACGTCCGCCCGGTCGCTACGACTCCCGAGCCACGCTTCGGTGAAATTGCCCGATGACCCGGGTGGGCCGTGCATGAGCCCCACGACATCGGTGATGCCGTACCAGTTGATGATGGCGGCCACTTTTAACTCGTCCATCGATGTCGTCCCGGTGGACCAGGCGCGGTTGCGGTCGCCGGGACACTGTCGGTCGAGCCCGGCCTCCGCGGTCACCATGCCGGTCGTCAGGGCCAGATGGCCACCGGCCGAGTTGCCGGTGACCACGATGCGGTCGAGGTCGAAGTTGTATCGCTCGGCGTTCCGGTAGATCCATCGAAGTGCGCAGCGACAATCTTCGACGGCGGCTGGGGCATGCGCGACATCCGCCATGCGGTACTCGACGTTGACGACGGACCATCCCATTTCGAGATACGGCAGGAACGTCAGCGCGGAGCTCTCCTTGCTGCCGTTGGTCCACCCGCCGCCGTGAATGTAGATGAGCGTTGGCGTCGCGGCAGAACCCCGAGCCTGATAGAGGTCCAGCTTCAGGTCTATTCCGCCGGCTCGCAGATACGTGATGTCGGGGACGAGCCGGTAGCCGCCCGCGACCTCGACGAATCGGGTAGCCGGATCCAGGGCCTGGGCGGCCGCCGGCGGTGTCATAGCCAGACCCAGGAACGACCCCAGGCCGAGGACGGCGATGGACGTGGTCTTCTTCTTCATCGGCTTCTCTACCTCTGTTGGGGGCGTGAAGCCCCGCAGTATACCTGTCCCCGGGCGCCCGCGGTGCGGACACGGCGGACGAGCCCCGCCGAACCGCGAGTGCGTTGTCGGCGCCGGCGCAGTATCATGCTCAAGCCGGAGCGTATACGCCGCTCCACGAGACCCACGATTCGCGGTTGCGGCCTCAGCCACATCGGCGCCGCGACAGAGGGAGTGTGCTTCATGACCGAAGGAATCGTTGCAATGACGGATATGTCGGCGTCGTCCGGAGTGTCCCGCCGTGGTTTCATCAAGGGGGCGATCGCCGCGAGCGCGGCTGTCTCCTCGTCCAACTACCTGTTCCGCGCGAATGGCGGGACGTTGTTGGCACAGTCTCCGGCGGCGGGTGCGGTCGAGCGCCTGATCACCGTCAACGTGAACGGTCGGAGCCGGCGTATTCAGGTGCCTCCGATGGAGACCCTGTCTACGACGCTGCGCTACACGATGGGCCTAACCGGCACCAAAATCGGTTGCGACCGCGCCGAGTGCGGGGCCTGCACAGTGCTGGTGGACGGAGTCGCCCATTACGCCTGCTCGACGCTGACCCACACGGTCCGGGGCCGCGAGGTCACCACGATCGAAGGGCTGGAGGCCGAGGATGGCACCCTGCACCCCATGCAGCAGGCGGTATTGGAAGAGCAGGGGTTCCAGTGCGCGTTCTGTATGTCCGGGTTCATCATGAACACGGTGGCGCTGCTGAACGAGAACCAGAACCCG
>CAUZAY010000143.1:0-10934 GCA_963577695.1 Vicinamibacteria bacterium | reverse complement strand
TGATCAAGTACAAAGGACTCCAGGTGGCCCCGGCGGAACTCGAAAGCGTGATTCAGGCGCATCCCGCGGTGGCCGACGTGGCCGTCATCCCGGTGCCCGACGTCGAAGCGGGTGAGATTCCCAAAGCGTATGTCGTGCAGATACCGAACGTCGCGGTGACCGCCGAGGCGATCATGGCCTACGTCGCCGACCGCGTGGCGCCACACAAAAAGGTCCGCGCCGTCGAATTCATCGACGCGATTCCCAAGGTCGCGTCCGGAAAAATCCTACGACGAGAGCTTCGGGACCGGGAACGCGCGGCGCGCGAGGGTGCACGACCCGGCTCCGTCTGAGGTCTACTCCCCTTACTCCACCAACCGAAACGCGAGCAGTTCGCCCGCCTGGCCGCCGCCGCTCGTGGCGACGACGATGTATTGCGCGCCCTCGTGCATGTAGGTCATTGGCGAACCGGACACCCCGATCGGCATGAACACCTCTCCGACCTCCGCGCCGGTGACCTTGTCGTAGGCGCGCAGCATCGCGCCACGCTCGCCGGACGGGGTCGTGAACGTCCCGGGCTCACCGGCGATGACCAGCGTCTTGGTGATCAGGGTACCGACGCGACCGATCCGGCCGGTCCGAGGAATGTCGAGGCCCTGTAGGTCGGGGTGCTCCCGCACGTTGTCCGGGGTCTCACCGTGAGCGATTTGCCACAGGATGTCGCCCGTCTTGAGATCGATGGCGCTGATCCGTCCCCATGGTGGCTTCACGAGGGGCAAGCCCCGGATGGTCAAGGCGCGATCGCGGGGCGCCACGCCGGCCGGGTTGCCGCGGATGAAGTCCATATCCGACCGCTCGGGATCGTTGACCAGCCCGAGAGACACCATGTTCGTGAAGGAGTACTGGTAGAAGATACCGGTTTCCGGGTCAACCGACCCGCCGGGCCAGTTCGTGCCGCCGCCGGTCGAGGGCAGCATCAGCGTGCCGTACGACCCATCGGGGTCGGCGACAACGGGCGGGGTGAAAATTGGTCCCATCCCGAAGTTCGAGACCCGCTCCAGCGCCTCGGCCCGTAGCTCAGGGGTGAAATCGATCAGGTCGTCTTCGCTCACACCCTGTCGGTCGTAGGCGGGTGGCTTGGTTGGAAACGGCTGGGTCAGAGCCAGCAGTTCACCCGGCACGTCAGACGGCGGCATCGATCGCTCCTCGATCGGCCAGATCGGTTCACCGGTCTCCCGGTCGAGCACATACAGCCAGCTTTGCTTGCTCGGCTGGGCAATCACTTTCGTGATGCCGGGACGGCCCTCGATTTCCACGTCGACCAGCACCGGGGCGCAGGGGAAGTCCCAGTCCCAGACATCGTGATGAATCGCCTGGAAGTGCCACAACCGCTCGCCGGTCTCGAGATCGACCGCCACGATGCTGTCAGAGAACAGATTGTCGCCGTGCCGATGGCCTCCGTAGTAGTCGTTCGTGGGCATCTCGGTCGGCAGATAGACGATGCCGAGCTCGAGGTCGACGCTGATCTGGCCCCAGACGCCGTTGTTCCCGGTATACCGCCACGATTCGTTGAGCCAGGTGTCGTTGCCAAATTCGTCACCACCGGGAATCGTGTGGAAGATCCACTTGCGTGTGCCGGTGTCGGCATCGAACCCGCGCACGTAGCCCTTCGTGTTCCGCATCGACTCGGGCGCGCTCCCCGGCACATGCGCGGCCCCGACGATGATGGTGTCGCCGGCAACGAGGGGTGTGGCATGGAGACCGATCTCGCCGGCAATCGGGTCGATGTCCTGATCCATGTTCTGCATCAGGTCGACGATGCCGTCGGTGCCGAAGCTCGGGATTCGCTGTCCCGTGACGGCATCGAGCGCGATCATTCGGTAGCCGGGCGTAACGTAGATGATCTGCCCGCTCCCACCGTTGTCGCGATACGCCAGACCGCGACCGGAGAGCCGACGTGGCGCTTCGTCCGCCCGCTCGCCTTCGTCCAGGCGATGCATCCACAGATACTCGCCAGTACCCGCGTCCACCGCGACCACGGACCGCCGGGTCCCCACGGTCGAGTAGACCACGCCACCAACCATCAACGGCGTGGACTGGAAGTTGTACTCGGGCACGGGACCGAAGTTGTCGGTCTTCATCCGCCAGACCAGCTCCAGGTCGCTGAAGTTGTCGGCCGTGATCTGATCGAGTGGCGAGTAGCGCGTGTTGGCCTCGTCACCGCCATAGTGCCGCCACTCACCGTCCCGTGCACCGGGCTGGGCCATGGCCGTCGATGTGACGCCCCCGAGCACCAGGCAGACACACAACGCTCGCGTGAACCGACAACTTCGTGGGGTCATCTCTCAACCTCCCGTGTCGACGAACAGTCCACCGGAAACCCGCGACACACGCCGTGGTCGACCGGCCTACCCGCCGTAGCCTCGGCGAAGGCGGGCTACTGGATCGTCCCACCGGTGTTTAACCGAATCCGGTACAACCCAGTGCGTCCGGTCATATACAAGGTGTTGCCGTCGTCGCCCCAACCGGCATTGGCCGGCACTTCGTCGGGCTGAATCGAGCCCAGGTGCGTGCCGTCCGGACTGATCACCCAGATGCCGCCGGGGCCCGTCGCAAACAGGTTGCCGTCACGGTCAATCGTCATCCCGTCGGCGGCGCCGGGGGCTTCCACGTCGTTGACGTCGTAGAACACCCGCCCCGGCCCCAGCGTGCCGTCAGCCAAGACGTCGTAGGCGTACCACACCTTGTTGGCCCCGTCGGAGTTGGCCACGTAGAGCGTCGCCTCATCCGGCGACAACGCGATCCCGTTCGGCGCGGTCTGATCCGCGAGCCGGGTGAGCGTTCCATCAGGGCTCAGCCGAAAGATGCCGTTGAAGTCGAGCTCCTTGTCCGGGTCGTCGTTCCCTTCCCGAAGCCCGTACGGGGGGTCCGTGAAGTACAACGCGCCGCTCGAGTGATACACCGCATCATTCGGACTGTTCAGGCGCTTCCCCTCAAACCGGTCGGCGAGCACCGTGACGCTGCCGTCCAACTCGATGCGCGAGATCCGCCGGTTCCCGTGCTCGCACAAAATCAGCCGACCCTCGCCGTCGATCAGCAGCCCATTCGATCCGACGGAGCGACCGTCGGGATCGCCCTCGAAGACCGGATCCATGAAGTCGCTGGCTCCCGCGGTCGGGGACCACTTTCGAATCACGTTATTGGGAATGTCGCTGAACAGCAAGTAGGGCTCTGGGTCGCCGCGCCGCACCCAGACCGGCCCCTCGGTGAACCCATAGCCATCGGCCAGTTTCTCGATGACGGCATCCGCCGGTACCAAGGCATCGAACGCCGGGTCGACGCGCACGACCGTCCCGGCGCTGTCCGCGGGCTCGGCCGCCATCGGTTCGGGCTCTGGTATCGCCTCCTCCACCGGAGCCCCGCACGCGACCAGACCCACCGCCGTCACTACGACACCGAGATACCATCGCTTCACAATGCTGTTCCTCCGTTGTCGACGAGGCCGGTCCCCGTCTTCTCAAGCCCGTGGCGGGTCTGGAGACCGGCGGGGACATGATTACACGCCGGCCGCGACGGCCGGCACAATTTCCTCTTCCATCAGGTCGTAGAGCGACTGCCGGTGTGCGCGAAGCCCCTCACCTGGATTGGGTGACGAAGTCATGACCGCCACGAGACGCAGTCCCGGCACCACATAGATGAACTGACCGCCGTACCCCCACGCGTAATACGCATCGTGCCCGTCCACCTCACGTACCCACCAGCCGTAGCCGTAGGACCGCTCCGGCCTCCAGTCCCGGGTTGCGTGCGTACGAACCGACGTGTGCACCCACTCCTCGGACACGATCTGCCGTGTGCCGACGCGACCACAATTGAGATACATCTCACCAATGGCGAGCATGTCGCGCGGGGTCATGGACATTTCATTGCCACCGAACAGGATGCCCTGTGGATCCGCCGTCCATCGAGGCACCGAAATGCCCATCGGTTCGCCGAGATAGCGTCGCGCGAAGCGATGGGTGTCCATCCCCGACGCTTTGGTAATGATGGCCGACAGCAGATGCGAACTGCCGGTGCTGTAGATCATCTGGGTGCCTGGGACGGCCACGAGCGGACGGGTCAACACGTGTCTCACCCAGTTCCCGCTCTGGACCCACCGACCGTAGTTACGGTTGCTGGTCGTCTCAAGTCCGGCCCGCATCGTGAGCAGATCCTCGATCGTGATCTGCTCTTTCGTCGGGTCGTCCAGATACTCGGGAAAGAACTGGCTAATCTGGGTGTCGACGCTGTCGATGTGGCCCTGGTCGAGCGCGATCCCGACCAGCAGCGAGATGATGCTCTTCGATGCCGACTTCATGTTGGCGGCGCGATGGGCGGCGGCGCCGTTGAAGTACTGCTCGGCCTCAAGACGACCATCCACCGAGACCAGCAGCGACCGCATCCGGGGGAGCTGTGCGACCCGGTCGACCGCCGGCTCGAGGGCCACGGCCGTCTCGACGGCCGCTCTGGCGGTGACAACAGGGCCCCATCGCACCGACGCCAGCCCCCCGACGACGAGGACGGCCAACGCGACGATGAGCGTGCGATGGCAGAGCCTCAGAGGTCGCATGTGATGAACCAACTAGCCGCCCGCTAGAGCCTGACCGCCTTGGCGTAGTCGCCCAGAATGAGCCGCGCCTGCCGTCCCTCGGTCATGGTGCTGACGCGCCGACGCATGCCACGGGCCACCCCGAGGCCAAGGCCCACCCACAGCAGGACGATCACCCACTCCTCCGGCCAAGCCAGCGCGGACGGACTGCCCGGCAGGTACAGGAGGATGAAGAACGCCGTGGTCAAGACCGCGAGCCATCCTACCACTGCCGGCGCCGGCGTTCGATAGGGTCTGGGCAACCCCGGATGCCGCCGCCGGATGACCAGAAACGACACCGCGACCAGCAGATAGGCGACCACGGTGGCCAGCGACCCGGCGTCCACCAGCCACACAAGCGCCGGCCGCCCCACCCACGGTGCCGCCGCCGTCACCCCCGTCAGTGCCGCCACTACCGCTACCGGAGATCCATGACGCGGATGCAGGCGAGCGAACACCGGGGGCAGCATGCCACCTCGGGCCATGGCGAACAGCAGACGCGACGCGCCGATGAAGAACGCGTTCCAACACGTGACGATGCCAAGCAATCCACCCAGCACGAGCACGCGACCCGCCCAGGGGCTGCCATAGACCGCGGTCATCGCGTCGGCCGTCGGCAACGCGCGGGTGGCGAGCCCTTCGGCCGGCAATGACACGCCGACCGTCCACTGCACGAGTCCATACCAGCCCAGCGCCATCACGATCGACAGGATGATGATGCGGCCCACGGCTTTGAGCGGAATGTCGATGTCTTCGGCGATCTGGGGGATGACGTCGAACCCCACGAAGAGGAACGGGGTCATGATGACCACCCGCAGCACGCCCTCCCAACTGGTCACGTAGGGAACCAGATTGGCCGTATCGCCGCTGACAACACCGGGGACAAAGAACGCGATCCCCACCAGCAGCAGACCGCCAGCGGCCACGGTCTGGGCGAACGCCGCGAACCGGATACCGAAATAGTTGACGAGACCTGTCGCGAGCGCCCCGCCCACGCCGACCAGGACCCATGACAGGTGGACGTCCCAGCCGGCCACCGTGTAGAGATACCCGACCTCGAACCCCGGAACGAGGTAGCTGACCACCGTGGGCAGCGCCACCGCCTCGAAGGCGCAGACGGCGACGTAGGCGAGGACCAGCGTCCAGCCGCAGACGAACGCGCCGAGGGGGCCGAGGCCGACAAAGGTAAAACTGATCTCGCCGCCGGCACGCGACAACGCGGCCGTCAGCTCCGCATAGGTCAGCCCGACGAGCCACACCATGACGGCGCCCGCGGCGAAGGCCAGAATCGAGCCGAGTGTGCCGGCCCGGACGATCATCTCGCCGGCCAGTACCACCCAACTCCACCCGACCATGGCCCCGAAGGCGATGGCCAGGACGTCGCGACGACCGAGAATCTTGCGAAACTGAACCGCGGAGTCTGACATCCGGTCGGCCTGCGGCACCCCGTTACCGCTCGTAGACGACGGCGCCACCGAGAATCGTCATCTCGATCTCGGTGTCCAGGGTCCGATCCGGATCGATGGTCAACAGGTCCTGCGACAACACCACCATATCGGCCAGCTTGCCCGTCTCGAGGCTGCCTTTTTCGTCCTCTTCGAAGGTGAGATGTGCGGCCAACCTGGTGTAGCCCACGATCGCCTCCGGCATGGTCAGCGCTTCGCCGGGGCCCACCACGGCGCCGCTCATCCCCTTCCGGGTGACGGCGCCATACAGCCCGACCATCGGCCCGATCGGCAGGATGTCGCTGCCCAGCGCGACAAACACGCCATGGCTCATCGGCGACCGGAGGGGATTGTTGGTCTGATACCGCTCGCCATCGAGATGCTCGGCGTAGCGGCCTTCGAGCGTGTAGGTGAAGTTCGGCTGCTGGGCAATGTGGATGTTGTGGGTCGCCATCTTCTGCATGGTCTCGGCCGGCGGCCGCACCGTGAAGTGATTCAGATAGTGACGATGGTCGGTGCGAGGCGACTCCTCGATGATGCGGGACCAGACGTCGACGGTCATCTTGACCGCGGCATCCCCGATGGTGTGGAAGCCCATCTGCCAGCCCCGGTCATGGGCCGCCTTCGAGATCTCGTAGAGCCCCGCCTCGTCAATCAGCGCTCCCGTGCCGAAGTATCCGGGCTGTCCTTTGTAGGACTCGAGCGTCCAGGCCGCGGCCCCGGTGTAGCCGCCGTCCACAAAGAACTTCATCGGCCCGACCCGCAGCCACTCGTTACCGTCGCCGGTCGTCCGCCCGAAGCCATCCAGCATGGCAATGGCCCGCTCGGGGTTCGGCGGCACCCGCAACTGCACCGCGGCCCGGGGCAACTCGCCCGCGAACTCCTGATAGACCGACTCCCAATCGTCGTACCCGCGCTGACCCACCCCGGCCTGGATGATGCCGGTAATACCCAGCCTCAGCAACCCGCGAAGATTCTCGACAAAACTGACACGCAGTTCTTCTGGGGTGGCGTCCGGCACCAGCCGTCTGGCCAGCCCTTGCGCGCCTTCCCGCAGGATGCCGTTCATCCGACCCTGGTCATCGACCTCGATGATGCCGCCAGGCGGTGTGTCGCTCTCCGGGGTCAAGCCGGCCGCCTCCAGCGCCAGCGAACTGGCCACCGAGCTGTGGCCGCCGGCCCGGGTCAGCACCACCGGATTCACTGGGGCCGCGTCGTCCAGGTCCCAGCGCAACGGCCGACGCTGTTCCGCGAGTTCGTCCTCCGACCAGCCATAGCCGGTGACCCACTCGCCGGACCCGAGCTGCTCCGCCTTCCGCGTCACCCGCGCCTTCAACTCCGACATCGTCTCGAGGCCGGACAGATCGACCCAGCGTTCCGGGTCGCCGCTGATGTGAATGTGGGTGTCGATGAACCCGGGCACGACCAGCTTGCCACCGAGATCGATGGTGCGCTCGGCTCGGTATTGCTGGCGAAGGGCGTCCCATCCAAGTGCCACGATCCGGCCGTCGCGCACGGCCACCGAGGAGAACGTCGACAGTCGTACGTCGGCGGTGAAGATCTTGCCGTTGTGCAGCAGCAGATCGACGGGCTCCTGGGCCCCCACCGGCCGACCAGAGGCGACGAGTACGCAGACAAAGCAGCACGCCACCGACAGGCGTCTGGAGATTGGCGTGGTCATGTCAGGCTAGCAGCTAGGCGAACGGATTCTCGTCGGCGCTGGGCCCATAGATCGACGGCACGGGCACATCCAGCAATCGCAGATAGACGGAAAGCTGTCCGCGATGGTGATACCAGTGATTGAGCATGATCGCGCGCAACCAGCCAATCCGCGGCATCGACATCAGCGTCTTGTCCCCGGCCGCAATGGACCAGGTCTCCATCATGGCCGCGTCGTCGAACCCGCTCACGATCTGCTTGGCCTTGGCGATGCTCTCGTCGAGCGCCGTCAGCACTTCGTCCGAGGATGTGGGATCCGGCTGGTCGAACGACTCGGGCGCCGGCGACGGGTTCGGCACTGCCATCCCGGCGACGTTCCCGGGAGTCTGGGCCACGTGCAAGGCCAGCCGCCCCAGTGACATCGACTTGTCATGCGGTTTCCAGGCCAGCTTGTCCGCCGGCACCCGCTCCAACACGCGACGAGTTGTGGCGGCTTCCTGTTCGAGTTCTGCAATCAACGCGTCCGCAATGGCCATGTAAGGCTCCCTTTGGGTGTATGTCATGGTCAATGGTGACGGCTCCGATCAGACCTGTATCCGCAATTGCTGTCAAGCCCTCATCCCCGAGACGGTGGTGCGTTATGATCGACCGCCTCGACTGGGAATTCTGCCCTGCGATTCCGCCGACTCATGAAGACCACCCGACTACATCTCGAAGGCGTCGTCCTCATCGAGCTCGTCCTGCATGGCGACGAGCGCGGCTTCTTCATCGAACGGTTCAATGTCGACCGCTTCCGGGCCAACGGGCTCCCCTGCGAGTTCGTGCAGGACAATCACTCACGGTCCAGCCCGGGCGTGCTTCGCGGGCTGCACTACCAGCACACGCCGGCCCAGGGCAAATTGGTGGGAGTCACGCGTGGACGGGTCTGGGATGTCGTCGTGGACATCCGGCCGCACGCGCCGACCTTCGGACAGAGCTACGGCACCGAACTGACCGACATGAACGGCAAGCTGCTGTGGGTGCCTCCCGGCTTCGCGCACGGCTTCTGCGTGCTGGGAGACACGCCGGCCGACATGCTCTACAAAGTAGACGCCGCCTACAATCCGAAGGGCGAGGCGGGCATCCTCTGGAACGATCCGGCGCTGGGCATCGAGTGGCCGATCAGCGATCCGACCGTGTCGGCCCGGGACCAGACGATGCCGACGTTCGCCGAGCATCGGGCCGCGCAGACCACGACGTCTGAACGCTCGCGATAACGGACCACCCCTATTCGTAATACAGGGGCGACTTCTCCAACCGCGCGTAGGCCGCGCTGTCATGCTCGATCCACAGCCTGGCGCCGGTCTCCGACAGGAAGTCTTCGACGAGGTCCATCGACTGGAGCGTCTGCCCCTCGTCGTAGTTGAATGTCGGCACCCGCTTGAGGAGCCGATTCTCGGGGAAGTGGTAGAGGTCGCCACTCAACACGATCGGTCCCGGGTCGGAGAGGTTGACGAACAGCACCTGGTGCCCGGGGGTGTGGCCTGGCGCCGATTTAATCACGACGCTCCCGTCGCCGAATACGTCGTGGTCCCCGTCGAGGATCACCGTCTCCGCTGACTCCAAGTCGTTGTAGAGGCTCCGGTCGAAGAACCCCTGGGCGTCACCGAACGCCGCCTCGTGCTCAGGACGCTGAACCAGCCACGTCGAGCCGGCGAACAGGTTGGCGTTGCCCGCATGGTCATAGTGCATGTGCGACAGGGCCAGATAGGTGACGTCGGACGGCGTCAGACCGAGCTCTTCCAGTTGCGCGGCCAGCGTCCTGGTGACGGTGGTCACCGTGCCGTTCTCCTGGGTGTGTGGCGACCCCTCGGCCAGCTCGTCCGAGAGCCCCGCGTCCCACAGCATCCGGCCCGCCGGATGCTCGACGAGGTAGCAGGGCACCGACAACTCGAGCGTCGACACCTCGTCCGGCATCAGCGAGAACCGGCCGGCATCGGCCACCACCAGGGTGCCGCAGTCAAAGACGTAGAGCCGCACCGATGCTGGCTCGGTGGAGGCGCTTTCGCTAGGCGACATCGCGGCTGGGGCCGGGTGGTCGCCACCGGAGCAACCGATGGCGAGAACAACGACAGACGCGACTAGGCAACGGTGGGGCCAGGTAGACATGGTCACTCCTGTGCGCGGCGAGCGCCAACGTCAGGGCGACGCCTCCCGCAATGTAGCTCTCGCCGGAAGCCCGGTGGCGGTCGACTAGGAGCCGGCAGACGTTGCCCACAGGCACTGGGACCGGTAACGGTCCACTAGCTCCCGAACGGCCACGGCGGCGCGTTCCTCGACCATGGCCATATGGTAGCCGATACGTCCGGCCATCCGAAGCCGGTCCGAAGACCAGCGGCCGCGTTCGCCGCCGCCTCCCAGAGGCCGGCCGGCCGAGGCTCTGAAGGATGCGGTAACGAGACGGATCGCTCATCGGGTCGCAGCTCTGGACTCGGGACGACGATAATACTGACGGCTTACGGACCGCGGAGCGCTGCACATCGCCCACACCCGGCGTCTTGTTGTGCGAGACGCGAGATTATAGCGTGGAGAGACCGTGACAACTGGCGACCTGCCCACCCGCCTCGCAATCTGGCTGGCGCTGAGCCTGTACGCGTCCTCACAAGTGGCCCGACCGTCGCGCACCGGACGCTGGTTGTCGGCCACCGGCTGCGCGTTGTTCGCTGTCCACGTCGTCCTGGCGTTCGCCGTGCACTACGGCTGGAGTCACGGGACAGCCCTCCGGGAGACCGCAGCACAAACCGAGGCGCTGACCGGCGTGCGCACCGGCAGCGGTCTGTACGTGAACTACCTGTTCGGACTGATCTGGCTGGCAGAGCTCTGGTGGTGGACACGTGCAGAGACGAGTTATCGGACGCGCCCGGCCTGGGTCGAGATCACGGTGCGGGTCTTTTTTCTCTTCATGATCGTCAACGGCGCCGTGGTGTTTGTGGGATGGCCCCAGCGCTGGCTCGGGCTCGCGCTTGTCGGGGCACTGCTCTACGCGTGGCGACGGTCAATCTGGAGGCCGCACAGTCCGACGACGTAGGCTGGACTCGCGGCGCTGGTCGGACACATCGTCACCGGCGCTTGCTACGAGGGCGCTCTGGCAGGCGCGGTTAGCCGGCGACTTAGCGCGTGAGGCGCTCGTACACGTCGAGCGCGGCGGTGGTCATCTCGCTGGTTGTGTAGCGCTCGCGGACCGCGGA
>CAUZAY010000142.1:0-10973 GCA_963577695.1 Vicinamibacteria bacterium | reverse complement strand
CAGCAGCCGCCGGTCACCATCGATGCGAGGGCGCAATGCTCCAACGTCCGCATACGCCAGTGGTTGTCCGTCTTGAGCGGTGGCCCGCCCCATGATGGTGCCGCCAGGGGGCAGCGGGACGACCAGCTCCGTCCGGTGCTCGCCGACAGCAAGTTCGATCGGCACCCCGCTCTCCATCGGGTGGCGTTGCCCGTACTCGCGTCCGACGTACCCCAGCGCCGTCGCGTGTAGCGAGTACGCGGCCGCCGGCAGATCGACGAGTCGGAATTCACCCGCGGCGTCGGTGTGGACCAGCCGCTGTTCGCGGCTGGTGAACTCGCGGAGCACGAGTACGCCATCAACGATCGGTTCGCCTGTCGACGTATCGACGAGCCGGCCCACAATGGAACCGGTCGTCGCTTGTCCGCCGGCCGAGAAGGTGGTGGCCAGGGTGCAGACACCGAGGAACGCACCGAGGCGGGCGACACGCGCCGAGAGGTCGTAGCGGGAACCTCCCATGCGGTCTATGATACCAATCCGGCCGCGTACTGCGGCGCGATCGAATAAATTGAGGCACGCGTCATGTCCAAATTGTCGTCGGAGTTCGACGTGGTCTGTCCGTGTTGCGGCACGACGCAGACGGTCGACACGAACCTGAAGCGGGTTGTCGGTCATCGGGAGCCAGAGCGCGACGACAAGCCCAAGCTGGACCAGGCGCAGCAGATTCTGGCCGAGGAAGCGGCGCGGCGCGAGGCGCTGTTCCAGCAGTCAGTGAGCAACGAGCAGACCCGGGGCGACGCGTTGTCGAAACGGTTCGATGAAGCCCTCGAGCAGGCGCGGCACGAACCGATCACGCGGCCAGAACGCGAATTTGACCTGGACTGATTGCTTAGACGGGGCTTCGCCCCGAACCCCACGCGGCCACTCCGCGGAGACCCCGAGAGCCCCACTCCGTGGCTGCGGGGCGCGCATTGTCGCGCGCCCCAGCCTTGCCAGGGCGTCACACAACCCCGAGCGGGCGGTGGGAGCGGGCCTCTCGGTCCGCGAACCGTTGGAGACGAGCCCGTGCGCGGGCGCGGAATTTTAGCGCCGGGTCTGGGACCAACTCCGCGCTCGCTTTTCCCTCGGTGCCGGGATCAGGCACCCGTTAGCCCGCGCGAAGCGCCCCGAGGGCCAAGGTGAGGAGAGCTAAGCTCGTCGACCGGTTCGCGGATCGAGAGGCCCGCTCCCGCCGCCCGAGCGCACCGTCCAACTCGACCAGCCCTCCGTCTACCGAGCGTCGATTCCGGGCAGAACGCCGCAGCGGCGGGTGTCGCCCCGGCCGATGACCTTGCGGAACGGCGCTGGTAGTTCACTCCAACTCTTCTCTCCGGCGAAGAATCGTGGCTTCTGACCGGGGAATCGGGCAATGAACGCGCGGTGACGGTTGCGCCATTGCGTCACGCGGCGGTCCGGGGTCAGAATGGGGTGGTGCGGGTGGTCGAGCAGCATCCGCTCGACCTTCCAGACGTTGCGCTCTGAGAGACGCCAGTCATACCGGCCCAGCCCCCGCAGATCGACGACCGCGTATCCCGTGAGGCGACCGGTGAGGTCGACATACGGTTCGACATAGCTCAGCGCCAGCGCGCGCACCGTCCGGAAGACCGCTTTGCGTCCGTGCAATCCAGGGTCGCGCGAGCGGGCCACGGAGCCCCAGCGGCCTCGCCGCCGGTAGACGAACAGCACGTGGTCCAGTTGGTCGACCGATTCAAAGCTCAGGACCAGAGGCGGATAGCCGTGGTGTTCCATGGCGGTCGCGGCCAGCAGCACCGCTTCGAGACAGTGGGCCGTCTGCTCACGCACGACGCCTCGAAAGCTACGGAGCGTCAAGGGTGCGGCGGCAGCGTTGTACCGCAACCCATTGAGGTAGCGTTGGACCGTCAGCGGTGTGGACAACCGACGCAGCAGTCGACGCTCTGCGGGCGTGAACGCCGGGGCCGGGTGGTCTGATCGGTGGGTCGAGCGTGTGCGTCCAGAGCCGTGTCGGGCCTGCGATACACTCACCGCCATGGCGTCATCACCGCTCCCCGCGGCGGGAGCCGACAACGAGCCCATTGCCCCCCGCATCCTGGTGGGCACCTCCGGCTACAACTACGCCGAATGGAAGGGGAGCTTCTACCCCGAGAAGTTGCCCGCCAAGAAGATGCTCCCGTTCTACGCGGAGCGGCTGTCGACCGTCGAGATCAACTACACCTTCTATCGGATGCCGACTGACCGTCTGCTGGCTGGATGGTCTGAGGTCACGCCCGATCACTTCCGTTTCACGCTCAAGGCGCCGCGCCGCATTACTCATATCGCTCGGCTGCGGGTCTGTGAGGAGATCGTGTCGGCGTGTTGCGGCGCGGCCCAGACCCTTGGGGCGAAACTGGGCGTGCTCCTGTTTCAGTTGCCGCCGTCCTTCAAGAAGGATTTGGCCGTGTCCGACGAGTTTCTCGGCATTCTGCCACCCGGGGTGCGGGCGGCTTTCGAGTTTCGGCATGTGTCGTGGCACGATCCGGATGTCTTCGATCGATTGGGGGCGCGCCGGTTGGCGCTCTGCGTCGCCGACAGCGAGCGCATGACCACGCCGATCGAGGTGACCGCCCCTTACGGCTATTTCCGGCTGCGCGACCAAGGCTATCAGCCTGACGATATCGCCCGATGGGCGGAGACTATTGCGGCCGCGTCCGCGGCGTGCGGCGAGGTGTTTGTCTACTTCAAGCATGAAGACGAGGGAAGGGACCCGAATTCGCTCGCATGCTCTTGGACGCACTCCCCGCGCCGGCGCGCTGAGCGGTGTCGGTCTCCTGCCGCTCACGCGGGTCCTGAATACGGTCACGCCACTGACTGACAGTGCTCTCGGGCGAACTCGACGATTCGTCGTTCGGCCCAGTACCCGTCGAAACCGGGGGCGGCGCCCGCGTAGTAGCCGCAGTGTCCGCCGTGGGGCGTCACCTGCACCGCGATGTGCGGGTTCGCCGCGACCCCCGGGTCGTCGAACTGTTCGGGCGGAACGAAGGGGTCGTCTTCAGCGCTCACAATGAGGGTCGGCACCCGCACCTGGTCGATCACCCGCAGGCTGCTCGCCCGGTAGTAGTAGTCATCGGCGTTGCGGAAACCGTGGTGCGGCGCGGTGAAACGCTCGTCGAATTCCCGCACGGTGCGCACGCTGTCGAGGGGGCCCAGGTCGAAACGGCCAGGCCACGCCCGGTCCTTCCGGCGCATACGGCTCTTCAAATTGCGCACGAAATTCCACTCGTAGATCAGATTGGACCGCCGTTCGAGCGCCTCGACGCAGAGTCCCAGATTCATCGTGGGCGAGATGGCCACGACGGCCCGCAGTTCTGGCGGTGTGTCCGGGCCGTAGTCGCCCGCCAGTCGGAGCGCGACGTTGCCGCCCAGTGAATATCCGGCGACCCCGATGGCGGGGAGCCGATCGAGCTGGGTCAATTCGGCAATGACCGCACGCGGATCGTCCGACAGGCCCGAGTGATACAACCCCTCCGACAGCGCTTCGGTGCCCCCGCAGTTGCGCTGGTTGAGCATGACCGCGTTCAGTCCCGCGGCGTACGCCTTGTCGGCCAGCCCCTTCATGTAGTGCGCCTGACTCGACCCTTCGAGACCGTGGAGACCGATGAGCGTCGCATGCGCCCGCGGCTGGGGGTGCCAGTAACAATGCGCGAGCACCCGAGCGTTCCGCGCGACATCGAAGTAGCGGGGCACTGCCGGTGGCAACTGAGGAAAGTGACGCACACGTCCCCACGTGAACAGCGTCATCCAATGCCCGTGCTTCAGACGGGGGTGCGGCGTGTAGTCGGAGATACTCACCGGTTGTCTGAGATGTGGCCACCGAGACGGGCTTCGATCAGGGTGTCAGTCACTCCGGCGCGACCCGGGCGACGAGCCTGACGTGCCAGTTTACCGCACGGGTCCGTAGATCGGCGGCAGTGCGACGCCGCGCATCCGTAGATACACGCTCAGCTGACCCCGATGGTGAATCAGATGATTCAGAACCAGTACGCGACATGTGGAAATGCGCGGGAGGGCGAAGACCAGCACGCCGTGGCGCTCGAGCATCCAGTCGGCGGTCAGTTCTCCATCGAGACGCCCCGCCAGCGCGTCCCGCCCCGCGGCTGCGTGTGTATCGAACCGCAAGAGTGTCTCCGTGACGCCGTGCTCCGGCGACGGCTCAACCAGGGCCTCGAGGTCGTAGCCGTCGGATGTCATCACGATCGCCGTCCAGGCGGGAATCTCCGCCAGGTGTGTCACGAGTTGTCCCAGCGTCCGCGCGCTTGACTCCGGACGCCACCCCAGATCGGCGTCTGGCGCGGTCGCAATCAGGGCACGCGTGGTCCCGACCTCGCGGTCGTACTCGGGCAGCAGGATATCGATCAAGGACATGACGCCGAGCCCATACCGGTTGTTCGCGATTCTATCCGGAACCGGCTGATGCAGACCGTTGGCGGCGGCGATTGTTGTCGTCGTCGCTGGATTCGGGTAGTCGAGGTCCGAGACAATGCCCGGATGCGTTTGCGGCAGTTGAACGTCGGATGTTTCGGTGGCGGCACCGGGCTCCCCAGTCTGATCGGGGGGCTCAAGCACAATCCGTGGCTTCAAGTGCACGCCGTGGTCACGCTGTTCGACAGCGGCGGCAGCTCCGGCACGTTGCGTGACCAGCTCGGCGTGCTCCCGCCGGGTGATGTGCTCAGGTGCGCGCTGGCCCTGGCCGGCAACGAGACAGAAGCCCGTCGAATTCTGCTGACCCGCCTGTCGGGATTCGAGCACGACCAGCTCGGCGGGCATACGGGCGGCAACTTGCTGCTCTCGATGATGGAGCAGTACAGCGGCGACTTCCTCGCGGCCGTCAACGGACTCCGCACGTTGCTGGGCTGTGTGGGGCGGGTCTGGCCGATCAGCGTCGAGCAAGCCACCGTGTGCGCCGAATACGACGACGGCTCGACCACGCGCGGCGAGGTCGAGGTTGACATGGAGCAGAGCCAGGGGCGGCGGGTCAGTCGGATCTGGTTGGAGCCGGAAGTCAACATCCATCCAGCCGCGGCGGAGGCGATCCCGACCTTCGACGCGCTGGTCATCGGCCCGGGCAGCTTTTACACCAGTCTCTGCCGATCTTTCTCCCCTTGGGGTGCGCGAGGCCGTGGCCGCCGTGAACGGCCCTGTCGTGCTGGTGACAAAGCTGCTGACCGAGGGACGCGGGATGCAGGGATTCACCGCGGCCACCGCCGTCTCGCGTATCAGCGAGGCCATCGGCCGCCCGGTTGACGTGGTCATTGTCAACACCGGCCACCCGGGTGCAGACACGCTGGCCCGCTACGCGATCGAGCACAAGGAACCCCTGCTGTTTGGCGACATGCCCAGCGAGTGTGAGGTCATCCGCGGCGAGTTTTGGCCACGTGGATTCGCCCGGCATGCGAGACGTCGACTGGCCTATACCGTCTGGAGCGTGTTGGCGCAGCGGCTACTGGGTTAGCCGGCGAGGCGTCCGCCTGGACTGCGTTGCTCTTCGGTCACAGCCCGCCTGGCTGCTCCCTCATCCTCTTTAGATGGGGGGTTACGCCCCGAACCCCACGCAAACGCTACGCGGGGACCCCGAGAGCCCCACGCCGCGTCCGCGGAGCGCGCATTGTCGCGCGCCTTCGCCTCCTCAGCTAACCCGGTCATGTCGCGCCGGGCGTCAGCGTTTCCGTTTCCGCCGCGTTCCGCTCGACGCGGCGATCTTCGCGGCCGCCCTGGCCATCACCTCCCGCAGTATCTTGTTTGGCGCGCCCCCGCGCCCCGGTCGTCCGGTCACCCACACGTCCGGCGGGTCAGACACGAGGATGTCCTCGAAGTCGCCTTCACTCTTCACCGAGAGCGGCGCGAATGTAGTGATGTCGAGCGCTCCGGACCAGTGGTCTCGATGTTTGATCAACAGCCAGCTGCGTCCTCGCTGTGATGGCGCGGTGCCTGGCCGGTCGCGGGTGCGGACCAGCACCCACGAGCCCTTCAGTTTGTAGCCGTCGAGCGTAAACTTGAGGTCGCCCTTCTCGAGTGCGGCATCGATGTCGTCCACTTCCGGTTGCCAGGTGCCCTAGTCCCACAGCATGACCACGCCGGAGCCGTAGCCCTCCGGGATGACGCCCTCGAAGTCGCCGTAGTCGTACGGATGGTCCTCGGTGCGACCGCCATGTGCTTGTCGCGGTGGTCGAGCGAGGGGCCCTTCGGGACGGCCCAGGATAGCAGCACGCCGTCGTGCTCGAGGCGCAGGTCGTAGTGCAGCCGGCTCGCCAGATGCTTCTGGACACAGAAGTAGAGGGGTGTCGGTTTGCGTGACTTCCGAGTGCGCGGCTTCCGCTCACCGGAGGGCTCGGGGGTCTTCGAGAAATCGCGCTTCCGGTTGTACTCGTCGAGGGGCATCGGTCGGAAGAGGATACCAGTATGATGGTGGGGCTCGGCACGCGCCACCGCCTCGCTGCTAGCGGGGCAGCGCTCCCCTTGGACTCGGGTCACCACTGATGCTCACCGCCGTTCTACTGTACCTGTCCTTCCTGATTCTGGTCGGGACCTACCGCAGTCGACAGGTGAAGACGGGCGACGACTTCCTCGTAGCCGGTCGGACGCTACCGGCGCGGGTGCTGGTGTTCACGTTGTTGGCCACCTGGGTCGGGTCTGGCAGTTTGTTTGGCGGAGCCGGTCTCGGATATCGCGCGGGCTTTCCAGCCCTGTGGCAGTCGGCCGGGGCGTGGGTGGGTATCGCGCTCGTGTACTTCATCGCCCCGCGCGTCCGGCGTATCGCCCAATACACGGTGCCCGACATTCTCGAGTTGCGGTACGGCCCCGCCGCCCGGGTGCTCGGCACCATCACCACCGTCCTGGCCTACGCGACGATTGCGGCGTATCAGTTCCGTGGCGGCGGTCGACTACTCGGGCTGGTCTCTGGCGTGGACCCGGATACCGGTGCGTTCATCACGATGGTCTTCTGCGTCGTCTTCACCTCGCTGGCCGGGATGCTCTCGGTCGCCTACCTTGATGTCGGCAACGGGATTCTGATGACGGTCGGGGTCATGCTGGCGGTCGTGTTCATGGTGGGGGACGCGGGGGGGATCGGGGCATCGCTCGCCGCCCTCAGACCGGACCAGTTGTCGGTGTTCGGGACACTGGGACCCCAGGCGTCGTTGGCGCTGTTTCTGCCAACCATGTTCCTGCTGCTCGGCGAAGCGAACATGTATCAGAAGTTCTTCTCGGCCCGCGATGAGCGGGCGGCGCGGCGCGCGGTGGTGGCCTGGATTGTCGGCACTATCGTGGTCGAGACGCTGATCGACTCCACCGGCGTGCTCGCCAGCACCGTCATGCCCGGTCTGAGCGACGCGCAGTCGGAAGAGATCGTCATTCGGGTTGCGACCGATCTGCTGCCGTCATTCATGGGTATCTTGCTGGTGTGTGGGGCAGCGGCCATCATCGTCTCCACCGCGAACAGCTTCTTGCTCACACCGGCGACGAACCTGATCCGCGACGTCTACCAGCGGTTCATCAACCCCGGCGTGACGGATCGGCAGCTCATTGTCTATACCCGAGTGGCGGTAGCGGTGCTGGGCGTGCTCGGCTACGTCGCCGGCAACTTCTTTCCCACGATTCTGGCGATGGCGCTCTGGGCCTACACCATGTACGGCGCTGGAATCACCCCGGCGTTGCTGGGTGCCTTGCTCTGGCGACGCGCGACAGCTCAGGGCGGCGTTGCCTCTATCCTGGTCGGCATGCTCACGACGCTGGTCTGGGAAATCGTGGCCTTGGCGCGCGGCGTCGACGGGGCCCCGGCCTACCTGTTGGGGCTCGAGACCGCCTATCCGGCTCTGGCGTTATCCATCTCGACTTTGATCGTCGTCAGCCTCGCGACGCCCCGTCAGACTGACGAGAAGGTGGCCGTCCTGTACTCGGGGAGCGCGTGAGCGCCACTGACTCAACCGCGCCGTCGGCGTCGATCGCGCCGGTGACGTCGATGGAGAGGGCCAGCCGGGTCACACTGGTCGCGACCTACGAGTTGGGGCGCCAGCCCTTCGGCCTCGCGTCGCCGGCGGCTTGGTTGCAGGCCGCGGGGTTCGGTGTCATCACGGTTGACCTGTCACGCGAGCCGTTTCGGCCCCAGGCGTTCGAGAGTGATCTGGTCGCCTTTCATCTACCGATGCATACCGCGACGCGTCTGGCGGTACCGGTCATCCGACGGGTGCGCGCGTTGGCGCCCAAGGCCCGTTTGTGCTGCTACGGTCTCTACGCGCCGCCCAACGAGCGGATGCTGCGTGACCTCGGCGTGGACCACGTGCTGGGCGGCGAGTTCGAGCAGGCGCTGCTGGACGTGGCGTCCGGCGCTTCGCCCCAGCCGGCCGTCGTGTCGTTGCCGCGGTTGCGGTTCCGGGTGCCGGAGCGCGGCGGTCTGCCGCCACTCGAGCGCTACGCTTCGTTGCAGACACCGACAGGGCGTCGGGTCGTGGGGTACACGGAAGCCAGCCGCGGTTGCAAACATCTGTGCCGGCACTGCCCGGTGGTCCCGGTGTATGGCGGTCGGTTCCGGGTGATCCCACGCGATGTCGTGCTCGCCGACATTCGGACGCAGGTCGAGGCGGGGGCGCGACATATCACGTTCGGAGACCCGGACTTCTTCAACGGTGTCGGTCATGCGGTAGCCATTGTCGAGGCGCTTGCTTGTGAATTTCCCGGTGTCAGCTATGACGTTACCATCAAGGTGGAACACCTCAAACGCCATCGCGACCGTCTGACCTTGTTGCGCGACACGGGTTGCCAGTTTGTCGTGACGGCGGTCGAATCGGTGGACGACGTCGTGCTGGCGCGACTGGTGAAGGGGCACACCCGGGCCGACTTTGAAGCGGTAGTCGAGCAGTGCCGCACGATCGGCCTGCCGTTGGCGCCGACGTTCATCCCGTTCACCCCGTGGGTCACGCTGCCTGGATATCTCGAGCTGTTGCGGACGATTGACGCGCTCCAACTGGTAGAACGCGTGGCTCCGATCCAATTGACGCTGCGGCTGTTGATCCAACAAGGTTCGGGCCTGCTCGAGCTCGGGCGAGACGCCCTGGGCGCGAGTCTCGGGCCGTTCGACGAGCGACTCCTCGTGTACCCGTGGGCGCATGTCGACCCGGCGGTCGACCGATTGCAGGAGGACGTAGCCGCGGTCGTGGGGCGGGGGCTCACCTCATCTCGGTCAGAGCTCTTTGACCAACTGCTGGCGCTCACCGCTGAACGTCTTGGGGTTGCGACGCCAAGACGTGTGTCTGACGCTCGGGACCGAGCGGCCGTGCCCTATCTGAACGAACCGTGGTACTGCTGAGCGGAGCCGTCCGCCGAGCAGGTGGCTCTGGTATGAGAACGCGGCGGTCGGTGTGGGGACGGATGGCGGGTGCCGTGTGCCCCCGCGGTGGGTGAGTCATGCCTCGAGTGCTCGTGATCGCCACCACGACCGGGTATCAGACCCGAGCCTTCGGTAAGGCCGCCGCGGACTTGGGCGTCGACCTGGTCTTTGCGACGGATCGCTGCCACCAACTCGACAACCCTTGGCGGGACGACGCGGTGCCGGTGCGTTTTCATGATGAGCCGCGGTCCGTGGCCGCCATCGAAGAGATGGCTCGCCGCGCACCGGTCGACGGGGTGCTGGCGGTCGGTGATCGGCCCGCGGTGCTCGCGGCGTTGGCGGCGGTGGCGCTCGGCGTGGCGGGGCACCCTCCAGGAGGGGTCCGGGTCTGCGGCAACAAGCTCGACTCGCGGCGGCGTCTGCAGGCGGCCGATTTGCCATGTCCTCCGTTTCGGGCGCTGAGTGTGGACACGAACCCGGAGGCGCTCCCCGATGACATCGCGTTTCCATGTGTGGTGAAGCCACTGGCGCTGTCTGGCAGCCGCGGCGTCATTCGGGCGAACAGTCCGAGCGAGCTTCGGGCCGCGGTGTCTCGCGTGTGTCGATTGCTCGCGCGTGGCGAGGTGCGCCAACGTCGCGACCCGTCGGACGCGCAGCTTGTGGTGGAGACGTTCATTCCTGGCCGCGAGTACGCGCTCGAAGGCGTGATGGAGAACGGTGCGCTCCACGTACTGGCTCTGTTCGATAAGCCGGATCCCCTCGATGGCCCGTTTTTCGAGGAGACGATTTATGTGACACCATCCGCCGAACCGGACGCCACTCGGGACCGGATCGTCGGGGCGGTGGCGGAGGCGGCGCGCGCGCTGGGGTTGCACCACGGGCCTGTGCACGCCGAGTGTCGCGTCAATGAGGACGGCGTGTTCGTGCTCGAGATCGCGGCTCGACCCATCGGCGGGCTGTGCGCGCGGGCACTCAGGTTTCGAGGGCGCGGCGACCGGGTGGTCTCGCTCGAAGAGTTGCTCCTGCGCCACGCGGTGGGAGAGCCGGTGGGAGCCTATCGTCTCCTGCCGGGGGCGTCGGCGGTGATGATGATCCCGATACCGCGCGCGGGCGTCTACCGCCGAGTGACGGGAGCGTCGGTCGCCACGGCCGTCCCGGGAGTCGTGGATCTAGTGGTGACCGCAAAGCCTGACCAGCGTCTGGAGCCGCTCCCGGAAGGAGCCAGCTATCTGGGGTTCATCTTCGCGCGCGCCGAGAATCCAGCCGATGCTGTCCGCGCCCTGCGACAGGCGCACGACCGGTTGGACGTCGTCATCGACGCGCCCATCCCGGTCGTGTGATCTCAGGGCGTGACCACGGAAAACGTACGGACCCGCCGGTCTTGAGACCGGCCGTGGGCGGGTCTCAAGACCCGCGGCTACGAATGACACACGATCGCGCCCGGCCTACTGTCCGTTGGCAAGGCGCAAGGAGGGAGCAGACAGGCGGTCTGTAACCGACGAAGTAACGCAGCCCATCTCATGCCCGCTCGTGCCCCGGTTTTCCCGGCGAGGCGGCCGTCTGGCAAGGCGCGAGGAGGGAGCAGACAGGTGGTCTGTGACCGACGAAGCAACGCAGT
>CAUZAY010000141.1:0-11015 GCA_963577695.1 Vicinamibacteria bacterium | reverse complement strand
GCGTCGAGCAGCGCGATGTCCACGTGCTGGCCCAGTCCGGTCTCATCGCGATTGCGCAGCGCCAGGAGAATGCCGTTCATGGCATACAACCCGGCCAGATAGTCAGTGATGGCGACACCGACCCGCGTGGGCGGTCCATCGGTGTGACCGGTGACGTGCATGAGGCCGGACTCGGCCTGGACGACGGCATCGTAGCCGGGGAGTGCGCGCTTCGGGCCCTGCTGGCCGTACCCCGTAATCGAACAGAACACCAGACGCGGGTTCATCTCCCGCACACTGTCGTAGTCGAAGCCGAGCTTCTTCAGGCTCCCGGGCCGGAAGTTCTCGATCAGGACATCGGCGGTGCCGACGAGCCGGCGCAGGGCCTCGGCGCCCTCGGGCGTCTTGAGATCCAGCGTGACACTCTTCTTGCTGCGGTTCATGCCGAGGAAGAACGAGCTGACGCCGTCCTGAAACGGGGCCCAGGCCCGCGTATCGTCGCCGTGGGTGGGCTCCTCTATCTTGAGCACCTCGGCTCCCATGTCGCCCAGCATCATGGCGCAGTAGGGGCCGGCGAGGACCCGAGTGAGATCGATGACAGTGAGACCGTGCAGCGGCATGTCGGAGCCGGATTATACCGGCCAGGTCGTGTATCGTGCTGGACACGTGATGTTCGGCGACGTCGAGAGGGAGTGGCGACCATGAGTCTGAGACGGATCACGACGCCCGCCTGGTATCGCAACGCGCAGACTGTCGGGATGGCCGCGACGCTGGCTCTGGCCGGATGGGCGTGTGCCGGTGCTGGTGATCCCGCACGGGTGGCGGGCGCGCGATGCGCCGATCTCGCGGCGATGAGGTTGATCGATTTCCGCATCGTCAGTGCGAGCTAGGTCGCGGACGGTGGCGCGGTCCCGCACTGCCGGGTCCACGGCCTGGTCGACGACGAGATCAACTTCGAGCTGCTGCTCCCGGACGCGTGGAACGGCCGGTCCATGATGGGCGGCGGCGGATACGTCGGCCGCGTGCAGAACTCGGCGTTGGCCTACGGCGACGGGCCCGGTGCGCTCGAGCGCGGATACGCCACGGTCGGCACCGACACCGGGCATGTCGGGGCGGGCGTCGAAGCCGGGTGGGCCCTCAACAACGAGACACGACAGGTCAACTTCGGGCATCGGGCCGTGCACCTGACGGCGGAAGCCGCACGCTCGATCCTCCGGTACTACTACGACCGCGAGGAGGAGTACGCCTATTTCGTCGGATGTTCCCGGGGCGGCGGCCAGGGCATGATGGAGTCGCAGCGCTACCCTGACGACTTTGACGGCATTGTCGCTGGTGCGCCGGCGTATCACTGGACCGCCTTCACGGCGGGGTTCGTGCAAAACCAGCAGGCGATCTTTCCGAACGCGTCGGACCTGTCCGCCCCGGTGATCACGCCGGAGAATCGTGCCCTGCTCGGCGTCTCCATCCAAGGCGCCTGCGACCATCTGGACGGGGTGGTGGACGGCGTTCTGACCGACCCCCGTCGCTGTCACTTCACACCGGAGTCGCTGCCGCGCTGCGCGGCCGACGCGCCCGGCCCCGACTGCGTGACGTCCGACCAACTGGCAGCCATCCAGACCATTTACGCCGGGCCGACGAGCAATGGTGAGCCCATCTTTCCCGGCTTCCCGCTGGGCGGCGAGAACGACCCCGGCGGCTGGGATCAGTGGATTGCCGGTGCCACCGGAGACCGGGGCGTCCCCAACTTGCACTATGGCTTCGGCACCGAGCTTTACAATTACTTCGTGTTCGATGATCCGGACTGGGACTACGCGCACTACGACTTCTCGACCTGGGCCGACGATGTCGCCGAGACCGCGGCCCTGCTCGATGCCACCGAATCTGACCTGGGCCCGTTTCGTGACGCGGGGGGGAAGCTCATCCTGTGGACCGGGTGGTCCGACTCCGCGCTGACCGCGTTGGGTACCATCGACTACTACGAGGAGGTTGTCGCCGGTGACCCCTCTGCGCGGGAGTATGCCCGGCTGTTCATGCTGCCCGGGGTCTTGCACTGTGGCGGGGGACCTGGGCCGGACCAGGTCGACTGGCTGACCGCGATTGCCGCGTGGGTCGAGGAGGGCGAATCACCGCTTCGGTTTGTGGCCGCGAAGCGAGGGGCGGAGGAGGAGATGGCGCCCGTCCTGACCCGGCCGGTGTGCGCGTTTCCCCAGGTCGCCGTGTACACCGGTTCGGGGTCGATGGACGACGAGGAGAACTTCCAGTGTCAGGCTCCCTGAACGCGTCCAGAGCCCCGGGTATACTTGTGCCCGCTCGCGCGCGACGCGGCGTTTCTTGACGTGTGACCACAAGAGTAGCCACCCATGATCGATGCATTTATCTACGACGGAATACGCACGCCGTTCGGCCGACACGCCGGAGGCCTGGCCGGCATGCGCGCCGACGATCTGCTCGCCGGCACGATTCGCACCTTGATGGCGCGGAGCCCGTTCCAAGGCAACCAGGTCGAAGACGTGATCGCCGGATGCACGAACCAAGCTGGTGAGGATTGTCGCAACGTAGCTCGGCGGGCCGGGTTGCTCGCCGGTCTGCCGGTCGAGGTCGCCGGGATTACCGTCAACCGCCTGTGCGCGAGTGGTCTGGCCGCCGTGGTCGACGCGTCACGCGCGGTGGCCTGCGATCAGGGCGACCTGTTCATCGCCGGCGGCGTCGAGAGCATGAGTCGCGCCCCGTTCGTGATGGCCAAGTCGGAACGGGCGTTTGGTCGTCAGGTGACCGTGTTCGACACCACGCTCGGCTCCAGGTTTTCCAATCCACGCACCACCGCCGAGTATGGCGACCATGCGATGCCGCAGACGGCCGATCACATCGCCGCCGATCTAGGTATCAGCCGGGCTGACAGCGACCGATTCGCGCTGGCCTCACAGCAGCGTTTCGCGACGGCAAAGGCGGCGTGCTTCTACAAGGACGAGCTGGATCCCGTGACCGCGCCAGGGCACAAACGAGGCGAGACGGTGGTCGTCGCCGACGACGAGCATCCACGTCCCTCGAGCTCGGCTGAGAAGTTGGCGACGCTCCGCCCGTTGTTCGAGGGTGGCGTGGTGACCGCCGGGAACGCATCTGGCATCAACGACGGCGCGGCCGCACTCATCGTCGGGAGCCGAGCGGCCGGTGAGCGGGTCGGCGCGACGCCGGTGGCTCGCGTTGTCTCGGCGGCCGCGGCCGGCGTGGAGCCGCGTGTCATGGGGCTGGGGCCGGTGCCGGCGTCGAAGAAGGCGCTCGATCGGGCCGGGCTCTCCTTGGCCGACATGGACGTCATCGAGGTCAACGAAGCGTTCGCGACACAAGTGCTCGGCTGTCTCAAGCTGATGGAAATCGACCAGGACGATAGTCGCGTGAACCCCAACGGCGGGGCGATCGCGGTGGGACACCCCCTGGGCGCGTCCGGCGCCAGGCTGACACTGACCGCCATGCGTCAGCTCCAACGGGTACAGGGCCGCTACGCGCTCGTGACCCTGTGTATTGGTGTCGGTCAAGGACTGGCCGCCGTGCTGGAGCGGGTTTCCTAAGACCTCCGCCCGTCGCCATGACCGACGGATTGAGCCACACGCCGAGCGCGTCCATTAAGCCCTACCGGCTCCTGGCGCTCGTCGTCATCTATTTCATCATCGCGCACCTGGTGCCGCCGCCCGAGGGGGTCGACCCCCAGAACTGGCGACGGGTCGGGGTGTTCTTCGCCACCATCGGCGGACTGATGCTGCAGCCGATGCCGGGTTCACAAGTGGTCCTGGTCGGTCTGGTCGCGATGCTGGTGCTCGGCGGGCTACCGATGGACCGGGCGTTGAGTGGATACTCCGTCCCGACCGTGTGGATGGTGCTCATCGCCATGCTGATGTCGCGGGCCTTGCGCGACTGTGGGTTGGCCCGGCGCATCGCGCTCCGGTTCGTCCGCGCCATCGGTGGTACCGCGCTCGGGCTCGGGTACGCGTTGCATCTGACGGATTTGACGCTGGCCACCGGCGTGCCGTCGATCACGGCGCGGTCGGCCAGTATCGTGTTTCCGATCGCCCGCGGCATCAGCGGTCTCTACAAGTCACATCCCGGTGCGTCGTCGGGCATCCTGGGCGCCTTCCTGATGAGCTGCCTGTATCAGGGCAGTGTCATCTCGTCCGCGATGTTCTACTACAGCAGCGCCGCCAACCTGCTGTTGGGCGACCTGGCGGCGCAATACGCCGGGATCACGATCACGTGGACGAGTTGGTTCGTCGCCGGACTGGCCCCGGGCGTGGTGTCCAGCATCGCGGTGCCCTATCTGGTGTACCGCGTGATGACGCCGGAGTTGAAGCAAACCCCGGCCGCGGCCGAATTCGCGCGTGAGCAACTGACCCAGCTTGGCCCCATCAGAGGGCGGGAAGCGACGGTCGCGATCGTCTTTGTCGCGGTCATCGCGCTCTGGGTGGTCTCGGCGTGGGTGTCCTGGCTCTCGCCGACGCTGGTGGCGTTTCTCGGCATCGCCGTACTGTTTCTGTCGCAGGCATTGAGCTGGGAGAGCGCCCTCGCCGAGAAGTCGGCGTGGGACGTGTTCATCTGGTACGGCGGCCTGTTGATGATGGGCGGGGTGCTCAACGACACCGGGGTCACCACGCTGTTCGCCGAGTGGTTCGGGTCCTGGTTCCTCGGCATGTCCTGGGTCGTGGTGTTCATCGCGACACTGGTGGTGTACTTCTACGCGCACTATTTCTTCGCGAGTACGACGGCCCACGCGCTGGCGATGTATCCACCGTTCCTCGTACTGTTGGTCAGCCTCGGGGCCCCGGCGCCGGTGGTGGTGTACAGCCTGGTGTTCATCAATAATCTGACGGCCGGCTTGACCCACTATGGCACCACGACCTCGCCGGTGATTTTCATCGAGGGGTATGTCAGCCTGAAGGACTGGTGGCGGGTCGGGTTCTACGCGTCGGTGCTCAATCTGGCCATCTGGCTGCCGGTGGGGATGCTGTGGTGGAAGGTGCTTGGTCTATGGTGATGGTCTTGGTGCGTCGCGCGCGGAGTTGGGTCGCGCTGTTCCTGGTGTGGCTGTTGTCGGCATGTGGCGCCCCGCCCAGCATCGACGTCGAAGTGGTCGACCTGCTGATCACCGGCGGTCGGGTCATGGATCCGGAAAGCGGCCTGGACGCCGTCCGTCAGGTGGCGATCCGCGGCGGCGAAATCGTGGCCGTGATCGAGGACGGCGAGCGCCGTCTCGAGGCGACCGAAGTCCTCGACGCGTCAGGCCTGGTGGTCGCGCCGGGTTTCATCGACCTCCATGCACACGGGCAGGACCCGGAGAGCAGCCGCTATCAAGCGCGTGACGGCGTGACCACGGCGCTCGAGTTGGAAATCGGCGTCTACCCGGTTGACCAGTGGTACGCCCGACGGGAAGGGCGAGCCCTGATCAATTTCGGAGCGTCGGTCAGCCATCAGAGGGTCCGCCGGGAAGCGTTCGGCGCATTGGTCGCGCAAAGCAACGGCGAGGGTACGTTCTCGCTTGGGAGTGCCGCGCAGGCCGACGCGTATTTGTATGATCCGGCCCCGGAGTACGAGCTCGGTCAGATGAGCCGGCTGATGGCGGATGGTCTCGACCAGGGCGGGCTGGGATTTGGGTTTGGCATCAGCTATACGCCGGGCGCCAGTCATGAGGAGCTGTGGCATCTGTTCTCCGTGGCGGCGGATCGGGAGGCCCCGGTCTTCATTCATCTCCGGTCCGCCGCGGCGTTCAGCGCCGGCGGCGCGCTCGCGCCGTTTCAGGAAGCGGTGGCCAATGCGGCCGGCACTGGAGTGTCCCTGCATATCGTGCACATGAACAGCAGCGCCGGTGGAGCGGCGCCGGCGGCGCTCGACCTGATTCGCGGCGCCCGGGCCCGCGGCGTCGACGTCACCACCGAGGCGTATCCGTACACCGCCAGCGCGAGTCGTATCGAGTCTGCGTTGTTCGACAGCTGGGTTGTTGGCCGGTCGCCCGAGGCGTACGACCGCCTGCAATGGGTCGACACCGGTGAGCGGCTCACCGAGGCGACGTTTCGGACCTATCGGGAGCAGGGAGGCTGGGTCATTACCCACGGGCGCTCGGAGGCGACGAACGAGTGGATCGTCAGTCAGCCGGATGTCATCGCCGCCAGCGATGGCATTCCGTTCGCCGAGGGCCGCGCCCATCCACGGGGCGCCGGCACCTTCGCCCGGATTCTCGGAGAGTACGTGCGCGAGCGTGGCGTGCTGCCGTTGATGGACGGTGTGCGCAAGATGACACTGATGCCCGCGCAGCGGCTGGAGGCCATCGCCCCCGGGATGGCGTCCAAAGGGCGGGTGCAGGTCGGTGCCGACGCGGACCTCACGCTCTTCGATCCAGAGCGGGTGATCGATCGAGCCACCTACGACGCGCCGGACCGCTATTCTGAGGGGATCGTGCACGTGCTCGTGTCCGGGACGTTTGTCGTGCGCGACGAGAGTCTCATCGACGGCGTCGCGCCCGGAGAGGCCGTCCGGGCGGGGTTCTGACCAGCTCCGGCAAGTGCCCGCGTGGGGTGGGGGGGAGTAGCCCCGTCTAAGTCATGCTCACCGAATCCATGCCGGAGTCCAACCGGTCTGTCGTCGCCCTGGAGCCGGTGACCGACGACGTGCGGGGGGCGATTCGTCGCGCCCTCGACGCGGTGGACTGGCGTCAGGCGATTCCACGCGGGTCTGATATCTCGCTAAAGGTGAACCTGGGATGGGATCTGTTTATTCCCGGTTCGATCACCTCGCCCCTCGTGGCCGAGTCGCTCATTCTCGAGCTGCGGGACCACGTTGGCACCATCTATATGGTCGAAGCGGACCAGGTGCTGGAGGATGTGGAGTCGGCCTTTCACCGGAGCGGAATGGCAGCGGTCTGTCGCCGGACCGGTGTCGAGTGGGTCAACATGGAGCGTGTTCCCACCGTCAGGGTGGCAGTGCCGGACAACATCGTGTTGCGGGAGGTGGAGGTGCCACGGATCTTGCGCGACACGCTGCTCGTCACGGTGCCGGTCATGAAGACCCACGCCAAGACCGGGATCACCGGGGCCCTCAAGAATCAATGGGGATGCCTGAACAAGATGCGGCACGAGTATCACTTGGTGCTGACTGACGCGCTGGCCGATCTGAATCAGGTCGTACGGCCGGTCCTGTCGGTGATGGATGGTACGGTCGGGCTCGAAGGTAACGGTCCGAAGTCCGGTTCCCCGCGGGTCGCGGACCGGATCCTGTGTTCCACCGATCCGGTGGCGCTCGACACGGTCCAGGCGATTTGCATGGGCATCGACCCGGCGACCGTGCCGCATCTTCGCCGGTGCGCCGAACGGGGAATCGGTACGGACGATCGGGCCAGAATCGACGTTCGTGGCCTGGTGCCGGAAGCGAACGTGGTGCCCTTTCGGCCGGCTGCCCACAACACGGTCTCGGCGGTCGAGAATCTGCTACGCAGGTCCGCGCTCAAGCGGCTCTTTTTCGATACCCCCATCTTTCGGGTCTGTCTGATCGGGGCGAAGCTCTACTACCGCGTGTGGACCGCCTTGAAGGCCGAGCGCCACTGGCAACGCATTCGCGCGCATGGCGTGTATGGTCCCCAATGGCGTGCCGGCTGGACCGGTGTCGCCGGGTCCGGCACCGACCCGCGTACGTGATGGCGACTCCACGGGTAGTCGTTCTCGGCGGAGGGCTGTCCGGGATGGCCGCGGCCTATGCCCTGGCTCATGCCGGCTGGGATCGCGTCACCATCGTCGAGCGGGGCCCAGAACTGGGTGGTCTGGCCGGCACGTTTGAGACCGATGGGCATTTCTACCCGTTGGCCTACCACCACATTCTGCATCGCGACCGGGGTCTACTCTTTTTCCTGGATCGAATCGGGGCGCTGCCCGACGTGCGCTGGCGCAAGATCTCGATGCTGTTCCAGCTGAAGGGCCGTCTGTTCGACCTGGCGCACCCGGTCGATTTTCTTCGCTTTCCGATGAGTCTCACCGACAAGCTCCGCTTCGTCAGGTTGATGCTGCGTTGCTTCGGCAAGTCCGACTGGGCGGACTGGAACGAACGGAGTGCGGCCGAGTTGGTGGACGCCTGGGGCGGCCCCGGCGTCCGGCGAGCGATTTTCGATCCGTTGACGCGGCTCAAGTTCAACCGACCGTGCGAAGACGTCAGCGGGGCCTGGCTCGGGGTGCGTCTCCATTTCCGGGAGGGGTCGGCGCCGCTGGGCTACATCCCTGGGGGCAACTGGACCAAGGTGCTGTGCGATGGGGTCACTCGTCTGCTCGACGACGCGTCCGTTCAGGTGCGGCTGGGGACATCGGCCCGTCACCTTGTCATCCAGGACGACCGGGTCACCCGCGTCGACCTGGACGACGGCGAGAGCCTCGAGGCAGACCTCGTCATCAGCACGGTCCCGACCGAGGTCTATCAACGGCTGTTGACCGATGCTCGGCCGGATCTCGACCACGTGCGCTACACGGCGGTGGTCTCAGCGATGTTTGCTACGAAGCAGCGAGTGACGCCCACGTTCTATTGGATGAACCTGGCCTCGCTGGACTGCACCGCGAGCGGCATGTTCATGCTGAACGCGCTCAACCCGACGATCGGGGCGCCGGGAGATACCTGCCTCAACATCATGACGCACGTCCCCAACCGGCATGACGCGTTCTTCCACCAGAGCGACGACGAGATTCTCGCTGGCTATCGGGCTGACTTTCATCGCGTGTTCGGTTTCGAGCTGGAGCCGTTCTGGACGCAGATCAACCGACTTGGGATGTATGCACCGGTCTTTCACCGAGGCTACGAGAATCCTCCGCTCCGCGATGCAGTGCTCGCAAACGTGTACTGCGCTGGCAACTACCGCACCTTTCCGTCAATCGCGTCCACCGGGACGGCGTTGGTGTCGGGAGTAGACGCGGGGGCCGCGATCGTGGCCGATCACGGCGGCACTTCAGACCTGCCCGAAGCTATCGATGGATATCGGCTGGCGTCGATGCCTCGCGCCTAGCGGCGTCCGGGTGGGCGTCGGTTGACGCTGAGCCGAGCGAATCGTGTACGTAGCGTCTCCACGGTGTCGACCCGGCGTGGCGACCTCGCCACAGGCTGATAGCCGCGGCTTCGACCTTCAGATCTCACTCGACTGGGCCCGCAAGGCGATCGCCATGGCCTCGGCCAATCGGTTCCAGCTTGCCGTGCCGTCCTTCAACCGGCCGCGCCCGGCGGCGGTCAGGCTGTAGAACTTGGCGCGACGGTTGTTGTCCGAGACACCCCACTCGGTATCCAGCAGGCCCTGTTGCTCGAGACGGTAGAGGGCGGGATACAGCGCGCCTTGCTCCACGAGAAGCGCCCCTTGGGTCATCTGTTCGATCCGCAGCAAGACGCCGTATCCATGGAGCGGTCCCAGCGAGACAGCCTTCAACACGAGCACATCGAGAGTTCCCGGCAACAGATCGGCGCGTCGCGTCATGACGTTCTCCTAAATACATAAGGAGAATAAGCCATGTCTCCTAAGCTGTCAAGGGAAGTCTGCAGGAGTAGCATTGGCCGCCGTCTATCGCACGGGCGGCTCGAAATACGAAGGCAACCCAGGCTTGGTCTCTCGCAGGATCTCCACAATCGCCTGCCGGTCGTCGAGGAGAAGACGCGCGGCCGGTTCCGCACCGCTGAGCACCTGCCACAGCCGTTCGTACACTGCGTGCTGCGCCGCCGCCGGTAGCGCGTCGAATGCGGCGGTGTAGATCATGTAGCTGCACGGGTATCGGAACAGCCGTGTGGTGAGGTCGAGCGACCGGAGTGTCCGGCCTTGGGAGTCGAACGGACCGCGCTTCTCGAACACCGCTTCGAATCCGGCTGAACCCTGAACGGCGTCGTCCAGTGGCGCTTCGTCGACGAACACCATGTAGTCGACGAGCGCGTCGACCGTCTTGGCCAGCGCTGGGTCGAGGGCGCTCGGGGCCCCGTCGCCCCCGGTGGCACGCCCTTCGTGCGCCGCGACGCGGAATTCCCACCCCGTGCGCGTGAGCAGGTTCGTCATGTGCGTCTGGTGCTCCAGCACCATGAGCGCTGCCGCGTCGCTGTAGGGGGTGAGATATCGCGCGCTATCGATCCGGTCCTTGACCGAGGGGAGGTTCAGGTTCGCCGGGTCGATCTCGAGGGTCGGGTTGATCGCGGTGGTGGCCACGGTGTTCCCGACGTGCGGACCTTCCCCGGTGTCGCCGGTGACATACCAACCGCCCCACCGTTCTTTGAGCGCGGTTCGGTGGTCGACCGGAATCGCCGAGAAGGGGACCCCTTCCGCGTCAATGACCGTGCTCCCGACCGCCAGACCAGGCACGCCGAGCGTGGTGTCCGAGATGTGGCACTCAACGCAGGTCCGTGGCCGCTCGAAGGGCGGCGCTGGTATGACTTGCTGACGAACCGCGTAGAACATAACCCCCTGCCGTGGGTCGAGCGCGGCGATTTCAATCGCCGGCGCACCCGGAATCCACGCCACCGCGACGTCGTCCGTGAAGTAGATGGCGCGTGGGGTTTCAGGGGTGATGAAGTCTGCCTGCAGGCTGGTGTGTGAGAACACCAGCGTCTGCGACTCGATCGGTATGTTGAGGGCGTCGAGCAGGGCCCGGAGATACCCGCGTTCGCGGTCAAACGCGAGGGTGACCTCGCCGGCGCGAAGCTGCGCGTGTAGGCGGGCCGCCCGATCGGTGCGCGGACGTGTGCCGTACTCGATGGCGGGGTGTCGGGGCGAGACGGCGAATCGGTTGTTCTGCTGGGCGGTACCGACGAGCACGAGCAGCGTCGTCGTGAGCACCGTCAGGGCGGAGATGGCTCTAGTGGACCGTACCAGACAGATGTAACGCGCCGGCCGGGCGGGGCATCCCGCCTGGCGGCGTTGCTCCTCGGTCACAAAGACCCAATGTGCCCCCTCGTCGCGCCCTGCCATCCGGGCGCCGCGCCGGGAATTCGCACAACGAATTACCCGCGCAGGGCACTAGTGCACCGCCGTTGATATAGGCTCAAATAAATGA
>CAUZAY010000140.1:0-11069 GCA_963577695.1 Vicinamibacteria bacterium | reverse complement strand
GGTCATCTCGTGGTCTCCTTCTGCTTCCGCGGCACCAGGCGTCCATTGCGGGTGCATCCGCGCATCCACCGCCCCTGCCACGAGGTCAAGTGCCAGACGTAGCGACCGCGGTTCCTCGGCCAGCATCGCCGTGACCTCGGCTCCGTATCTCCGGCGCCAGGCTCGCGGATACAACTGCAGCAACCAGGTCATCTCGCCGCCTCACCCCTCACTGGCGACGAGGCGACGCTGACCCGCCCGGGTCACCGCCTCGAGGGCGGCGAGACGAGTACGCAACGCCGCCCGGCCGAGGTCGGTCAACCGGTACGGGTTGCGCCGATCGGTGCTCTTCACCGGTTCGATGAACCCGCGCGACTCCAGACGAGCCAACGCACCGTAGAGCGTCCCCGGGCCGTGACGCACACCGGTCACCTGCTCGATGTCGTCGGTGATGGCGTAGCCGTGCTTCGAACCGTCAGCCAGACTGATCAGAATCAGCAGGGCCGGTTCCGCGAATCGACCGAAGTCGTCAAGGCCTGTCTGCTGTCGACTCATCGCGCTCGCTCAGTGATACGTCTGACGTAGTATTACGTTAAACTGAATACTACGTGCAACGTATCATTCTGTCAAGCGGTCGAGGAAAGCACGACCAGACGACGGTCGCCGTGATGCTGGCGGGTGTTGCCCTGAGCGTCACCTGCGCGTGGCGACGTACTCCATCTGCTTGAATTCGCGTCCGTCTTCGTGGGCCAGAAAGGCCTCGTACCGATGCTATGAAGCGATCCTGTCGGCCGCCGATGTCGAACTGGCGGGAACCGGCGTCTCGACCGGCATCGCCACGGGCGCCCCATACTCGACGGCGTGGTCACTCCCTCACCCGGTCGTCAACATCCCGGCGGCAATCCCGGTGACCGTTTCCCGGAACAGCAATTCCTGCGCCGGGCTCAGGCGCGGGTGGGCCAGTACCTCGATCTGGATCAGGTTCAGCGGGTGAATCATCGGCGCGCGGTAGTGGATGCTCTCGCCGAGCCAGCGCCGGTCCGACAACAGATCGTCACCGGTCGTCAGTTGAGCCGCGAGATCGCGCGCGTCTGTCCACTCTCGCTTGAGCCGTGTCACCAGGCGGGGCGGCACGCCGGTCAGGGTCTTGACGTACTCCCGCCAGATGACCGGAGCGGACTTGGTCAACGTGAATCGAAGCTGGCGCAGGTAGCTACGCAGGAGCGGGTCGCGGCGGAGGGCCGTGAGCAGGCGGCGGCGCGCCGACGGGTCATCCCGCACGGCACGCCAGGCGGTGCCGACGCCGATCCAGGCGTGCAGCAGATAGCGTGTCTGCGTCCAGCACAGCACCCAAGGGATGGCGCGGAGCTGCTCGAGTCCGGTTGGAGCGCCGCGCACCCGTGTCGTTGGCCGGCTCCCGATGTTGAGCGCACCGAGCCTCGCGTATGGCGTCGCGTCGCGCAGCAAATGGAGGAACGGAGGCGAGCCGACCAGCTCGGCGTACGCGTGCTGGCTCCGGGCGGCCAGATCGTGCGCGGCGCGACTCGCGCCGGCGAACCTTGGCGGCGCCGCCTGCACCGCGGCAATCTGCAGCACCTGGCTGCGGAGAATCTCCGGGGTGGCCAGCGTCCGTTCGACCATTTCCCCCTGGAGGGTCTGCTTGACGACCTCCAGGGCGCCGGCCGGCCACGACGCCGCCTGGTCGGCGATGGATCCGCCTCCGCGTCCCACGCTGCCGCCGGACCCGTGGAAGAACAGCACCCTGAGCTCGTGCCGGCGGGCCCAACTCCCGATCCGTGTCATCGCGTCGTGGATGGCCACCCGGCTGGCCAGCACGCCCATCCGCTTGCTTGTGTCTGAGTAGCCCAGCATCACCTCGAGGCCGCCGTCGCGGCGCATCGATGCCGAGAACGCCGGGTCACCGACGGCGCGCTCCAGGATGGCGGCGGCTCGAGGCAGGACCTGCGGCATCTCGAAGAGCGGTACGATCGGGATCGCCGACTCGCCCAGCAGGCCGCGCACGAGTGCCTGGGCCTCCCAGAGGTCCTCGGCGCGGTCGGTCATGCTGACCACGCACCCCCGCACGTACCAGTCGACCTGACCGCCGCGGGCGACGTCGCGCAGGTAGCTCAGCATGGCGGCGATAGGGCGTCCGCGCCGAAACAGCCCATGCTCTTCCCGCAACTCGAGCGGCACGACCAGCGCCGGAAACTGCTCGAGCAGGAGCCGCAGGTCGTCGAGCCGTGGATGGGGCTGGCCATGCCGCCGCGCATACGCCGACGCGAGCCGGGTCAACGCCTTTCCCAGCAGAGCAATACGGCCACCGTCGCCGATGGTCACCACCTGCAGACTGTCGATCGCCGCCCGGAGCCGGACCCAGGCGTCCGGCACGCGACGGCCGGACAACAATCGGACGTCCCGCTCCACGGGTGGCAACAGGCTGTCGTTGATGAACGCGAGAAGTCTGGCGCGCGACAGGTTGCAGCTTCTGTCGGTCTCTTCCGGACCGACACCCGGATGGCCGTCCTTGTCACCGCCCACCCAGGTACGGAGCCGGACCGCGTGACCCTCACGCCGAAGCTGGAGCAACTCGTCCAGAATAGGGTCAGTCAAGAGGCTGAACAGGTGCTGCGCCTCATCCTCAACCGTCGGTTTGTGGACGGGATGGGTTCCCGTGCGCCAGACCAGGTGCAAGAGATGGGCGAGGCGTCGCGTATCGGGCGGGTCGCGCCGCTCGAGACCCTCGACCAGCAGGGCCTGAATACGGTGCATCAGCCCGATGTTGACCGGGGCGCGCGACTCCGTGGGATGCGCCGTCAGCACGAACACGACGTTCGCGCGCGCGGTGTCCACGTGACCCGGAGACGCGGCCCGTCGTCGCTCCCGCAGCCGGTGGGTGCGGTACGCGTTCTCGCACACGTTCACCAGTTCGAGATAGATGGTGTAGGCGCGGGCGACGGCGGTGCGTTCGGCCAGCGACAAGCGACCCAGACGCCGGCGCGCCCGGGCCAGCCCACGCCTGTCGCCCTTGCGAACCGCCACCATGTCGAGCCGAACTGCCTCGACCACATCGAAGAGGTCCTGACCCTCTGCCTCTGTGATCACGGCGCCCAGTGTCGTCTCGACGGACTTGACCACGCGCTTCAACGCCGCCGCCAGTCCGTCCCCCGCCCTCGCCCTTCTCGGCATCCGGTTGGTTATACACCGACTGACGAGAGCTGTTGCCCGCCACCCGCCGCTTCGTGGTTCACCGTAGCCACTGGATCAACGCAGCGAACAGCTTCCCTCGGTCGATATCCTCGCTGTGAGCGCGCCCCGAGGCGCGAAATCGGGAGATGATGCCCGCTCGCAGAGCCCAGCTTCGCACCCGCCCAAGCGGGCGGTTCCACGCTATGCTCGCCGGCGAAGGCCGCAGGCTCTCAGCGGTGAGAGGCGTCTCACGGGTCCATCATAGGTTCGGGTGTGCACCTGCTTCGGGGTCAGCAACGCCGGAGGATGTACGCTGAGTGCCCGCAGCGACGTGCGGGGGGAGAGGAAGCATGAGAACCGAACGAAGGGACTTCATCAGAGGCTGCGGGGCCGCCGCGGCCGCCGCGGCCGCCGTTTCGCCGGCACGGGCGATCGCCGCCGCCGTCGCAGCCCAGCCAGCAGATCGGCTGGGGCGCATCGAGGCCTTCGCCTTCGACGCGTACGGGACGCTGTTCGACGTCTTCTCGGTGACGACGCTGTGTGAGGAACTGTTCCCCGGCGATGGCAGGGCGCTCGCCCAGGTCTGGCGCGTCAAGCAACTCCAGTACAGCCTGCTGCGCAGTCTCATGGGACGGCACAAGAACTTCTGGCAGGTCACGGAGGACGCCCTCTCGTATGCGGCGAAGAGCCTGGACCTCGACCTCACCGCGGCGCGGCGCGACCGGCTGATGGAGGCCTATCTCACCCTGGCCGCGTTTCCCGACGTCAGACCAGGCCTGGAATCGCTGAAGAGCCAGGGGGTCAAGCTCGCCATCCTGTCGAATGGCGAGCCACGGATGCTGCAAGCGGCGGCCGCCAGCGCGGGGATCGACACCCTGCTCGATGCGATCATCAGCGTCGAGGACGTCAAGATTTTCAAAGTCAGCCCGCGGGTGTATCAGCTGGGGCTGGAGAGGCTAGAGGTGGGCAGGACGGCACTGGGATTCGTGTCGTCCAATTCCTGGGACATCAATGGCGCGGCCTCGGCCGGGCTGACCACCTTCTGGATCCAACGCAACGCGGCGGAGCCACCCGAAGAACTCGGGTTCGCGGCGGATCGCGTCGTGTCGGCGATCACCGACCTGCCGCCCTTGGTCCGAGGATAGCGGACCCGACGTCGCGCCCCTGGCTGGATTCCGGGCGAGACGCGTTCGGCAGGGCGCGCGCGCAGATTGACGAGGAGCGGCGATGATACCGTTGTTCCTTCGCACAACCTGCACCATGCCTCCGCCTATCGGCCGGCTCGACCGCTATCTCCTGTCGCTTCCTGAGCGCACGCTTCGCTCCGCCTCTGTCGCCAGCGCCGGCCTCCTCCGCGAGCTGAGCGATGCCGCGCTACCATCGGCCCTCCGGCGCACCAGCCTCTACCGCAACATGGTCGAAGGCACGCTGCGTTTTCTCATCGAGACGGTGGGGGAGGTGAATGGGACGTTCCCCGCGGAGGCACCGCTCGGCCGGGAGTTCCTACGGCGTCGCGCGGCGGGCAATGTCATCGAGATGGCCGGCATCCTGGCGTTTCGGGCGTCGCCCGTATGGGTGCTGGCGGCGCTGGCCGACGTGTCCGGCGCCGGGCGCACGCTGATCCGAGAGATCGCGGGCTCGCTGAAAGAAGAAGGCCTGCTCGATCCTGACACGGAGTTCGAGACCGTGGACCAGGTCCTCACCGGGCTGGAAGAGGCGTCTGGTCGAGCGGCCGACGCCGTGAATGCGCCGCCACTGGACGTGGCCGGCCTGCGGCGGGAGTGGCGTGAAATCGAGGCACGCGTGCGCAAGATCCCGCCCGGGCGAATGCCCACCGCCGACCGTTTGTGGGACGGATGGCGAGAGCTTCGGGGCGAAGCGGCGACGCAACAGCGGTCCGTGTTTCAGATGTCGTCCATGATGGCGGTGTCGGCGCTAGGTGCGTTGCCCGACGGCGCGCGCTGGCTGTCCCTGAGTGCCGCCACCGCGGCGAAGAGCACCGGAGAGATGTTCGCCGGCACCTTGCTCGATCACTATCGTGAGACGCTAGGGGAGATCCGCCGCGACGGCGTCGTCGCCTACTGGAGCCGTCAGCTCGAGCCCTACCTGCGCGCCGCGGCCAAGCAGTTCTCCCGGGAACGGCGCTCCTTGACCGAGCGGCTTCTGGACCGAAGGAGTTCGTAACGCCCGTCGTCAGCGGCGAGGCGACAGCTTGAACACATACAGCGCGTTGCCGTTGGGTGGATGATGGATCTCAGGGCTGAGCAGCGCGGGAATCCGGCGGGGGCTGCCACCCCCGACGCCCGCGGTGACGGCGATGAACTGTGCGCCACCGGCCAGGAAGGCGACGGGGAACCCTTGCGCGGAGGTGCCGAGCCGGGTCTCCCAGAGCAAGTTCCCGGTCGCCACATCCAGCGCGCGGAAGTACCGGTCGACATCGCCCGTAAAGACCAGCCCTCCGGCCGTGGTCAGCGACGCGGTCAGTAGCGCCGCCCGCTGCTCGATGCTCCAGCGTTCTTCTAGCGTGTCGACGTCGTACGCCGCCAGCTTGCCCAGGTTGCCGTCCGTCCCCGGCATCTCGAACCACTTGCGATCGGCCTGCGTGCCCCCCGACCCCTGCACCAGCGACACCTCGCGCCCCGCCATCTCGTCACAACTCTGACTCAGCGGGATCACCAGCAGTCGGGTCTCGGGGCTGTAGGCCATCGCCTGCCAGTTGTGACCACCCGCCGTGCTCGGACAGACCGACACCCAGTCGCCAATACCGGCCTCGGCGATGTCCTGCCGGTAGGTAATCGCGCCGGTGTCCGGGTCGATACGATCGAACACGTTCTGATAGACGGTCTCGGTGTGCCCGAGAAACGCACCGGTCTCCCGATCAAGTTTCCAGAGCACGCCGCTCTTGCCGATAGTGAACAAGGCGTGACGACCGTCGCGGTCGTCGACCAGCACTTTCTCGAACGCTTCATCCAGGTCGAGCGCTTCGCCCGGGACATGCTGGAAATACCAGGTAATGGAGCCGTCATCCGGGTCCAGCGCCAGCGTGGCGTTGGTGTAGAGCGCCGCGTCGTGCACAGTGAGGCCGCGACTCGCCGGCACCCACGGCTTCGCCTGCGCGACCGGCCAGTAGACCAGACCCAACTCCGGGTCGTAGCTGCCCGTGATCCAGGAATCGCCACCGCCACGCAGGGTGAGCGACAGATCGCCCCAGGTGTCGCCTCCCGGCGTGCCCGGTTGCGCGATGGTCAGGGTCCTCCACCGCTCTTCGCCGGTGCGGGCATCATGCCCGGTGATGAAGCAGCTCTCCGGCTGGAACCGGCTACACCCATTGATCGCATTGATCACCGTACCCTCGACCACCAGGGGTCCGGCTGAGTTCGTGTAGCCCTGTTGGTAGTCGGCAATCCGAGTCTCCCACAGGACCGACCCTGTCCGGGCGTCGAGCGCCACGAGGTAGGCGTCTCTGGACGCAAGGAACAGCTTCTCCTCGAAGATGGCCAGATTGCGGACGGACCCGGTCCGCAGGCCTTCCGGCAACGGGCGTCGATATTCCCACAGCAGTGTCCCGGTGTCGGCCTCAAGCGCCTGAATCACATTGCCGGGATTGGCCAGATAGAGCACACCGTCGCGCACCAGCGGGGTCGGCTGATTGGTTCCGTCCGGCATGGACCAGACCCAGGCCAACGCAAGCTCATGGACGTTGTCGCGGTTGATCTGATCGAGCGGACTGTAGCCCCACCCGTCGTAGGTCCGGCGATACATGAGCCAGTCACCTGGGTCCGGGTCCAGCAGCGTCGCCTCGCTCACCGGAACGAAGGTCTCGATGTTGGCGAAGGTCGAGGTGTCGGTCGCGGACGGGGTCGACACGGCAACTCGCGATGCGGCGGTGGCGGCTGGGCTGGCGCCGCCGCCTGGACCCAACGTCGATCCGTTGGCTTGCAGGATGTACGCCGCCAGGTTGGGATAGGCGTCGTCGGGGAGGGAGCCGCCTTGCCCGGGCGGCATCGAGACCCTGATCAGGTCGATCAATTCGTTGACCGGTCTCGCACCCCACACCCGGGTAAAGTTTGGACCGGCCAGTTCGGGGGCCTCGAACGCGCCGGTCAGGTCGCTCATGTGGCATTGAGCGCAGGACTGCTCGTACACCGTGCGTCCGGCCGCCGCCTGCGCCTGGGTGAACGTGCCGCCTGTCTGCGCGGCGGCCGAGCCGGGCGCGCTCAGCGCAACGGCAAACCATGCCGCGAGCCCAACACGCACCAGGCGACGCCGTCGCGCGGGGGCTCGTTCGTACGGATGTGTGAGCATGCTCAAGACTCGAGGGGCTGAGGAAACCTAGGGGGCGAAGGTTGATCGGGCTTGGACCCCGACGTGGCCGTCACGGTTGGTCACCAGGTAAACGGCTTCGTAGCTGGAGAGCGTGTCGCCCAACGGATTCAGCCGACTGTAGCGCACGGCCACGTTGACACCGCCACCGCCGACCTGCACCGGCTCGGCCCAGTCGAGCCGGGTGCCGGCCCAGGTCCGCAGACGCCCGCCCTGCAGTCCGTCGATGTAGTCCTCGGCGGTCTCCCACTGCTCGACCGTGCCGTCGGCGACACGCACATGCGGATAGTTCAGAGTCGACGCCCACGCCTCGACGTCGGTTGGATCATCGAGTGCCTCGAAGTAGGCGTCGACCGCGGCCAGCGCATCCGCCCGCGCCGCGGCACGTTGACCGTCTGCCACGTCGGCGGACCCGGCCGCGAACCGCGCCTGAATCCCCCAGCGGTCACCCTGCCGGGTCACGATGTAGGTAATGACGGTGCGGCGAATCCGCTCGCCATCCACGTTGTAGCGTGAGTAGAGTCCGGCTACGTGTGCCTTCGCGGGCCCCGTTTGAAACACGTCGTAGGAGTCCCACTGCGAGCGGTGCCATCCGGTGCCGATGGTGCGTTCGAAGTTCACACCCCGTGCGTACTCCTCTGCCGTACGAGTCAGGCTGAAACGCCCCAGCCCAGGTCGGACATGCGGAAAATGCAGCGCTGTGGCCCAGGCCACGGGGTCGCGGGTGTTCCAGGTCTCTAGATATCGATCGGCGGCCCGGATCGCCTCCAGACGCACCCGCTCGCGCTCGACATCCCGTACGGCCTGGCGAAGAGTCTCCGCCTGTTCCCGCGCCTGAGGCGCGAGGGGCGGGCTGGCATTGGCGGACCCCGCCCCAGGATCACCGATCCATACCACGATCAGCGTCGTGGCAAGACAGAGGGTACGGGCAGGTCTGGGTGGCACTCGGGCACCTCACAGGGGCATCGCGTCAACCGCCTCACTCTAACACCGGGCCAAGCGTCCGTCGTGGCCAGACCATCGGGCTCTGCCGGAGCCACGGAGGCGTGAACCGGCCATCTCGTCGCCGTCGGCGTCTGAGCCTCTTGGGGTCGGCCCCCCAAGACCCGTAAAATGTAGGGCTGGGTGGACCGGACTGGTCAACACCTCGACCCCCGGAGCGAAAGGACACGCACTCGACACCATGCCCATTCATCAAGACATCGAAGCGATTCAGCAGCGCATCCATACTGAAAGCGCCTTTGTCAGCCGCCTGCTCGACGAGGTGGGCAAGGTCATTGTCGGCCAGCACTACATGATCGAACGGCTACTGATCGGAATGCTCGCCGACGGACACGTGCTGATGGAAGGCGTGCCTGGTCTGGCCAAAACGCTGACCGTCCACACCCTCGCCAGCGCGGTCAACACGACCTTTCGGCGAATTCAATTCACCCCCGATCTGCTGCCGGCCGACCTACTCGGTACGCTGATCTATGACCCCCAGCACTCGGAATTCAAAACACGCAAAGGTCCAATTTTCGCAAACATCATCCTGGCCGACGAAATCAACCGCTCGCCGGCCAAGGTGCAGTCCGCGCTGCTCGAAGCGATGCAAGAACGCACGGTCACCATCAGCGACACCACTTACCCGCTGGACTCACCGTTCCTCGTGCTGGCCACCCAGAACCCGATCGAACAGGAAGGCACCTACCCACTGCCGGAAGCCCAGATCGATCGGTTCATGCTGAAACTGTCGGTCGGCTACCCCACGAAGGACGAGGAGATGGAGATCATGCGGCGGATGTCGGCGGGTCCCGCCCCCGAAGTGTCCGCCGTGGTGGAGCCCGATGAAATTCTGCGAGCCCGCGAGGCGGTCCAGACGATCTACATGGATCCGCAGGTCGAGCAATACATCGTAGAGCTCGTGTTCGCCACCCGGGAGCCGAAAGCGCACAATCTGGGCGACCTGGCCGATCTGATCGCGTTCGGCGCGTCACCGCGCGCCACGATCAGCCTTGCCAAGGCGGCCCGGGCGCATGCGTTCCTGAAGCGACGTGGGTATGTGACGCCGGAAGACGTCCGCTCCATCGGTCTCGACGTGCTTCGGCACCGGGTAATCCTGACCTACGAGGCGGAAGCGGAAGAGATGACGGCGGACGACGTGGTGAACAGGGTGCTGAATAGCATTGAAGTGCCATGAAATGATTCCGCGCGAGATTCTGAAGCAGGTGCGGCGGGTCGAGATTGCGACGCGTGGACTGGTGAACGACGTGTTCTCTGGCGAGTACCACTCCGTGTTCAAGGGCCGCGGAATGAACTTCGCGGAGGTGCGCGAGTACCAGCACGGAGATGACATTCGCGCGATCGACTGGAATGTGACCGCGCGGACCGGCGCGCCCTTCATCAAGGTGTTCGACGAAGAGCGTGAATTGACCGTCATGCTGGTGGTCGATGTGAGCGCCTCGGGCGACTTTGGCTCCCACGCGCGCATGAAAGGCGAGGTCGCGGTCGAAATCTGCGCCGTGCTGGCGTTCTCCGCGACCACCAACAACGACAAGGTTGGGCTGATCATCTTCAGCGACCGCATCGAGAAGTTCGTACCGCCTCGGAAAGGCCGGCGGCACGTGCTGCGGGTGCTGCGAGAGTTGCTCTACTTCAAGCCGGAAGGCCGCGGCACCGACATTGCGGGCGCCCTCGAGTATCTGGTGCGTGTCGTCCGACGCCGCGCGGTCGTCTTCGTCGTGTCCGATTTTCTGGGCGACGGGTATGAGAAGGCGCTGGCAGTGGCCGGTCGCCGTCACGACACGATAGCGATACGGATGAGTGATCCGCGTGAACACCAGCTACCAGCGGTCGGGTATCTCGAGCTCGAAGACGCGGAGACCGGCGAACAGGTGACGGTCGATGTCTCCGACCCTGCGTTCCGCGCCGCGTTTGAACGCGATGTGGCGGAGACCCGGGCCTTCCGTGAACGGCAGTTCCGCAAGACCTGGGTCGACGTGATCGAGATTACGACCGATCACCCGTACGCGGATCGGCTCATGCGATTCTTCCGTCAGCGAGCGAAGCGTTTCCGATGATCAGCGAACGGTCGGTTGTCGTGCTGATAGTGGCGCTCGTGATGACACTGCCGGTCATCGCGGCCGGGCAAGGGCGCGCGCCCGAAATCAGCACCACGATCGAGCCGACCACAATCAACGTGGGTGACCCGGTGACGATCACGGTGACGGTGCGTCACGCGCCCGACGCCCGGGTTATCTGGCCGGACCCAATCGCACTCGGCCCGTTCGAGCTGCTGGGCCAGCGTGACTCGGACCCGGCGCCGAATGCAGACGAGGCGGTGGCTCTGACGGGTGTCGAGCTCCAGGTCACCGCGTTCGAGCTTGGCGAACTGGCTCTGCCTGCCTTCGATGTCGAGGTGGTGGCGGCGAACGGGGACACGGTCACCCTGTCGACCGAACCTGCGGCAATCGAGGTAGCCAGCGTCGGACGAGACGAGGGGGGCACCATTCGCGATATCAAGGGCCCCCTGGCGATTCCGTTCGGCATCGTGACTTTGCTCCCATGGCTGGCCGGCCTGGTCGCGCTAGCGATACTCG
>CAUZAY010000139.1:0-11213 GCA_963577695.1 Vicinamibacteria bacterium | reverse complement strand
ATTCGACCCGTTCGGGTCACCACTTGTAGCGCTGCGTTGCAGCGTGCGCGATTGAGGAACTGGCGGGCCAAACATGAAAAATGGCGGTGAGGCAGGGATTCGAACCCTGGGAGGAGTTCCCCCCTCACCGGTTTAGCAAACCGGCGCCTTCAGCCTCTCGGCCACCTCACCGCGACGAACAGGTGGAACCGTCGGACCGGTCCCGAGCCACTTACGATAGCGCACCGGCGATGCTTCGACAAACCGCGTCAGCGCATGCGCAGGCGGGGAGCCGGTCTCGCGGCTACCGAATGACCCAGAGCTCCATCTGGGGACCCGACAGATACTCCGGCGCGGCATCGGACGTGATGCGCGTGTCTTCCTCACGCATGATCGTCACAGCCTGACCGTCCCATTCCGGCACGGCCGCGGTCACCGCGAATTCGAGCGACACCCAGTCGCCATCCTTGAGCGTGAGGCGGGGGTGGTCGCCATACCGCTCGGGCCAATCGTGAATGGCCCACATGCCGGCGTCGTGAACCCAGTAGCCCTGCACGTGCGAGTACACGAGCAGGTCGATGCCGTCGGCCGCGGCGGCGGTTTCCGCCAACCGTTTGATGTCGGCCCCGGTGCGTCCGACCACCATCGCCTCGAGGACCAGACCGGCCGCGCGCTTGGATGACTCGAACGCCCGCACCAGCCCGTCGGGGGGCGCCGTCTCACCGTCTCTCAGGACGTAGGCCATCTTCTGCTGGTCGGCTACGATGCCAGACGTCCGCACGCCGAAATCGACATGCAGCAGGTCGCCCGGCTCGATCACCGGATCGGCCGCGTCATCCAGCGTGATGCCGCCCACGCGCTGGAGGTCGAGCGACGCCGGGAAGTTGAACTCGAACCCCTGGCGCTTCCACTCGGCGGTGATCCAGTAGTGAACCCCCATCAATGTGGTGCGACCGGGCGTGATCGCCTCGTTCGACAACGCGCGCCGCAAAATGGCGTAGGTGGCAGCGCTGGCCTCGCGCTGGACCGCGTCTTCGGCCGGCGTGTGCGTGGACGCGTAATCGACCACGAGCGGTTCCGATGAGACGAGGCGGTCCTGCAACGACGGCCCGAGCGTGTCGACCAGATAGTCCTTCAACTCGGCGGTCAACCCATCGGCCATGGCGATGGTGCGGGATTGATTAATAGCGATACGACGTGGATCTCTCGCCGCGATGTACTCACGCAGGTGGGGCTGCAGCCCCTCTTCCCCGTACAACACGCTGGTGTCGTAGAAGCGGCTCAGGTGACCGCTGAGATGGGTGCCGATGGCGGTGGTGTCCAGACCGCGGCTCGACCCGGCATCGTGGAACAGATACGCGTTGCGGTGGCCGTACCACCCGGTGACACCATAGCCGCCGAACAGTTCCAGGAGCGGGTCAGGCGTGTTCTCCCGACTCAAGATGATCCACAGATCGATGCCGTGCTCGCGCATGAGCGGCAACAGATGCCGGCGCATCTTATCGGCCTTGAGCGTCCATTCTCGCTCGGTACGATCGCGAACGAGCTCAGGGGTGATTTGCGCGAATGCGGGACCGGTAACTGAGGCGAGCAGACAGATGAGACCCAGACGACAGGAGAGGCGCAACGGTGCCATCGGGTCAGGATACCAGGCCCCAGAGTGGTTTCCGGGCGAGGTGTTCGTGTGGCCAGGCGCGAGGAGGGAGCAGCCAGGTGGGCTGTGACCGACGAAGTAACGCCGCCACACGGACACCTCGCCCGGAAACCGCTATTCCTCGTAGGTAATTCGGTAGATGGCGCCGGCGCCGTCGTCGGTGACGAGCAGCGAACCATCAGGCAGCACTTCGACATCGGTGGGACGGCCCCAGGAGTTGTTGTCGGACCCGAGCCAGCCTTCAGCGAAGACCGAATAATCGGTGATCTGGTTCCCATCCAGCGTCGCGACCGTGATGCGATAGCCCGTGTGGCCCGCCTCAGGCGTGCGGTTCCAGGAACCGTGTTCGGCGATGAAAATTTGATTCCGGTATCTCGCAGGGAACATCGAACCGGTGTAGAACCGCATCCCCAGCGAGGCCACGTGCGGCCCCAGGACCTGAGCCGGAGCTGCGAACTCGTCGCACGCTCGGCGCTCGCCGAATTCGGGGTCCGGGGTGTCGCCCTGATGACAGAACGGGAACCCGAAGTGCATGCCCAAGTCGGGCGCGTAGTTGAGCGTGTCTCCCGGGCTCGTGTCGCCAAGCCGATCGCGGCCGTTGCTGGTGAACCAGAGCTCGCCGGTTTCCGGATGCCAGTCGAAACCCACGGAGTTGCGTACGCCGTGGGCGAACACTTCCTGCCCGCTCCCATCCGGATTCATGCGCGTGATGGTCCCGAACCGTTGATCCTCACCGGTCCGGTCGCAGATGTTGCATGGCGCCCCGACCGGGACGTAGAGCTTGCCGTCCGGCCCAAACCGGATGAACTTCCAGCCATGCGACCGCTCCGTCGGAAAGGCTTCGTCGACGACCACGGCCTCTGGCGGATTCTGGAGGCGACCTTCGATGCCGTCGTATCGCAGGATCCGGTTCACCTCTGCCACATAGAGCGCTCCGTCCCGGAACGCGACGCCATTGGGCATGTTGAGACCGGTGGCCACCGTCACCACCTCGTCGGCTCGAAAGTCCTGGTCGCGGTCGAGCACCGCATACACGTTCCCGGCCTGGCGAGTGCTGACGAACAGCGTGCCGGCCGGCGACCGTGCCATCGAACGCGCGTTGGGCACGTCCGGCGCATAGACCGCGATCGAGAAACCCGCGGGCAACGTGATCCTATCGAGCGGCGGGTTCTGAGCAAGGGCGACACTACCGGTGGCAACAGCCAACCCGGCGGCAGCGGCGGTGAGGCTTCGCAGCACGGCAACCTCCATCGAGCGTTCGCGCTCAATACCTGAACAAGTAGGAAATCTTTGTGAAGAACGCCCGGTTGGTGCGCTCGAAATCGGTGGTGAAGAACACCGGATCGTCGTCATCATCGAAGATCAGATCGCCCTGCTGATACCGGTCATCGTAACCGACGAAGAACACCGTGCCCGAGTTGACCCGGTAGGTGAGCAGCAGGTTGGCACCGAGCGTCTTACTGAACGTGTTGTGCTCCAGGATGTTACGGAGCAGCAGCCGATCCGTGAACTGATACGTGGTCTGGGCCCGGTAGATCTTGACGTCGAACACGTCGGTCTGTTCGAACGGATCCACGAGACGGCTGGTGTTGATGTTGATTGAGCTTTGGAGCCGCGAGTGGGGGCGCAGCGACACGAACAACCGGAGGCTCGACCCGTTTCCCAGAAACGGCACGCCACTGAATCGCACCTGGTCGCCCCAGTTGTAGCCGCCACCGAACGAGACCACGCGGCTGGTATTGACGTTGCCGCCCAGCGAGTAGCGGACCTTGTCGAAATTGATGCCACGGAACCGCTCCATTTCCTTGCGAATGTCGCCATTGAACGAGAAGTTCTTGGCGAACGACATCCGCAGACGCAGCCGAGCCTCCTCGTCTTCGAGGACGTCCTCGAAGTTCCAGTTCCGGCTGTACTGGAACTCGGGGCCCCAGTTGATCAGCCAGCTTTCGGGCCACCAGCGATAGCCGAGGCTGCTCGACGCCCGTCGGATGTCCTGCCGTCGGATGAAGCCGACGTCCGTGTCGAAGTCCGGATCGATCTGATACGCCGAAACGTTATAGCTCAGGTTCCGTCCGCGGTGCCGATACCCACCGTCGAACATCGAGCCAGAGGTGGGCCCCACCCCCGAGTCGAGGCCCTGGTTGTCAGTTCGAAGGACGGCAACGTCGAGCGATGCCGTGGGGGTGATCTGCAGTCGGCTGTCGATACCATACAGGCGGCTATAGCTGTCGAGAAACTCTCGATCCGTCACGACCGCGCCGATATGCGACTGGGAATACAGGTCGTAACGAGCCCGACCGATAATCGTATTCGCGCTCTGTCCAAAGCCCCGTTCTGCGGGGTCATCGAGCTTCCCGGCCGCCTCGTCGTTGGCGAAGAGAAAGCCGAGGGTCGTCTTGCCGACCTTGCCGGTCACTTTGCCGCCGTACCGCGGGTCGACGATGGTCCGCGTGTGCACGAAGGTCACCGGACCTTGAATATTGAAGATCTCCTGCCCCTCGAGGAAGAAAGGGCGAAGCTCTGAGAAGAAAAGCGGGAACCGCTGGTTCACTTCAATCTGGGGCCGGTCCGACTCGATCTGTGAAAAGTCCGGGTTATACGTGAAGTCGAGCGTCAGGTTGGGGGTTAATCCATACTTGAAATTGACACCGCCCTCGGGCTGTCCTTCCCCGGGGAAACCGCCGGTCGTCGTGTCGAGGCTGCCAACCTGAATAGCCGTGAACGTCGGCAAGATCTCGAGGTTCCGGCTGGTTGACAGGTTTCGTATGCCGTCGAGCAACCCCATCTGGGGGAGGAAACCGGACACGTCCCGAGAGACGGGCGCCCAGACCACGGTCTCGTTCTTGTCGCGAATGGACCGGGCAATCTGGAAGCCCCAACGGTGCTCGTCGCTCGTCGGGTAGCGCAGGCTCTTGAACGGAATCGCCAGCTCGGCGGTCCATCCGTCGTCGACAAGCGTGCCGCTCGATTCGAACAACGCATCCCAAGACCGATCGCCCCGTGGCACCCCGCCGCCGCCAAAACCGCCGCCGCCGCGAAACCCGCCGCCACCGCTCCCGCCCATCAACGAGTCGCCCTGGACGCCGTAACCGTTGAGGGTGAAGACGAACGCACGCTGCTGGTCGAGGAAGGTGTCGAAATAGACCGAAATCGTGTCGTCGCTGTACGACGCGCGGTCGCGGTCGACACGGCTGGCCCGCATCATGCCTGGATTCGAATAGTGCGCGTGCATCCCCAGGTAGAGATGGGTGCTGTCGAACGCCACGAAGACCTCGGTGTCTTCGGTTGCCGGGTCCCCCTCGACCGGGGCGACCTGGACAAACTCGGTGATGCTGGTCGCGGTGCGCCAAATCGCATCGTCGAGCGTACCGTCGACGGTCGGCGGCTCGGGCGCAAAGGTCGCGTTATAGCTGGGCCGCCCCACGAGCGCGCCGGCCGACACCGCCGACGCGGCTGGGCCGCCCAAGCCGCCACCATCGGCGCGTCCCGCGGTCGCACCGCGAGGGGACTCGGCCCGGGGCACGACGAGGCCACCGGAGACGGGGGCTCCTGGCCGAGCATCTCCCGGCGAACGCGGCGCCGGGCCAACCCGGTCGGCTCTGTCAACCGTAGCCCGGTCACCGAGGTCACGACCACGCCGCGAGCCGCCAAAACCAGGCCCTTCGGAGGTCGGCAACGGGTCGGCCTCCGTTCGGGCAGTCCGCTCCGGCCCAGTCGGATTCGCCGCGGACGTGCGCCCACGCAGCAAACCCGCCACAATCTGATCCTGGAGGTCAAAGACCTCGTCCATGGTCCCGTCGGCGGTCACCGAATCGGTGACTGACCCCGTACCCGCGTCCAGCAGTCGCGCGGTAATGCGCAGCCGTTCCCCCACCCGCTGGAAACCACCGGTCACCACCCAATTCGCACCCACGCTACGACCCAGCCGCGTGGCGGCGGAGGCGTCCAGAGCCTCGCCGGGGCCCCCGGTGAGGGCTGAGGCGACTTGATCGCGCCCAACGACGCTCATTCCGGGTAACGCGGCGAGGTCCGCCGCCACGGTCTCGGCGAACCCGTCCCCGAGCCAGTCGTCCGCCTCGTCGCGCGAGATATTGATAAACCGAAGGACGGCGAACGTGCCGTCAGGCCGCTCCGTGGGCACGAACTCCTGGCCGGACGCTCCAGCCGGCACCTCCTGCGCCGCCGGAACCTGACGCGCCAAGTGCGGCAACTGGGTCGACGGCCGCTCGGGCGCGGATGCCATTGCCCCCACGGGAGTCAGAAGCAGAGCGGCGCACACGGCGAGTCGATGTGACATAGATCTCAGTTCAAGTCGGTCAGGCCAGAACGCCATGAAGCACCGAGCAGAACGCGCCGGACCGCCCGGCTCGCCGGAGGGGTCGCGGTGAGGCCCGCGCTTCCGGCACCGAATGTGCGATGGCCACTGCGGAACTGGCAACCACGCAACCTCTAGTTTATACGCTGCCGAACCACGCAACGTTTACGTGGTCAGCCGAGATAACGCAGAACGAGTGGGCTGCATAGCCCCATAGAGCCCGATATGACCTTCAACGATCCGGCGGCGGGCCTCTTCGTCCGGCTCCAGCGACCACACGCCCCGCTCGGAGGTCCCACCCAGTGCGATGCCGTCGGCGCGCGGCATCGTGTGTAAGCCGAGACCGGGTTGCGGCGTGAGGCCACCCTGGGTCCGATAGTTGACCTCGGTTTGCGGCGCCAGAAACGTGAGCTGCCCTTTCGCCGGGGTCAACTCGTCGTCGCCGAACAGCGTGCGCGCGCCCAGCCGGTGCAGTTGACGATGACCGGCTCAGACAGTGTCAACAGGTCGCGCGGTTCGTCGAACGTTCTGGTCGCGATGCGTCCTCCGAATCCCAGCACGTCGCGCACCATGGCCTCGAGATAGATGGACGGCTCGATGCGAAGTGAGAGCTGGCGGATGGCGTAGCGCAGCGGGAACGGGTGCTCACCGGGCCCGAGCACGTCGCGAGGGCCGCGCAGGAACGCGGGCAGCAAGGCCCCACCATCGTCATCCGGCCGGTCGGCTGGCCGTCGGTCAGTCGTGCTATAGGTGTCGAGCCACGACACCCCGTATCGCCGACCGACCAGGAGCTGGAGCTCCCGAGATGAGTCATCGAACACCCGCCGGAACTGTCGGTCCCACACCGGTGTCCGCCGATCGCGGTCGACCAATCCAGAGGTTGGCGTGAACCCGGCGAGCGCCATGTTCGACGTGGTGTCGGGCGGAACGGTCTTGGTGTAGATCGTGACCTCGAACCCGCGACGCTGGAGCTGCCTCGCCGACGCCAACCCCACGATGCCGCAGCCGACGACCGCGGCCCGACGCCCCTCCTGCGCAAGCGCCAGGTCGGCCATACCGCCCCGCACCCCCACGACAGCGAGTGTCCGGCGCCGCCGTGGCCGTAGTTGTGGATGAGCAGCCGGTCGTCGAGCTTCCTCCCTTGCAGGATGAAACCGGCCGGCCTGAACGGTCGCAGCCCCACGGTGGTGCGAATCACCCGTTCCCATGACGCTTTCACCGTCGGCAGCGCCACCCTCGGGCGACCTGCAGGCGACAGCGCCGACCGGGTTACACAGCCAGACACCCCGAGCCCGATCGCCGCCATTCCGCCCGCCTTGAGCAACGTGCGTCTGTCCATCTCTGTCGCCTCCGTCCGCTGCAGTTGCGCCATGATAGTCGCGTTTCGGTGTCAGCTCGAGGCGCCATCAGACCGAACAACGAGGTTGCCATGTCCCGTACGTAGCCGCGGGTCTTCAGACCCGCCGGTCCTACGAACCGCCCGGCCATATCGACCGGCTGGCGGGCACAAAGACCCGCGGCTGCGTGACGGCTGCCACGGAGTGGAGCGTTTGGGGTCCCCGCGGAGCGGCCGCGGCGGGGTGTCGGGGCTCCGTCTCAGTGCTAATACCGGAACAGATACGAAATCTTGGTGAAGAAGGCGCGGTTGGTGCGAAGGAGATCCGTGGTCAGGAACCGATTGTTCGTGAGGAAGGCTTCGTTTCCGTCGGGGTCCACGATCAGATCGCCCTGCTGGTAGCGGTCGTCATAGCCGATGAAAAACACGGTGCCGGAGTTCACCCGGTAGGTCAGCAATAGGTTCGCGCCCATGGTGCGGCTAAGCGTGTTGTATTCCAAGATGTTGCGGAGCAACAGCCGGCTGGTGAACTGAAAGGTGGTCAGCGCCCGGTAGATCTTGACGTCGAAGACCTCGGTATCCTCGAGCGGATTGGTGAGGCGGCTCGTACTGATGTTGATCTGCGACTGTAGCCGGGTGTGCGGACGCAGGGTCAGGAAAATGCTGCCGTTGGACCCCGAGCCAAGAAACGGAGACTGACCGAAGAACACCTGGTCGCCAAAGCGGAAGAACCCACCGACCGACACCGCATTGAGCGTGTTGACGAACAAGTTGGTCGAATAGGTGGTCTTTTCGAAGTTGATCCCGCCGAATCGCTCCATGTCTCGGTTGACACGCGTGCCGAACCGAATGTTCTTTGCGAACGAGAAATTCACGCCAGCGCTGCGCTGCTCGTCCTCGAGCACGTCTGCGAAGTCGTAATTTCGGCCGTAACTGGCCTCGGGGCCCCAGTTGATGAGCCAGCTCTCCGGCCACCAGCGATACCCAATTTGACTGGTCACCGCCTTGATGTCGCGCCGGCGGACGAAGCCGACGTCCGTGTTGAAATCGGGCGCAATCGTGTACCCGGCGATGACATAGTTCAGGTTTCGCCCCTGGCTGGTCATCCCCACGTCGAACATGTTGCCGTAGGTGTCATTCAGGCGCGATGTGTCCTCCCGGTCCACGTCACGGTTCTGGGTGGTGATGGCACGGAAGCCGATCGACGTGGTGTCGCTGAGACGGAAGTTGCCGTCGACGCCGGCGAGCCGGCTGTGCGTATCGGCAAACTCACGGTCGGTGACGATGGCGCCGAGGTGTGACTCTGAATACAGGTCGTAGCGTACCCGGCTGATCAACACGTTGGCGCTCTGGCCAAACCCCGGGTCATTGATGTCGTCGAGCTTGCCTGGCGCCTCGTCGTTGGCGACCAGCAGGCCGAGGGTGGTCTTGCCCACCTTTCCAGTCACCTTGCCGCCATAGCGCGGGTCGACAATGGTCCGGGTGTGCACGAAGTTCACCGGACCCGGCAGACTGAAAATCTCCTGCCCCTCGAGGAAGAACGGACGCAGCTCGGAAAAGAACAGCGGGAACCGCTGGTTTACCTCGATCTGTGGTCGATCGGACTCGATCTGCGAAAAATCAGGGTTGAAGGTCGCGTCCAGAGTGAGATTGGACGTCAGTCCATACTTGAGATTGAGACCACCCTCGGGCTGGGACTCTCCTGGGAACGCCCCGCTCGTCGTGTCGAGGCTCCCCACCTGCACCGCCGTGACGGTGGGCAGAATCTCCAGGTTGCGACTGCTCGACAGACCGCTCATGCCTTCGAGCAACCCCATCTGCGGTAGGAAACCGGAGATGCTGCGCGAGACCGGCGCCCAGACGACCGTCTCGTCCTTGCCGCGGATTCCACGGACGATCTGAAAGCCCCACCGATGCGCCTGGTTGCCGACGGACGGATAGCGCAGGCTCTTGAACGGTATCGCCAACTCGGCGGTCCAACCATCTTCGACGAGCGTGCCGCCCGACTCGAACAACGCGTCCCAGGACCGGTCGCCGCGCGGCACGCCGCTGAAACCGCTGCGGCCACCACCACCGCGACCGCCGCCACCGCGACCCCCGCCACCGCCACCGCCACCGCCGCCACCGCTTCTATCCAACAGGGAGTCGCCCTGCACCCCATACCCATTGATCGAGAAGACATAGGCACGTTGCTGGTCGAGGAACGTATCGAAATAGATCGAAATCGTGTCGTCTCCGCGGCCGGCCTGGTCACGGTCCACCCGATTGGCTCGCACCATGCTGGGGTCGCTGTAGTGCGCATGCAGACCGAAATACAGATTGTCGTCGTCGTAGGCGATGAAGACCTCGGTCTCCTCGCTGGCGGGGGCCCCTTCGACCGGACTCTGCTGCACGAACTCGGTGAGCCGAGTGGCACTGCGCCAGATGGCGTCATCGAGCCGGCCGTCAATCCGCGGCGCGTCATTGGCACGGTCGACGGTGACACTGACTCGACCCGCCAGGATACCGGCGGACGCCGCCGCGTTCGGGGCCAGTGGATTTGTCCCGCCTCCGGCACGCGCCGTACCGGCTTCAGGAGCGGGCGCGGACGCCAGCTCAGCTTGATCGGTGGGATCGTCTGCGCCGCGGACGCGACCCGCGCCGCCACCCGCGCGGGCCGTATCGTCCCCGGGCAGGATGATGCCGCCGGAGACCCGGCCCGGTATGGCACGGCTGGCTCCGCCTTCAGAGTCGGCGCCGATCCGGACCGGAACCGATCCCTCGTCGGCGGGCGGGCCCGGAGCCGGCATTCGAGGCCGGGACGCCCGGGCCACGGCATTCGCGCCAAGGTCCGTGGTCAACTCTCTGGCGATCTGATCTTGCAGGTCGAAAATCTCCCCCAGCGTGCCGTCCGCCTTCAACGTCCGAGCGATGCTGCCGTCCCCGGTGTCGACCAGACGCGCCGTGATACGAAGTTGGTCCCCGATCCGCTGATAGCCGCCGGTCACGACCCAGCGCGCGCCCAGCTCACGGCCCAACGCCATCACACCGGTGTCGTCGAGGGCTGCCCCTAGTCCCGCGGACGCGGTCTGAACCCGCTCACGGGTGATGACGACGAACCGGGCCTGCGACTCGAGGTCGGCCGTGACGGTTTCGGCGATGCCGTCGCCGATCCAATCGTCGGCCTCGCGTCCGGAAATATTTGTGAATGGGATGACGGCGACCGATTCGAGTGGGGCGCCGGCCGTTGTCGCCGACTGCATCTGCGGACCAGCCGGCATCATGGATGGCGGGACAAAGCCGGCCCCGGCCGCTGGTGCCGACAGGACCAGTCCGACCACAAGAGAGACGATGCCGGACCGGTATGTGCGCATGAAGAGTGACTCCGACGAAACGGTGATCTGTGAAGCGGGCCTGGTGATCAGATACGTAGACGCCTGGCTCGGACCTGTTGTTTACGTTGGGTGGAGCACGCGACCGAGGATTTCCTGGGCCATTTGAGCGCCGCCAATGGAGGCCGGGCTGCCCGGTGCCACCAGGTCGGCGGTGCGATGTCCCGCCGCCAGCGTCGCACCGATCGCCTGTTCCACCGCATCCGCCTCGGGACCGGCGTCAAGCGAGTGCCGCAGGAGCATGGCCGCCGACGCAATGGCGCCGATCGGATTGGCGATGTCCTGCCCGGCAATGGTCGGGGCCGAGCCGTGGACCGGCTCGAACAGACCGGCGCTCCCGCCGATGCTCGCCGAGGGCAGCAGGCCGAGCGAGCCGACCACCGCACCCGCTTCGTCCGAAAGGATATCGCCGAACAGGTTGCCAGATAACAGCACATCGAAATCGAGCGGGCTGGTCGCCAACAGCAGCGCGCATGAGTCGACGTACTGATGCCTGAGCTGGACGTCGGGATACCGAGCCCCCACGTCGGTCACGACCTCGCGCCAGAGCCGCGACGT
>CAUZAY010000138.1:0-11220 GCA_963577695.1 Vicinamibacteria bacterium | reverse complement strand
AGGGTGAGTCTCACCCCGGGGACCGGCCGCATCCCGAACCGCTTGAGCACGCCCACGTGGGTGTGTCCCCCGCCGACCAAGACGAGGTCCTTCACGACGGGGACAGGCTGATTGTTCATCCGGAGGCTCGGGCCAACACGCGGGTCATGGCGGTCTCGAACGGCTCGGGCTCGGGTAACAAGCTCACCACCAGAAATGCCTCGCGGGGGAAGTCGAAGAAGTAGCCGGGATGCACCAGCACGCCGTCCTTCTCTATCAGGTCGATGACCAGCGCTTCCTCTGACCCGAGAGCCGGCACCTGCACGACAGCGTACCACCCGGCCTCCGCGTGCAGGACCTGGCAGGCGGGGAACTGGCCTACCAGGCGGCGCAACCTCACGATATTGGACCGGACCCGGGCGCGCACCTGGGCCGTCAGCGGTCGCGTGCCTTCCAGCAGCGCGGGGAGGGCGCACTGCACCGGTGTGGCCACCGATAGATAGGTATCGCTGATGAACTCAAGTCGGTCGAGCGCGCGCCGCACGAGCGACTCGGGCCCGCCGACGAGGATCCACCCGAGCTTCAATTGGGGCAGGAGCGCCGACTTGGACAGCCCACCGAGCGTGAACGTCAGCGCCTCCGTCTCGCCGACCAGGGCGCCGGGCGACCCGGTCTCGAGGTCGTCGAACGGGTAGAGGTCGAAGACCTCGTCGCTGATGAGCGCGAGCTCGTGCCGGACAGCGATCTCGCGGACCGCCTCGAGCTCAGCCGGCCCCACGAAGGACCCGGTCGGGTTGTTGGGGTTCACCAGCAAGATCGCCCTGGCTCGCGGCTCGACCGCCCGCCTCACGCTGTCGAGGCTCAGCTCCCAGCGCCCGTGATACTCCAACTGATACGGGCTGGCGACGACGGCGTCCAACCGAGTGAGATGCTCGAACAGCGGATAGCTCGGCTGGGGCACCAGCACGACATCGGCCGGGTCGCAGAGCAGTTTGAACAAGAGGGCGTAGGCTTCGCTCGTACTGGCGGTCAGGACGACGCGGTCGGGAGACACCGGGACACCCCGCCCCGCCAGATATGCCGCCACCGCTTCACGCGCGGCCGGCAACCCGAACGGCGCCGGTTCGTAACGCAGCCCCTCAGGGTCGGCCAGCGATTGGAGAAGGCCCGGCGGATACGACAGCCCGACCTGGGTCGGGTTCGACACCGTCAGGTCGTCGAGCGGGCGGCCCTTCGCCCGCTGGGCGGCCAGCACCCGAGCTACCCGATTCGAACCAACGCCGGGAACGCGAGCCGAGAACATCGGCGGGTCACGGTGCAGGGGCGGAAGCGGCTTCGGCGACAAGTCGGGCGAGCGCCAGCGGCACCAGACGCTCGAACTGGGCCGCCGTTTCGTCGTGCTGTCGACGAGATCTTCCGTACGGGTCTGCCACTTCCTCACCGGTGCCGGCATAGTCGCCAAGCATGTCGACCCGACCGGGCAGGTTCATGTCTTTGGCGTCCCGCTCCGTCTCGCGGTCCATCGTCAGCACGAGGTCAGCGGTGAAACGTCGGGACAGCCGTCGCGCGCGGTGCGTGGCGAGTTCCAGACCACACGCGCGCCGGAGTGCTTCGACCGAATCCGTGTTGGGCAGGTTGCCAGTCATCGCGATGGTGCCGGCGGAACCGACCTCCACCTCCGCCAACGCCGGTTCCGACTTCGCCAGATGCCGAAAGAGCGCCTCGGCCATCGGGCTCCGGCAGATGTTCCCGGCGCAGACAAACAAGACATGTGTGACGGTGCTCATAGGGTGGCCCAGTCCCCGACGCTTGCGATTATACCCACTCGGTCGTCAGCCGCCGGTCGTGTGCTTGGCGGGGTCCGACGACAGGGATACAGTAGGTCGCGACCGGCCGGGACGATGTTGTGTCGTTTTTCGTAGCCGCGGGTCTCAAGACCGCCCCCCGGCCAGTCGAAAGACCGGCGGCACGCACGTTTTCTCAGCCGGGTCCAGGCCCGTTCCTGGACCAACCGCGACAAGCCACGACAAAGGAGGCGGCGTGTCTCACCCGCGTTCACACCGGAATGTGCCCGTGCTCGTCGTCCTCACCATGCTCGCCGTACTCGCGTCGGCGCCGCCGACGCGGGTGCATGCCCAGACGGGTGAGCCGGTCGATTTGAACGCGGTCTACCTGATCAAGCGAGAGGGGTTGGACCGCTCGCAGATCATGGACGTGATGAGCTGGCTGACGGACGTGTATGGCCCTCGGCTGACCGGCTCACCAAACCTGCAAGCAGCAGCCGACTACGCCAGTGGGCAGTTTCGCGAATGGGGGCTCAGCAACATCGCCCACGAGGTGTGGGGTGAATTCGGTTCGGGGTGGACCAATGACCGCTTCTACGCCCACGCGCTCGAACCGCAGGCGTACCCGTTGGTCGGCTATCCCAAGGCCTGGACCCCAGGCCTCGACGGGACGGTGACCGCGGCGGCCGTGCGCGTCACGATCGCAACCGACGCGGACTTCGAGCGGTATCGGGGCCAACTCGCCGGTAAGTTCGTGCTCACCGCCGCGGTGCCTGACGCCCCGGCGCTGTTCGAGGCCCCGGCCCAACGCTACACCGAGGCCGAACTGGCGGCGCTGGCCGAGCAGCCGACCCGCGTGCGACGCAACCGACGCGGACGCGGACCCACGCGCGACCGCGAGTTTCCGCAACGGCGGATGGCGTTCTTTCTCGAAGAAGGTGTCGCGGCGCTGATCGTGCCGGGACCGAACCCGGCGACTGGAGGCGGTGAGACGGGCGCCGTGTGGGTGCAGAGCGGCGGATCGCGCAACGCGGACGCCGCGCCCGTGGCGCCCCAGATCGTGCTCCAGACGGAGCACTATGGTCGGATCGCTCGCACCCTCGACAAAGACATTCCGGTCACCCTCGAGTTCCAGGTTCAGAACACGTTCCACACCGACACGCTGGACGCCTTCAACCTCATCGCCGAAATCCCGGGCACCGACAAGGCGGCTGAGGTGGTCATGCTCGGAGCGCATTTCGATTCATGGCACACCGGCACCGGCGCCACCGACAACGCGGCCGGCTCGGCCGTGATGATGGAAGCGATGCGCATCCTCAAGGCGATCGACCTGCCGATGCGACGCACGGTTCGCATTGCCCTGTGGACGGGCGAAGAAAACGGCTTGCTGGGGTCGCGGGCGTATGTGGCGAGCCACTTCGGCAATGTCAGGACGGTGGAGTTGACGCCGCAGCACGACCATCTGTCCGGCTACTTCAACGTGGACAACGGCACCGGACTCATTCGCGGCGTGTACCTGCAGGGCAACGAAGCGATCGCCCCGGTGTTCGACGCCTGGATGGAGCCGGTGGCCAATCTGGGGATGACCACGCTGAGTATCCGCAACACCGGTGGCACCGATCATCTGGCGTTCGACGCCATCGGGCTACCGGGGTTCCAGTTCATCCAGGACCCGGTGGAGTACAGGACCCGCACGCACCATACGAACCTGGACCTCTACGAGCGGGCCCAACCGGCCGACCTGATGAAGAACGCGGTCATCGTCGCCTCCTTCGTCTATCACGCCGCGAACCGTGAGGCGCTCTTGCCTCGGAAACCGCTGCCCGAGCCCACAACCGAAGGCAGGGGACAATAGGAGTTCGCATCATGCGAGACATCCAGCAGGCCCGTGTCGTGCCGTTCGCCGTGGTCATCGCGGTCACCGCAGCGCTTCTCGTCGGGGCGCCGGCGGCCCATGCGCAGCCGGACACGGGGTATCTGACCCCACCGCAGACCATCGTGGACATCCTCGAGGTGTCGCCGATTCTCCCCTCGGTGGTCAGCCCCACCGGGGAGACCATGGCCATCCTGACCCGACCGAGCATGCCGTCGCTGAGTGACCTGGCCCAGCCGATGTTGCGCCTGGCCGGATATCGCGTCAATCCACGCACGAACGGCCCGCACACGACGACGGGGCTGAGCCGTATCACCATCCGCACCCTCGGCGACGGGACGGAGCACGCGTTCGACGCGCCCCGCGAGACCTCGCTCGGCTCCCCCACATTTTCGCCAGACGGGTCGCGGCTGCTCTTCCTGCTGACCCGCTACAACGGCATCGAGGCGTGGATGATGGAAGTGTCGACCGGTCAGGCCCGGCCGCTCAGCGATACCTCCATCAACGCGGTCTGGGGGAACCCGTGCAACTGGCTCGATGACAATGCCACGGTCGTCTGCCGATTCAAGGCCTCTGCACGCGGGGCACCACCCGACGCACCTGACGTTCCAGCTCAACCGAACGTGCAGTCGCACGGCGGGGGCGCCGCGCCGATCCGGACCTATCAGGACCTGCTGGGCAACGCGCACGACGAAGCGCTTTTTGAATATTTCTTCACGACCCAGGTTGGCACCATCGACCTGGCCACCGGCCGCCGCACCGCCATCGGCCCGCCGGGGCTCTACCAGCAGGTCAGCGCCTCGCCGAGCGGCCAGTACTTCCTGATGGTCGAGGTGGAACGACCGTTCTCCTGGCTGGTCACCGCCCGCAGTTTCCCGAAGGACGTCACGATTCGAAACGGCAGCGGTGAAGTGGTCGCACAGGTGGCCCGGACTCCACTGGCCGACGCGGTCCCAATTGGCGGGGTGCCGACGGGACCCCGGTCCTACAACTGGAACCTGACCGAACCGCACACCCTGACCTGGGTCGAAGCGCAGGACGGCGGCGACCCCAAGCGCTCGGTCGATCATCGTGACCGGGTGCTGTCGTTGAGCGCGCCGTTCAACGCCGAACCGACCGAACTGGCCCGTACCGAGTTCCGGTTTGGCGGCCTCAGGTGGACAGAGGACGGGGCCACACTGCTCACGGAGCGCGACCGTCCCACTCGGTGGACCCGAACCTGGGTGCTGGCGGCCGACCGCGAACCACGGCTGCTGTGGGACCGGAGCAGCGAAGACCGATATGGAGATACCGGCCAACCGCTGACCACCCCGCGCCCCGGCGGCCGCGTCATCCGACAGACCGGCAACGCCATCTATCTGACCGGCGCCGGCGCGTCACCCGTGGGCGACCGCCCCTTCCTGGACCGCCTCGACCTCGACACGTTCGAAACCGAGCGGCTGTTTCAGAGCGCCGACGATGCCTACGAGACGGTGAGTGCGTTGCTGTCCGACGACGCGACATCGATTCTGACGCGTCGGGAGAGCCGCACCGAGCCGCCCAACTACTACGTCCGGGACCTGTCCGGCGGCACCGCCGGCGCACGCAGCGCCATCACGAGTGTGGTCGACCCGGCGCCGCAACTCACCGGCATCAGCAAGCAGCTCGTCACCTATGAGCGCGCCGACGGGGTGCAACTCTCCGGCACACTCTATCTCCCACGCGGCTACCAGGAGGGGCAACGAGTCCCGATGGTCATGTGGGCATATCCCCGCGAGTTCGTCGACCCGACGCTGGCGGGCCAGGTCAGCGGATCAGATAACCGGTTCACCGCTATTCGCGGCGCCTCGCACCTGCTGTTGCTCACGCAGGGGTTCGCCGTGTTCGACGGTCCGACCATGCCGATCATCGGCGCCGGTGAGACTGCCAACGACACCTACATCCAGCAGCTCGTCGCGAGCGCCCAGGCCGCCGTCGACGCCGTGGTCGATCTCGGCGTCACCAGCCGCGACACCATCGGCATCGGAGGCCATAGCTACGGCGCGTTTATGACCGCCAACCTGCTGGCGCATTCGGACCTGTTCCAGATGGGTATCGCCCGTAGCGGCGCCTACAACCGATCGCTCACACCGTTCGGGTTCCAGAACGAACGCCGCACCTTCTGGGAAGCGACCGACATCTATGCCTCGATGTCACCGTTCTTCCACGCCGACAAGATCAACGAGCCGATCCTCTTGATTCACGGTGAAGCGGACAACAACTCAGGAACGTTCCCGATTCAGTCGGCGCGGATGTATATGGCGCTCAAAGGTCACGGCGCCACCGCCCGCTACGTAACGTTGCCCCACGAGTCTCATGGCTACGCCGCGCGCGAATCGGTGCTACATACCGTGGCCGAGATGCTGAACTGGGCCAACGCGTATCTGAAACCAGCGGGTGGCACGAGGGTTCAGTAGCGACGGCCCCGCCGCATCGGTAGTCTGGCCGTTGCTATCGGGCGAGTGGTTCCCTCTGGCCCAGAGGCCGGGACGAGGGGTTGCCCGCTGGGAAGCCGGTCGGCAGGGCGGAAAAACGCACCTCCAGCTTGGTCTTGCCGATCGGCCTAGCGACCGGGCCGCCAGCGGCTCCGTACCGGAAGGCCCGTTGCTACGGAATAACTAGCAGTGGGAGTGGACACCAAGGGCCGGTCGGCCTCGGCCTTCGGCGCGTATTTGCCCACTTACGCCGATCACCCTGCCTCCGACGGCTTCCCAACGGGCAACCCCTCGCCCCGGCCCTCCCGCGAGATCGGGTCGGTGAATAGCCCACCAACAACTCTAGACTAGCAGCCCGTGGTGAAAGTCGTTTGTTATAGGGATCGACAGGATCGATCCCGCGTACTACACTCTGGTGCATGGCGATGGGAACGAAGCGGACACGCGACCGACAGGCGAGCCTGTGGGTCGCGACGGGGGATCTGCCGAGGAGTGCCGGGCACCCGTTCTACGAGCGACTGAACCGCGTGCTGGACGACGCGGGCTTTGATGTCTTCGTCGAGGGGCAGTGCGCGCCGTTTTACGCCGCGACGCGGGGCCGGCCGAGTCTGGCGCCGGGGCGCTATTTCCGGCTGTTGCTGCTCGGGTACTTCGCAGGCTTGGACTCGGAGCGCGCCATCGCGTGGCGGGCGGCCGATTCGCTGAGTATCCGCACCTTTCTGGATCTCGCGCTGGACGAAGCGCCGCCAGACCACTCCACGGTGTCGCGCACCCGCCGCCTGATCGATCTGGAGACGCACGAGGCCGTGTTCACGTGGGTGTTGCAGCGTCTGGCGGACGCCGAGCTCGTCCCGGGCTACACGATCGGGATCGACGCGACGACGCTGGAAGCCAACGCGGCGATGCGGAGCATCGTGCGTCGGGAGACTGGCGACGGGTACGACGCGTGGTTGACCCGGCTGGCGGAGGCCTCCGGGATCCCGACGCCGACCCGCGCCGAGCTGGCCCGGTTCGATCGGACGCGGAAGAAGAAGGGGTCCAACGACGACTGGACCCATCCGCACGATCCCGACGCGAAGATCGCGAAGATGAAGGACGGGCGCACGCATCTGGCCCACGCCGCTGAACATGCGGTGGACCTGGAGACCGGGGCCATCGTGGCCGTGACCGTGCAGGATGCGGCTGTGGGCGACACCACCACGCTGGTCGAGACCCTCACGATGGCGGCAGACCACCTGGCGCGGGTCGCCCCGCCGGGCTCACCGAGCTCGTGGCCGACAAGGGGTATCACAGCAATCAGACGCTGGTCGAGTTCGCCGAGGCGGGCGTACGCAGTGACGTGTCGGAGCCGGATCGGGGGCGGCGCAACTGGCCGGGCCAGGCGGCGGCCAAGCGGGCGGTCCATGCCAACCGGCGGCGGATTCGGGGCGCGCGCGGCACACGGTTGCTGCGGCAGCGGGGAGAGTGGCTGGAACGTCCCAATGCGCATCTCTACGAGACGGGCGGGATGCGTCGCGTGCATCTGCGTGGACACCCCAACATCCTCAAGCGCCTGCTCGTCCATGTCTGCGGGTTCAACCTCATCCGTGGTGTTCACAGATCAGGGGGCCGAACGTGCGGTCGAGTTTCTGACGACGCATGTCGGTCGATGACATGCCGCGAACGTCGGACACACTATCTAACCAGCGATTGGAGCCGACAGGGGTCGCCCTCATTCCCGGCGCGACCGCTGCGGCTCAATCGTCACGTGGTGTGGACGAATGGCGAGAACGGAATTGATCACGGAACGGCGGCGTCAACGGTGTCGTGAGCGGCGTTGCCAGTTCTCGACCTTGAGCCCTCGGAACTGGCTGAAGTCCTTGATGTTGGCGGTGACGAGCACCAACTCGTTTACCTGGGCAATCGCTGCGATCTGACCGTCGACAAAGGGTGCAGACTTACCAAGCGCCTCGAGCCGCGCCCGCTCCTGGCCATGCCACCCGGCCGCAACCGAAACACCCAACACGCGTTTGCAGTGGCGCCAGTCTGATAGGAGGAGGACATGGCGAGAGGCCAAGCGCAGCAAGCCGCTACCGTCGGCGTCGCCGAGCACAGTAACTCGGCGGTGCTCATCACCGTCACGCCGGACGGCGAGTTCCTCGATCGCCGGCGCATCGACCTCACCGATCACGATCTGCCGACGCACCCGCACCACCACGAAGGGTCGTGGGCGGTGGGCCGTTACCTCAACACGCCAGGAGCTCGGGCGCTGTCGCTCACTGACGCCGTGGCGCTGGTCGACCGCGTGCGAAAGTCCGCCGCGCGCGGTGCTCGCGAGGGCCTCGAAGCGCTGGCCGCGGCGGTGCCCGTGCCGATTGCGAGTATCGCGATCCGCGCCTGCCCCACGCTTCCGCCGACGACCGAGGAGCGGATCGCTGACAATCGCGCGCAGACTGTCGCCGACTCCGTCATGTATCGCGAAGCCCTAGCAACCGCAGCCGAGGGGCGCGGCTGGTCGGTGCATTGGTATGACCGCGAGAGGGTGTCTCGCGAAGCGGCAGCGGTGCTCAGCTGCCAGGACATCGACGCTTTCCTTCACGCGATGGGCCGATCGGTAGGGCCACCTTGGCAGGCCACGCACAAGCTCGCGGCAGCTGCGGCGCTTGCGGCCACAGCGCATCTTGCGCCGCCGCAAACCGCCGGACGTTGAAGGTGCGTTTTTCCGCCCTGCCGACCGGCTTCCCAACGGGTAACCCCTCGGCCCGACCCCGGGGCTTGACGGTCAGTCCGCCGTGGCCGTAGGTAGGCATAGAAGAACTATGCCTAGGAACACTGGGGTCCCACCCGGGACGCTCCTGATGTTGGTGCTACGTGTCCTGGCGACACAGCCGTTGCACGGGTATGCGATCGCCCAGCGCATCCATCAGCGGTCGGACGACGAGTTGCGGGTTGAAGAGGGCTCGCTCTATCCCGCACTTCAAAAGCTGCTGGTCAAGGGCTCGGCGAAATCCGCGTGGGGCGAATCGGAGTCTGGACGACAGGTACGGGAATACCGTATTACGGCCAGCGGACGGCGCCAGCTCGAGGCCGAGGTCGCGGAGTACCGGCGGACGACGCGCGCGATTGGCCTGTTGCTGGATGAGGCTTAATTACTGCCGGTCACAACTACGGCAGCGTATTCGGGCGCTGAGGCGCCCGGATCGCCAAGCGCGAGAAGGAAGCATGCAGGCGGCATGTGACCGAGGAAGCAACGCCGTCCACGCGGGCGCCTCGTCGGAAAACCTAGGTCAGGGTCGGGATGAAGCGGGGCACGAGGCGGGCCGGCACGGTCTGTTCGAACCCATAGGCAATTCGAATCAGGGTCGGTTCGCTCCACGCGCGACCGAAGAACGAGAGACCGACCGGCAGACCATGGACATCTCCCGCGGGGACGGTGATGTTGGGGTAGCCGGACGCCGCCGGATACTGGGAGCTGCTGCCACCGAAGTGATCGCCGTTGACGAGGTCGGTGACCCACGCGGGCCCTCCCGTCGGGCCGATGATGGCGTCGAGCTGGTGCTCGTCCATCGTGCGATCGATGCCCTCGGCACGCGACAACCGGCTAGAAGCGGCGAGCGCGGCCAGATACCTCGGCTCGGTGAGCGGTCCTTTCGTCTCCGCCTCGAGTAGCCGCTCCTGGCCAAAGTACGGCATCTCCGTCTCGGCGTTCCGCTCGTTGAACGCGATAAGGTCAGCCAGCGAACGGACTTCTGCGTCTGCGCCACGGCGAGCGAGATAGGCGTTCAGCCCCGCCTTGAACTCGTACATCAGGACCTGCGTCTCGGCCGCCCCCAGGTTCGTGAACTCGGCTGGCGACCCACCGAGAGGTCGCAGATCGACCGGGTCGACGATGACGGCACCAGCCGACTGCATGGCCGCGATGGCGGATTCGACCACCTGGTCCACGGCCTCGTGGAAACCGAGAAAACGGCGCACCACGCCAATGCGCATGCCGCGCAGACCGGCCGCGTCGAGGAACGGGGTGTAGTCGACCAGCCCGCGAGTGTCGCTGTCGGCGGTGGCCGGGTCATTCGGATCCGTTCCGGCCACTACGCCGAGCACGATAGCCGCGTCTCGCACCGTGCGCGCCATCGGTCCGGCCGTGTCCTGTGTATGGGAGATCGGGATCACGCCGGCGCGACTGACCAGCCCGACGGTCGGCTTGATACCGACGATACCGTTGGCCGTCGAGGGACAGACGATGGAACCGTCCGTCTCGGTCCCGATGGCGACCGCGGCCAGGTTGGCCGACACGGCCACCCCCGATCCGGAACTCGAGCCGCACGGATTGCGGTCGAGCACGTAGGGGTTCCGACACTGGCCGCCCCGGCCGCTCCATCCGCTCGACGACCGGGTGGAGCGGAAGTTCGCCCACTCGCTCAGATTGGCCTTGCCCAGTAACACCGCCCCCGCCGCCCGCAACCGGGCGGCGACGCCAGAGTCCACCGGCGGCACCCACCCGCTGAGGGCGTGGGACCCGGCCGTCGTGGTCATGCGATCGCCGGTATCAATGTTGTCCTTCAGCAGCACGGGAACCCCGTGCAGCGGCCCCCGCGGTCCGGTGGTCTGTCGCTGACGGTCCAATTCCGCCGCCAGCACACTCACGTCCGGGTTTGTTTCGATCACAGCTCGAAGCCCTGGGCCTTCGAGATTGACCTGCTCGATGCGAGCGAGATACGCCTCGGTGATCGAGCGGGCGGTCCACTCACCACTCGCCATCGCCTCTTGCAGCGCGTCGACAGTTATCTCCTCGAGCGGAAAATCGTCGATAGCGACCGCCGCCCCCGGCGGCGGATCGGCGTCAGGCGTGGGCGCCGGCGTGCAGGCCAGCGGCCCAGCGATCGCCACCGCGCTCCCAACGGCCGACGACCGCAGGAAGTCGCGCCGGGTGACCCGCGTGGCCGGGTCCGGCTGTCGTCTGTCAGAGCTCACGGCACGTTCCTTTTCATGGGCGGCGGACCTGACGGCCGGCGCTACGAACCATCTTGGGGCCGTTCAGCTTACCGTAGTAGTCCAAGTGGCGGGAGGGGGCATCTCGAGCCGCGAACCGGTCGACGAGCTGAGATCTCCTCACCTTGGCCCCCAGAGCGCTTGGCACGGGCTAACGGATGGC
>CAUZAY010000137.1:0-11326 GCA_963577695.1 Vicinamibacteria bacterium | reverse complement strand
GGCTTCCCCGATCCGGCCGCCCGACCGACGATGAGATCCGCAGCACGGCGATCGGGTTCATGGGCTCGCATCCGCAGCGCCCGCCGCCGGTGTCGGCGAAGAAGGTAGGCGGTGTGCGCGCCTACAAGCTGGCGCGCCGGAACGCACCGGTTGAACTCGCACCAGTGACGGTCACCATCGACACCCTGACCATCCTGGCGATAGACGGCATGCGGCTACGATGCCGGCTGGTGTGCTCGTCGGGATTCTACGTACGCTCGCTCGCGCACGATCTGGGCGAACGACTGGGATGCGGTGCCTGCCTTGAGACGCTACGCCGCGAGCGCCACGGACCGTTCGGTCTCGAGGACGTCGTGACGCTCACGGCACTGGTCGAGCAGAGTGCAACCGCGTCGACGCGGCTGGTGCCGATGAACCGATTGGCCCCGGACCTTCCACACGTGGTCGTGACTGCTGCCGGGGCACGGCGGGCCGCCCACGGCAACCCGCTTGGTCAGGGTGACTGCGCACCCGGCACAGAGCCTCCGACGTGGGTATTCAGCGGCCGGCTGCGGGTTGTGGATGAAGGGGGACGTCTGCTCGCCATCGCGGAATCGGGGGCCGACCGACTTTTGCATCCCAAGATTGTTCTAGTGTAGGATCGGTCGGTTCACCCTATCAAAGGGGGACGCCGTAATAACGGCGGTTTGGAGCGCCAGCTGTTCGACCATCTCGCAGGCGGTCGTATCTGGACCGTTCGTGGAGGTGACAGTGGTGTTACAGAAGGATCAGAAGACCGAGCTTATCGGCTCGTACCAGGTTCATGAAACCGATACCGGTTCACCGGAAGTACAGGTCGCGATTCTGAGCGAGCGCATCAGTTATCTGACCGAACATTTCAAGATCCACGCAAAGGATCATCATTCCCGCCGCGGGTTACTGAAGCTCGTCGGGCAGCGTCGACGGTTGCTCGATTATCTGAAATCCAAGGACTCCGGGCGATACGCCGATCTCATTCGCCGGTTGGGTCTCCGGAAGTAGATTGGGTCTCCGTCGGTCGACGGGTCGGCAGAGCCGGATGCTCCGAGACCGGTCCTCGCTCTCGCTCGTCCCCTCGCCATTTGGAACGTTTCTGGAGTGACATTATGCATACAGCCGAAGTGAATGTCGGCGGCCAGCCCCTCACCATCGAGACGGGCAAACTTGCCAAGCAGGCCAGCGGATCAGTCGTGGTGCGGTACGGAGACACGATGGTCCTCGTGACCGCCTGTTACGCCGCCTGGGAGCGGGAAGGTCTCGACTTTCTCCCGTTGACCGTCGACTATCGTGAGAACACGTACGCATCCGGCCGGATTCCCGGTGGGTTCTTCAAGCGTGAGGGCAAGCCTCCTGAGAAAGAAGTCCTCACGAGCCGAGTCATCGACCGACCGCTTCGACCGCTGTTTCCAGACACGTGGCGTCGCGAAACCCAAGTGGTCGCTTTCGTCATCTCGGCCGACACCGACAACGATTCAGACGTCCTGGCGTTGACGGGGGCGTCCGCCGCGCTGGCGCTGTCGGCGATACCGTTCCAGGCCACCATCGCCGCGGTGCGTGTCGGGTTGCTCGACGGAGAACTCATCATCAATCCGACATACACACAGCGTCGCGAAGGACGCCTCGATCTCATGGTCGCGGGCAGCAAAGACGCTCTGGTGATGGTCGAGGCGGGCGCCCAGATCGTCTCCGAAGAGGACATGATCCGGGCCCTCGACGCCGGCCACGCCGCCATCCGCGACATCATTGTCGAGATTGACAAGCTTGCCGCTGCGGCCGGCAAGGCCAAGCTCGAAGTCACCGCGAAGTCTGGGGACGCCGCCACCGCAGCCGAGGTGGAGGCAGCGCTGCTTGGCCCACTCGCCGACGCGATGCGACTCAAGGACAAGCTCGAGAGCTATGCAGCCGTCGACAAGGTGATCGATGACTATCTGGCGACCCTCCCCGAGGACGAGACGACGCGCCGCGCCGACAGCAAGAGCGCCTTCAAGGCGCTCAAGGAGAAGGTGCTCCGCGACGAGATTCTCGAGCGAGGACACCGATTGGACGGGCGGGCATTCGACGAGATCCGGACCGTTACCAGCGATGTCGGGCTGCTACCGCGGGCGCACGGCTCGGCGGTCTTCACCCGCGGGGAGACCCAGGCTCTCGTCACATCGACGTTGGGTACGGCCGATGATCAGCAGAAGGTCGAGATGGTTGACGGGTCGGTGTACAAACGCTTCATGTTGCACTACAACTTCCCTCCGTTTTCGGTTGGAGAAGTGAAGTTCCTTCGCGGTCCAGGACGTCGCGAGATCGGGCACGGCAACCTGGCCGAGCGCAGCCTGCAACCGGTCATCCCCGGCGAAGACACGTTCCCGTACACCATGCGGGTCGTTTCCGACATTCTCGAGTCGAACGGTTCGTCATCGATGGCATCGGTGTGTGGCGGCGCATTGGCGCTGATGGACGCGGGGGTGCCCCTCAAGGCTCCGGTCGCGGGGGTCGCCATGGGACTCATCATGGATGAAGCTACCGGCCGCCACGCCGTGCTCAGCGACATCGCGGGGGCGGAGGACCACTACGGCGACATGGACTTCAAGGTCGCCGGCACGGCGGACGGGATCACCGCCTTGCAGATGGACATCAAGGTGGGCGGGATCACCGCTGAGATCATGCGGGAGGCGTTGAACCAGGCCAAGGCGGGGCGGCTCCACATTCTGGAGCGGATGCAGGCCACTCTGAGCGACCCCCGTGAGAATATCTCGTCCTATGCGCCACGGATCGTCACCATCCAGATCCCGGTCGACAAGATCCGCGACGTGATCGGACCTGGCGGAAAAACGATTCGGAGCATCATCGAACGCACCGGCGTCAAGATCGACGTGGAGGACGACGGTCGGGTGAACGTAGCGTCCAGCGATGACGAGTCCGCGCAAAAGGCCCTCTCCATCATCGAGGAGTTGACCGCGACGCCGGAGCTCAACAAGTCCTACTTGGGCACCGTGCAACGCATCACCGACTTCGGCGCCTTTGTCGAAGTGCTGCCCGGCGTGGACGGTTTGCTCCACGTCTCGGAAATTGCGCACTACCGGGTGAAAGAGGTGCGTGACGAGTTGCAGGAGGGCGGACAGGTCCTGGTCAAAGTGATCAATGTCGACCCGTCCGGCAAGATTCGACTGAGCCGCAAGGCTCTCTTGGACAAGCCAACCGATGGCGGTGGGCAGCCACCGGCGAAGTCTTAGCAGGCTGCTATCAACGCTCAATCGTGGCGGGGGCTGCAGCCTACACGACTACGGTAGCGGGTGACCGGTCACGGCAAGACGAGCGGCCTCGACCCGTCGCACAAGCGGCGGGTGCGTATGCCACAGCAGCTCGACGAGACGCGAAGGACGTTCCTCGACCAGGTTCTGCGCACCCAGACGACGCAACCCGGACACGAGTGAAGCCGGGTCGCGTGTCACGCGGATCGCGAACTGGTCGGCTCGACGCTCGTGATAGCGAGACAGCGCGTAGCCCAGCGGCGCCGCGGCCACCGCGACGGCGCCCGCCCCCAGGGCGAGGAGCGGCAGGGCGGCCACGTCGGTGGCACCCGCGAGACCCAGCGGAACGCCGAACTGGGCCATGGCCCACCCTCCGCTCAGCAACGCCACGAGCGCCACGCCAAACTCAAACGCCACCAACTGCCAGACGTCTCGATGAACGTGGTGCCCGAGCTCGTGCGCGAGCACGGCTTCGATCTCCCCGTCCGAATAGTCGGCCAGGAGCGTATCCGTCAGAAGCACGCGACGCGTAGGACCCAATCCAACCAGCGTCGCCTGGGCTCGGCGGGTGGCGCCCCCGACCGCGCAGGCGTAGATTCGTAGCGGCGGTACGCCGGCCCGCGCAGCCAGCGTGGCCAGGCGAGCGCTTAGGGCGTCTCCTGTCAGCAGCGTGACGCGATTGAACCAGGGGATGACGCTGAGCGGCGCGAGACTGGTCAGCAGGACCGTCGCGATCGTGAAGGCAACCGCGCACACAAGCCACCAGGTGACGGGCCAGAGGCGAAGCGCCATCGAGACAACGACCGCGGCGCCGGACGCCAGCAGGATACCGAGTCCGATGGTGGCCAGGTGGTTCCGGCACCACCGGACGCCATCCACACGAGACAGGGCGTATCGACGTTCCATTACGAAGCCCTGGAAGACGTGTGCCGGCACCAGCAGCAGCTCAAGGAGACCCCAGGCGCAGGCGGCGTAGACCGCGGCCACACCAGCCTGATCCCACCCGGCCTACGACCTGGACCGCCTGTCGCGGATTCCGCCCGACGCCCCCGACACGAGCAGCGCCACGACGGCCGCCACGGCGCTCCCGTTGGCGAGCACCCGAGTTCGGCGTCTCAGCCGGTGATACCGGGTCGCTTTCCCTTCGTTCATCCGCCTCCGCCGAGGCTGTGGCGAACAGGCTGGCACGGCCGCGGCCGAAAGTACGCCGCGACTACGCCAGCTGCACGGAGATCAGCTTCGACACGCCGGGCTCTTCCATCGTCACCCCGTAGAGCCGATCGGCGATCTCCATCGTCTTGCGATTGTGGGTCACGAGAATAAACTGCGTGTCGGACTGCATCGCACGCAACATCTCGGCGAATCGTCCGATGTTCGCCTCATCAAGTGGTGCGTCGATCTCATCGAGGAGACAGAACGGACTCGGCTTGTATTTGAAAATGGCGAACATCAGCGCCATCGCCGTCAGCGCTTTCTCGCCGCCGGACAACAACTGGATGCTCTGCAGCCGCTTTCCAGGCGGTTGCGCGATGATATCGATTCCGCTCTCAAGCAGGTCCGTCTCGTCGAGCAACACCAGACCAGCCCGTCCGCCGCCAAACAACGTTGTGAACGTCGTCTGAAAATGCGTGTTGATCGCCTCGAACGCCTCTCGAAATCGCTCACGGGTCGTACGGTTCATCCGGACGATCGCGTCGCCCGTCGCCTTGATCGATTCCTCGAGGTCCTGGCGTTGCGTGGTCAGGAATTCGTACCGCTCATCGAGATCGTCAAACTCCTCGATCGCCATCATGTTCACCGGACCGAGCCGGTCGATCTTCGCCCGCAGGTCCGACACCATCTGTTCAACGGTCATCGGCGCCACCGTCGAGGAGTCCAGATCGGCGTGTGCGTCGGCCGTACCAGCGTCGTCATCCGTCGGCACCGCCGGAGTCTCTTCCTCGTCGTCGTCCGCCTCACCAGGCTGTTCGGGGTCATCCGCGGCGGCCGGCGCCACCGCGTGCGCGAGCAACTCGGTGTCCGGATCAAACCCGCCATCACGCTGGAGCTCCTCCAGTTGGGCGGTCACCTCCCCAAGCGTGACCTGAAGCGCGTCACGGCAGCTCTCGTCCAGATGCGTCAGGTTCCCCTCGGCGGCCGCCCGGGCCAGGTCCAACTCCGACACCTCGTCGCGACCCTCTTCGTGGGCCACCCGGTCGACTCGGACATCGGCCTCGGCGGTCTCAAGGTCGGTCCGCAGCCGCAGGACGGCGTCGTCCGCCGCCAGCACGTCTTGCCTCAACCCTGCCAGTCCGGTCACGTCCTCATCGAGCTGTTGAGTCGAGGCGACCACGGCGGCGATGAGCGCCTCGCGCCCTGTGCGGGTACGGCCGTGGTCCGCCTGACGGCTAGCGAACCGGGTGGCGAGTTCTTGACTCGCGAACTCGAGTCGTCGCGCACTCGCCTCGAGGCCGGAGGCCCGCTCCACCAACCCCGCGTGGGCAGCCTTCGCTTCCGCCGCCTCGCGCCCCATGCGCTCGATCGACTCCCGGGCGTCCGCCACGCGACGCTGGGCTGCCATCAGCCGCTCGTCGGCGTCCCGCTGCTCTCCTTCAAGCCGAAGGATCGACGCCTGCGCCTCCGTCCGCCTGACCTCCAGTGCCGCCAGCTCCTCGTCGGCCGAGCGGCGCTCCGTGACAATGAGGTCTCGCTTCTGCCCGAGCCGCGCCGCCTCCTCGTCGAGGGACGTGAGCTGCATCTCGTGGCCGAGCATCGCCTTTTCCTGCTGGTGTTGCTCGAGTCGCAGCTCGTCCAACGCCGTCTCGGCTCGTTGAGCTGCCAGGTCCAACTCGCCGATCTCGCCCGTCAGACGGTGGACCAGTGCCTGCTCTGCGGTTGTACGCTGGTCGAGCTCCTTGATCTCCCGATTGGTCGCCAGGATGCCGAGCCCCTCGCTCTTGGCTCCCCCGCTGACGAGGGCTGTGCCGTGGAACACGTGTCCGTCCGGAGTCGCAATCTGAGCGGTAGTCTGGCCCGCCGCTCGGACGGCATCACCGTATGAACCGGCGAGCCACCGGTCCTGAAGTTCCGTGAGAACCGCGGTGCCGTGGTCGCCGGCCACTCGCACCACATCTGCGACCGACACCAACCCCGCGTCCACCGACATCACCGGGGACGAGTCGCCGGCCTGGCCGTCGACGATGAGGAACCCGACCCGACCAGCCGCATGACGGCGTACGAACGCCAACCCCGCCTCCGCATCCGCCCGAGTCGGCACCACCACGTATTGCAACAGATCGCCGAGACACGCCTCGACGGCCTTCTCGCGACCCGGCTCCACTTCAAGGTGATCGGCAACCGCCCCCCAATGACGGATACCCGAATCGGCCGTCGACAGCAGCAGCCGTGCGGCGTCGGAATAGCCGGTGCGCGCCGCTTGCAAGTCACGAAGAGACGTCAGCCGTCCGGTCAACTCGGCCAACTGGTGTTCCTGCTCCCGCAGTGTTCGAGACCCTGATTCCCGCTCGACCCGAAGCGACGACAACTCGGCGTCTCGATCGGCACAGGCGTTGCGCGCCTCCTCCAGTCTGGCCCGGGTCGCCTGTTCGACGGCCCGATTCCGCTCCCGCCCCGACTCCAATGCCTTTGTCTCGACGTCGAGGTCGGCGGCTTCCGCATCCAGCTTCGAGACGGTCTCGGCCAGCCGTGTTTGCGCGGTCGAGGCATGCTCCACCGCGTGCCGCATCGCGGTGGCCGCATTGATGGCCGCAAAGACCTCATTACGTGTCGTCTCTACTTCGCCCTCGAGCTCGTCGAGTGTACGTTGCGCTTGGACCAACGCCTCTTCGCGGCTCTGCAGGGTGGCTCCGAGCTCGTCCCGCTCGGTCCCGCACCGTTGGGCGTCAGCGACCTGGACGTCAAGCTCGCGGCGTGCCGGCTCCTGCCGTGCCTCGAGGGCCGCGACGTCCCGCGCCAGTTCAGCCAACGTGCCGGCCAGCGCCTCGACCTGCTGGGTGTCGAACGTGATCTGCTGCTGGCGACGCTCCACCGCAAGCTCTCGGGCATGGGCGGCGTCACGCGCCTGCTTCGCGCCGCTCTCTGCCTCCGTCACGTCGATCTGGTAGCGCTCGCGCTCACCCTCGACGAGCGCCAGACGCGCAACCGCTGCCTCTTCGCGCTCACGAGCCGCGTCGAGACGCTCGCGCGCCAAGGCGATCGCGTCACGCAGCACGTGGTACCGTCTGGCGTACCCGACGGTCTCCCACCGCCGTAGATCCTCACGCAGCCGCCGATACCGGCGAGCCTTCGCGGCTTGCCGCTTCAGCGCCCGTCGCTGCTTCTCAACCTCGTAAATGACGTCGTCGACCCGGGTCAGATTCTGTCTGGCGGAGTCGAGTTTCAGCTCGGCCGACCTCCGTCGGCTCTTGTATTTCGTCACGCCGGCCGCTTCCTCGAGCAGCTGGCGACGCTCCGTCGGCCGCGCGCCGAGAATCTGCCCGATCTTCCCCTGCTCGATGACCGCGTAGGCCTTGACGCCGACCCCCGAATCCATCAGCAGGTCCTGAATGTCGCGAAGCCGGCACACGCGCCCGTCGATCAGATATTCGCTCTCTCCTGAACGATACAGCCGTCGGCCGACTTCGACGTCGCGCGTGATCAGCGGCAGGAGATCGTCCAGGTCGACGCCGTCGGTCGGGGATGCCGACGAGACGCCGGGGTCGTCATCGCCCGATCCCACGTGTCGGTCAGACGCCAACGCCGGGTCCAGGCCCCCCACGGAGCCGGGGGCGGCGGTCACGCGTGCCAGAAAGAGCTTCACCTCCGCGGTGCCGGTGGCCTTGCGCGCGTCGCTCCCGCTGAAGATCACGTCCTCCATCCGCTCGCCACGGAGGCTCTTGGCGCTTTGTTCGCCGAGCACCCACGTGATGGCGTCGATGACGTTGCTTTTGCCGCACCCGTTGGGACCAACGATGGCGGTCACTCCGTCGTCGAAAGCGAGATTAGCCCGCTCTGGGAAGCTCTTGAACCCGGAAATTTCGAGATTCTGCAAACGCATCGGTGTGATGTCTCAGTGGCTTACGAGGCACGGCGCTCAGGACCTGAGCAGGAAAACCGCCGCACAACCCGGAATGCGGCCTCACCGGCGTGGCGGCCGGAAACACGTGGGGCAATCGGGACAGGCACGAGCCGACGCACGAGGAACCGAGTTCCTACTGACCCGCCGCGACGGCCCCCGCGCCGCGCGACACTCCGAGCAGACGCTCCGCCTCCGGGAACAGGGTGATGGCGAACTGCGCCTGCGGATCGCTCGCGGTCAGGTTGCGTCTAGCAACTTCGACGCTGAACAACGCGAGGTCGATCTCATAGTGCATCATCGCGCGGATGAACGTGTCTTCGGCCGCGAATGCCTCGTCGTCGACCGTCAGGCCGCGAGACTCGAGGTGACCTCGGAACTCGGCCACCAGCGCGTCATCGACTTCGAATCCACGGGACACGAGGATCCGCCCCTCCGACTGCTTTTGAACCCGCGTATCACCCTCGGCGGAGAACCGCTCAGCAAAGGCAGCGAACTCCTGACGGGCCGCCAGCAGTCGGCCAAACGCCGCGGGATCGAAGCCTTCGATCGGACCGGCAATGAAATGATCCGGCTCGACCCCGCCGCCCCCGAACACTTCGCGACCGCTGTCTGTAAACCGTCGTTCGCTGATGGCATGCTCGGCCGGCTCCTGGTCGCGGAACGAATAGGTCAAGTATTCGTCGAAGACCTCGTCCCACGGACGCTGGATCATCCGTCCGCTGGGCGTGTAGTACCGCGCGGTCGTCAACGCCAGCCCCGCCTCCTGGCTCACCCGGTAGACAGACTGCACCAGTGCTTTGCCGAACGTGGTCTCGCCCACGACCAGACCACGGTCGTGGTCCTGGATGGCACCCGACACGATCTCGGACGCGCTCGCACTGTTGCGATTCACCAACACAATCAGCGGCACGTCGATATGGTCGCCGTCGTCGCGCGCGTGATAATCCTGGTCCGAGTTCTGTATCCGACCACGGGTGTAGACGATCAAGTCACCCTTCGGCAGAAACTCGTTCGAGACGCGGATGGCTTGGTCCAGCGGCCCCCCCGGATTACCGCGGATGTCCAGCACGAGCCGCTCCATCCCGAGGTCATCCAGCTTCGCGAGCGCCGATCTGAGCTCGCTTGAGCTGGTTTCCGAGAAATCCTGGAGGCGCACGTAGCCAATGGTCTCGTCGACCATGAAGGAACCCTGCACGGTCTGAATTTCGATTTCGTCACGCTCGACCTCCAGATCGATGAGGCCTTCGTAACCGTAGCGTTGAATCGAAATCTGGACGGTGCTGCCCTTCGGCCCCCGGAGCTGCTTGACGGCCTCGTCGCTCGTGATCCCCATCGCATTCGTGCCGGCGATTCGCGCGATGACGTCGCCGCGTCGCAATCCCCGGCGGAAGGCCGGCGACCCCTCGAAAATATTCATGACGGTGATGCCGCCGTCGATAACGTTGATGGAGATACCCAACCCGTAGTACCGACCTTCCTGTCGCTCGCGGAGCTGCGCATAGGACCGCGGGTCCATGAAGCTGGAATGCGGATCAAGTGTCTGCAGCATCCCGCCGATGGCGCGATACACGAGCTGCTCGGAATCGGCTTCGCCGACGTAGGTGGCTTCGACCGCGGCCAGCGCGGTAGTGAACGATTCGTAGTGAAGACTGAGGTTGTCCTGCCCCGCAAGCACTCGACCGCCAAAGAGCCCGCCCAGCACGGCCGAGGTGATCACGACCACCACCGCCATCGTCAGAGTCCGGTATCCGCGCATGCCGTTCATACGTTTGATGGTACCAGAAATGTCGGTCGCGTACCGACAAAGATCAGGTCTCTGACCCGCCGGGCGGCGGCAGTGGGCCGGGCGAGACCACCGACTTCCCTGGGATCTCGATGCCATGCACCCCACGGACCAGGCGCGTGGCCCGAAGTCGACCTGTCCGCTGGCACTCATCAACAAAGCTAACATCTTTCATTACAATTAGTTACTTGGTTCCAACCGCCGTCAATCGCTTGACCGACTGGTCCGCAGGTTCCTATAATGAGCGTGTGGGTCATGACGAGTCTGGAGCACCCTGGCTCGCAACCGACTCGCCACCGTGACAGTGACCGGGTCCGCTTGCGCGCGACAAGCAGCGAGCGGACGCACAACAGGCCATTGAAGGAGCCGCGATCATGCTAGGTTCGATCGGGATGTCGGAGTTGCTCATCATCTTTGTGATCGCGTTGATCGTGTTCGGCCCCCGCAAGCTGCCGGAACTTGGCCGGTCGCTGGGGAAGAGCCTGGGCGAGTTCAAGCGCGCGTCGAACGATCTGCGCAACACCCTCGAAGAAGAGATTCATGTGGAGGAGCAGGTTCCCCGCGAGCCGGCCACACCGGCGTCGGCGCCCGCTCCGGCCCCACCCACTGACGACTCGCAGCAGCACGACGACCCGCATCAGGACCAGGCGGGCAACGTCTAGCAGTTAGTGTGACAGGACCCTCGGTCGCGGCGCTGACCACGCAGCCGGTCCCCCGGCTCGCCGGTGCCCGGTGCTCTCGGCCGGGCTTGGTAGGCGGTAGATCGCGAACCGAGCCCCCCTGCAACGCCATGCGACTGCTCGTCTCCAGAAGCGACTGACGCACCAGCTTGACCCGCTGAGTAGATATGCCCGCCCTCCCAGTCCCCAGCGATCCGGATCACGAAGAACCGATCAACGAGCCACTCGAGGAAAGCGACGGAGACGGCTCCGGCGGACGGATGTCCTTCCTCGACCATCTCGACGAGCTACGGAAACGCCTGGTGGTCGCGGTCAGTTCCGTGCTGATCGGATTCTTGCTGGCGTTCGCGTTCATCCAACCGATGGTCCGGTTCGTCATGGAGCCGCTGGTCGCGCTCCTGCCGGATCCAGATACCGGTTTCATCTATACCGAACCGACGGAAGCGTTCTTTCTGTATATCAAGGTCGCCGCGGTGGTCGGCCTGATCCTGGCGATGCCGGTCATGCTCCTCCAATTTTGGCGGTTCGTGGCTCCCGGCCTGTATGG
>CAUZAY010000136.1:0-11386 GCA_963577695.1 Vicinamibacteria bacterium | reverse complement strand
GAGCGCCTCCGAGATCTGGTCGAGGTACGCGTCTGTCGAGAGCAAGGCGGCCTCGCGCTCGTTCGTCAGAAACGAGATCTCGGTGAGCACGCTCGGCATGGTCGCTTCCAGCAGGACATGGAATTTTTCCCGTTTTACGCCCATGTCCTGCGCGCCCGGGTGCAACTCACGCACGCCCTCAATCAGATGCTGCTGGACCAACTCCGCGAGGTCGCGAGACCTGCGCGGCGAATACGATCTCCCCGGGAATGACGTTTGGGGGTCGGACGCCGTCGCGGCGGGGCCGCGGAGGCGGTAGGTCGCGATGCCCCCAGCCACCTGGTTTCGTGAAGCGTTTGCGTGGATCGAGAGGAAGAGGTCCGCCCCCACGCAGCTGGCGAGCGATGTGCGCGCGCGGAGCGGGAGGTAGACGTCGTCCCGGCGGGTCAATACCACTTCGATGTCGGTCTCCGCTCTGAGCCGGGTTTCCAGCCGTGTCGCGACATCGAGCACGATGGCCGCCTCGTTCAACCCCCCGGCCCGCGCCCCGGGATCGTGGCCGCCGTGACCGGGATCCAGGACGATACGCACCAATTCAGGCGGCTGCCGGTCGAGTGGCGCCCGGGCGGCGAATTCGCCTGCGTGTTCGGGTAGCCGCCGAGGCGTACCCGGAACACGATTCGCTCTCCGAAATCACGAGATTCGACGACATACGAGGAGTAATCCTTGGCGGCCAGCTGCCCGGCCAGCGTGGTAGCCTGGTTCTCCCGGTCGAACGCGCCGACTTGAATGGCATAGCGGCCGGGGCGCGGCGGCCGAGCGACCGCGTCGGTGTCGGCCAGCGCACCGCCTGATGGTGCGGCCGACACGTCGTCGGACCCGACGCCGGGCGGCTCCTCGCTCGGGCTGACTGGCGTCGCGGTCTCCTCGACCGCGGTGTCGGGGGTGGCGGGGGCCGACGTGCCGCCATCGCGCTGCACTGGCTCGACCGGCGCAGCGTTGTCCACTGTCGGTACCGATTCGGGCACGTCGGTCACCGGACCCGCCACGCTGGGGACCGGGTCCCCTGCTGTCTCGGAGACCGGGACGGGCGTCACCTCGGCGCGCGCCAACGGGGCCTCGCTGCCGGCCGGGCCCTGGGATCCGCCCCGCGCGAGATAGAGGGCGACGGCACAGAGGCCCACGAAGAGGATCACTAGCGGTAGAAGGGCGCCGGCTCCCGGATGGCTGGGCCGGCTCAGCCGCCGGCGCGTCTACTGGCTCCGTCGGCGGCTCATGCCCACCTGCATGTTCGAATGCCTTGATGGAGTCGTTCAACTCCTTCAACGATATCGTCAACGGGTCGTCGTCTGTGGTCGCTGTCCAACTCTAGTGGACCGTGCTGGGCAGACGCAACGCGTCTGCCCGGCGGGGCGAGGCGCGCCACGTTGCCGGCTATGCCAGAATAAATGGCTGTTCGCGCCAAACATTTGCGAGCCTTCCTTCCATGCTGTCGTTACATCCGACTTCGGGTCCGGCCGCGCCCTGCCCGTGCCGACGGTTCCCCCGCAGCCTCGTGACCGTGGCGTCCGGTCTTGTCTTGAGCGTTTCGCCACCGGCAGGGGCACAAGGGCTGGTGCCCGGGCACGGTTCGGTCGAACCGTCCACCCAGTCGACCGCGGCGGAGCAGTCGGCCGGGGTACCGCACCCGCGTGAGTTGCCGGGGAGTGAGGCCACCGTGCGTGCCGGCGAGTTGGCTCCCCCCGGCGCTGTCGCCGGGCCGCCGCCGCCGCTGCCACCCGAGTTGGTCTCGCGCGACGAGCGGGGACAGGCTACCGTCCGCGCCATCAAGCTGGTCGAGGGGATCCGCCTCGACGGGAGGCTGGACGAACCGGTGTATCAGACCATTCCGGCCATCGACGGGTTCGTCCAGCAGATGCCCGACGAGGGGGCGCCGGGCACCGAACGGACCGAAGCCTGGATCATGTTCGACCAGACCCACGTCTATGTGAGCGGCCGTTTGTGGGAGTCGGCGCCGGCCCGCGAGTGGGTCGCGAACGAGCTGCGGCGAGATACGAGCCAGCTCCGCGAAAACGACAGCTTCTGGGTGGCGTTCGACACGTTCTACGACCGGCGGAACGGCGTGGCGTTCTATACGAACCCCCTTGGCGCGCTTGGCGATTTTGCGATTTCCAACGAGGGGAACCCGAACACGGACTGGAATCCGGTCTGGGACCTTCGCACCGGACGGTTCGACGGTGGGTGGACGGTGGAAATGGCGATTCCCTTCAAGTCCCTCCGCTATCGGCCGGGACCCGCGCAGATGTGGGGTGTCCAACTGCGCCGCACCGTGCGCCGGAAGAACGAGCTGGCGTATCTCACGCCGGTGCCAATCTCCGTAGGACGGAGGGGCATCTTTCGGCTCTCCGACGCGGCGACCTTGGTGGGGCTCGAAGTGCCGGCCGGCGATCACACGCTCGAGATCAAGCCATACGCGATCGCCGGGCTCACGACCGACCTCACCGCCAGCCCGCCTCGGCGGAACGAGACGGACGGCGACGTCGGGGCCGACGTCAAGTACGGGATCACACAGAATCTGACGGCCGACCTGACTTTCAACACCGATTTCGCGCAGGTCGAGGTGGACGAGCAGCAGGTGAATCTCACCCGGTTCAATCTGTTCTTCCCCGAGAAGCGCGAGTTCTTTCTCGAGGGCCGTGGCATTTTCGACTTCGCGTTGGGCGGCGGCGCCAGCACGCGCGATGGTGCGTTGCGTCAGATCGGTGGGGGGGGCACCGGAGGTCGGGGCGTTGGATCGGCTCCGACCCTGTTCTACTCGCGTCGGATCGGTCTCGAAAGCGGGGCGATCGTCCCGATCATCGGCGGCGGACGTGTCACCGGCAAGGTGGGCGCGTTCGATGTCGGGGCGCTCAACATACAGACCGACGACGAGGTCATCTCGGGGGCCGAGTCGACGAACTTCACCGTCGTTCGGGTGAAGCGGGACATTCTGCGTCGCAGCAGCGTGGGGATGCTGCTGACGAACCGGTCGGTGTCGGTGGCCGGCGACGGCTCGAGTGGCACCTACGGCGTCGACGGGACATTTGCGTTCTACGACAACGTCAGCCTGCTCGGCTACGCCGCCAAGACCCAGACCCCGGGGCGCGACACCCGGGACCAGGACACGAGCTATCAAGGTCAGCTCACCTACGCGGGAGACCGGTACGGGGTACAGGCTGACCAGCTGTTGGTCGGCAAGAACTTTTCACCCGAAGTCGGGTTCGTGCGTCGCGACAATTTCCGCCGGTCGTACGCGACCGGGCGGTTCAGCCCGCGACCGTTGTCAATCGAGGCGGTCCGACAGTTCCGTCTCGAGGGCAGCTTTGAGTACATTGTGGCCGCCGATACCGGGCGGGTGGAAACGCGGCAGTCACAACTGGCGTTCTCCACGGAGTTCGAGACGAGCGACCGCCTCGGGGTGTCGGTGACGGACAACTACGAATTGCTCGTGGAACCGTTCGAACCCGGTCCCGGGGTGACGCTGCCCGTCGGTGGCTACGGATTTCGTGACGTGGAGGCCACCTACACGGGTGGAGCCCAGCGTCGCTTGAGCGGCACGGTGACGGTCCGGCTGGGCCAGTACTTCAGCGGCGACATTCGGACGGTTGGTTTCAGTCGGGGTCGGGTGGAGTTGACCCCGCAGCTGTCGATTGAGCCGACCGTGTCGATCAACTGGGTGGATACCCCTCAGGGGTCCTTCCGGACGGATCTCGTCGTGTCCCGGGTGACCTACACGTTTACGCCCCGGATGTTCTTCGCCGGACTGCTTCAATACAACTCCGGCACCAACACCGTGAGCAACAACCTTCGGCTGCGCTGGGAGTACACCCCGGGAAGCGAGCTGTTCATCGTTTACACAGAAGACCGGGACAGCGATCCCCTGCGGCCTGACCGATTCTCGGAGCTGCGTAATCGAGGATTTGTGGTCAAGGTAAATCGACTATTTCGTTTCTAAAGCCGCATGTTTTCCAGATCAGCGCGTGGACGTCTCACCGTCAGGGACCTGGGGCGCTTTCCCGATGACACGCTCTTTCATCGCGTGGCCCGGGCCGTGTGTCACGCCGGCTGCCTGCCCCGCAAGGAACTGTATGAAGCGTGGGAGATGGCTCGACGTGTTCGTCGGCTCTTTCGGGGCGGTCGCGTCGTGGACCTGGGGGCCGGACACGGCTTGCTGGCTCAGGTCATGCTGCTGCTTGACGATTCGTCGCCGGACGCGCTCGTCATCGACTCAACATTACCGACCTCGCGGGTGGCGGTGCACGACGCGCTGGTCGCGGTGTGGCCGAGACTGGCCGGCCGTGTGGCGTTTGTCGCCGGCTCGATGGAGGACGCCGAGATTCGCGACACCGATGTCGTCGTCTCGTGTCATGCGTGCGGCGCGCTCACGGACCTGGTGCTGCAGGGTGCCGTGGCCGCTAGGGCACGGGTGGCCGTGCTGCCCTGTTGTCACGATCTCGATACCGGGGAGACCGGTCGGCTCACCGGGTGGGTTGACGGTCCCTTGGCCGTCGACATCCTGCGGGCCACAGCTCTGACCCAACAGGGGTATCGCATCTGGACCCAGGCCATCCCGGCCGACATCACGGTCAAGAATCGGCTCTTGCTTGGCGCCCCAGCGTCAGCGCCCCTCGGTGACTCACCGTGACTCGGACCGCGGTCGTGCGGGCGTATAATCCGGCAAATGAGAGTGCGAACGCTTGGATTGTCGTGCCTGATCGCGCTGTGCGGGCTGGTTCTGGCCGGACCGGCCGCGGCTCAATGTGAACCGGACGGCGACACCCGGTTCGTGTGCGGACCGATCAGCCCCGAAGATCTCGCCGTGGTGCCCGAGACCCCGTGGGTGATGGTAGCGAGTTGGGAAGACGACGGCTACCTCTCTGCGGCCAACCGCCGCGATGCCAGCACCGTGCGACTGTTCCCCATCGCCACGCCCCAGGAGCGCCACGACACCGCGGTGTACGCTGACTGCCCCGGCATGGTCACGGATGGTTTCCGAGCCCACGGGATCAGCCTGCGTCCTGGGGGCGAGGGCACGCATGACCTGTATGTGGTCCGCCACGGAGCGCGAGAGGCGGTCGAGGTGTTTGAGGTGGACGCGCGCGGAGCAACGCCGAGCCTCACCTGGACCGGCTGCGCGGTGGCGCCGGAGGGCCTCGGCCTGAACGCGGTCGTCGCGTTGCCGGATGGCGGATTCGCGGCGACAAGCCCGCGCACCGGCGACATCTGGGAGTGGCACGCCGGCCCCGGCTGGACGCGTGTGCCGGGCAGCGAGGGCATCGGCCCGAACGGCCTGGAGGTGTCAGCCGACGGCCGTTGGTTCCTGGTAGCCGGCTACGCGAGTCAGTCAGTCATCAAGCTCTCGCGTGGGCAAACGCCGGTCAGCCAAGACCGGGTCGAGGTGGGGTTCAACATCGACAACGTGCATTGGGCGCCCGACGGCACCTTGCTCGCGGCCGGACACACCGCGCCGACGGGGACCCGGGTTGGCGAGTGTATCGCGCGCCGTGGGTGCGACGGGATCGTCTCGTTCGTGGCCCGGGTCGACACGGAGGCGATGACCTCACGGGAGATCTTCAGATATCCCACCAACGACTGGTTGATTCTCGGCACCACCGCCATCGAGGTGGGCGACGAGCTGTGGGTGGGCCAGGTGGCGGGTGGCACTCGCATCGCCAGGGTGCCGCTACGCTGACGCCCCGCCGAATACCTAGCAAGTTGCTGAATAAGCGTCAGAAAACCTAGGTGAGCCCGGCCAGGGGGCCGCTCACATCGATGAAATCGCCCCGTTGCCCGCGCGCGTGTTCAAGGCCCACGTGGTCGACGTCGAGGCCCATGGCGCGTGCCACGCTCACGAGGAGGTGCTGATGGGGCATGCCAGACACTCGGGTGTTCCCGCCGGTCAGGATCTGTGACGGGACCCGCATCTCCGCTGGCGTCTCGTGGGGCCAATACATGTAGCGCCCCGTGTTGAACGCCCACGAACCCCCGATGAGCACCGGGCAGTAGTGGCTGTACCCGTGCCACCCATCGCCAAGCTCGGAGCCCCACAGGATGAGGGTGTTGTCCATCATCGAGCCGCCGCCAACGTCCGGCATCGCTTCCAGGGTGCTGACGAGGCGCGCGACCTGGCCGGCGTGATACTGGACGTAGTCGGTCATCGCCGCGTGTTTTGCCGGGTCGTCGTAGATATAGTGCGCGATCCCCTTGTGCACCTTGTCACTGATGGCGGCGGCACCGAATTCCGCGGTCGGCATCTCTCCCAGAGACAGCGACACCACCCGGGTGATGTCGCAACTGAACGCGGCGGCGATGATGTCCGCGAACGCGTCGAATCGCATGTCGTACTTCTCGAACGCCGCCGCCGGTTGCGCCGGAGCGTTGCACGCCAGTGTGGCCAGCCCTTCCAGCCGGTACCCCAGTCGCTCGACGAGCCCGAAGTGGGACTCGAGACGAGCGCGGTCGGTGGCGCCGAGTTGCGGGGCGAGCTGGCGATATTCGTTGTAGGCGAAGTCGAGCGTCGTCCGGCGGCGCCGGCCGACGGCGTCGCCGGATGAGGCGGGTCCGAAGACACGTCCCCAGGCTCTCAACGGCGTATTCTCCGTGGGCAACCGGACCCCACCGAGGTTGTAGGCGATCGGCCGACCGGCTTCGAGCGCCGCGTCCACCGACAGTTCCAGCGAGGGCAGTCGATCGGGTCTGGCGATGTGGGCGGCGACGAGTTGGTCAAGCGACGCTGACGTCGACCGCGTGTCCCGGGCGGCGAAGTCGGCGTTGTTGCCGGTCCAGGCGTGAATCCACCCGCGATCGTGCCGGTTTCCGCCCACGTCGAGCTCGGCCGTCGCCAGCGAGAGACCGTCCAGCGCGAGCACCCGGTGTCGTTGCGCGTAGAGCGGCGCCAGCGGCCGGCTGAATTCGCTTTGAGGGAGGCCCTGCAGGTCGAGCGCCCACGGCTCGTCTTCCGACCGGCCGGTGGGACGCATCTTCCACTCGCTGTATGGCCAGCCGTGGCAGTGGCTGATGACGACCAGACGTCTCGGCGGCTCGGCCGGTTGCGCGAACGCGCGCAACGTGCGCTCTGGCAGTGCGGCCCCGAGTGCCGTGAGCCCGCCGAGCTGAAGAAGGTGTCGCCGCGAAATCATGGAGCGTCTCCCAAGGGCACTGATCAGTGTTCTAAGCCTGGTCGCGTTCCGGCACGGAAGAGGTCGCTTCCCGCGATGGAGACCAGCAGGGTCTTGATCGAGTCGTCTTCGCGGAAGCCGGCCTGTAGCGTCCCGAGTCCGGGCGTTGCCGCCTCGAGCTGGTCGCCGAGCGCATACCGTGTCCAATGCATCACGTAGCAGTCTCGCACGCGATCGCTGCCGGCGAGCTGATGTGCGAAATCGACGCCGTCGGTGAAGGTGATCTGCTCACCGCCGGCCAGCGTGAGCGTGCCGCTCGCGTCGACCGCCTGCCCGTTGTCCTGGGCCCGCCACTGTCCGACTGCATCGTAGTGCTCGAACGCAAACCCCGGTGGGTTGATCTGTCTGTGGCACGTGTTGCAGGTTGCGGGGCTCGTGGCTGCCGCGGTGCGTTCGCGATTCGTGGACTCGACGGCAAGCGTGTCCGGCGGCAACGCGGCTTCCGCGCCTTGAATCGGGGTACCCAGGTGCATGCAGGCGAGCCGCTCGAGCACCCGTTTCCCTCGCAGAATCGGTCCCGGCTGGATCGCATACGCTCCGAGCGCCAGCACCGATGGCAGGGTCAGCACACCCGCGCGCTCGGTGGCGGGAAACTCCGCGGGGTACAGCGTCAGTTCCTTCTCGCGCCCAATCGAGGCCACGACCAGCTCGATCGGCTTCGTCACGGTCTCCCCGTCCGCGATCCGCTTGGCGTTGGCGCCGTAAATCGGCGCCGTCGCGTCCGACATGTACCCGTGGTTGTCGGTCATCAGGGCGCGGAACGTGCCCGCGCCGTCGAAAATCGTCTGCTCGACGAACAACTCGGTCTCGAACTTCATCGAGTACCGCACGGGACCCAAGATAGCGGGCCACTCCAGGTCATCGTCGGAGGCCTGCTTCAGACGCGGGGTAATGCCGAACAGGGGGCCGAAGGCGCGCCGGGCCGGGGCGACGAGGGTTACCTCGTCGGTGCCAAGCCACTGATGATGAAAGTGCACGATGGCCGGCCGAGCCTTCGGGTCGTCCACCATCCGCCGGGCCTGGCGCTCCATCCCGGCCGTGGTGCCCAGCTCGCCGGCCGCCGCCGCCTCGAACAGCGCATCATCTGGCATCGAGTCCCACAAGAAGTAGGAGAGTCGTGTGGCCAGCTCCCACTGGTCCGGGGCTTCCGTCGTGTCGCCCGGCTCGACCCTGAAGTGAAACGGCGGTGCCTGCAGGATTCCCGCAACCGTGACCGCCACCGCTTCGTCGGGCGGCCCGGTTGTGAGGTTGGCGATCCAGAACGCGGCCAGCCGCTCGTGTTCGTCAGCTCGGATCGGGCGGCGATAGGCCTGCCGGGCGAAGCGCTGGATGCTCGTCCAGGCGCACGCCTCCTGCTGAGTCGCAGGCAGTGTGGTCCAGTCGGCGCAGGTAAAGAATGTCGGAGACTCGAGTGCGAACGCCGCGAAGTGCATCGCGGCCAAGTGCAGCTCCTCGACTTGATAGGACGAAGGGCTTTGCCCTTGCGCGATCCCCTCGAAGCCCTCCGAGCCCGGCTCGGCCGGGAACCGCCACGGCCACACCGGTGGGGGCGGGGGAGGCAGAAAGACGCCTTTGCTGGCCGTGCGCCGCGGGCTCAGCCTGTCGGCGAGGGGTGAGCGCTTGGGCCAGCGCGCACCGTCTCTCGGGAATCCGAGCAGATCGGCGATGGTGTTGTTGTATTCGGCCGGGGTCAACGCCAAGGGGGCGGTGTCTGACGTTGCCGTCGGGGCCGAGGGGCGTTGGCCTACCACGAGGGTGGGAGCCAGGGCGACGAACGCCAACACGACCAGGAGTCCGGACCGTCGTGGCGACGATGATGACGAGGGCGGCAGCGAAAGGTTCATCGTTCCAAGAATCTCAACCTGCGACTCCCCGAGTCAAGCGGGGCAGGGTGGGGTCGACACGAGGGGTTCAGTCGAGCTGTCGGAACACCCGGCGGACGCGGTCGATGGCCCAGTCGATCTCCTCCCGGGTGATGACCAGCGGAGGGGCGAATCGGATGACGTCCTCATGCGTCTCCTTGCAGAGCAGGCCTTGTGCCTGCAGGGCTTCGCAATACCGACGGGCACCGCCGGTCTCCGCATGGAGTTCAACCGCCACCCAGAGACCGCGGCCCCTCACCTCGCGGATACTCGGACTGTCGATCTGCCGAAGCTGATCGAGCAGGTAATGCCCGAGGGTGGCCGAGTTCTCCACCATCCCTTCGTCAATCAGGACCCGCAGCGCCTCTCGAGCCACCGCGCAGCCCAGCGGGTTGCCCCCAAAGGTCGACCCATGGTCGCCCGGCTCGAAGACACGCATCGGTTCGTCAGCGGAGAGTACGGCCGACACGGGATAACAGCCGCCGGCGAGTGCTTTTCCCACGATGACGGCGTCCGGGCGGATGCCTTCGTGCTCGAACGCGAACAATCGCCCCGTACGTCCCAGCCCGCTCTGGATTTCGTCGAGCATGAGCAAGACACGGTGGGCTCGGCAGGCCGCTTCGAGGTCTCTCAAATACCCGTCGGGAGGGATGATGATGCCGGCTTCCCCCTGAATCGGTTCGATCAGGACCGCCGCCACGTTGGGGTTGAGCGCTCGACGTACCGCCTCGATGTCGCCATATGGCAGGCAGGTGAACCCGGGCGTGAACGGGCCAAAGCCGCGCTTGTACTGTTCGTCGGTCGAGAAGCCGACGATCGTCGTCGTGCGACCGTGGAAGTTGTTGGAGAAGACTAGGACCTCGGCCTGGTGCTCCGGGACGCCCTTGACCGTATAGGCCCACTTGCGAGCCATCTTGATCGCCGTCTCTACCGCCTCGGCCCCGGTGTTCATCGGCAGCACGCGCGGGAACCCGGTGAGCGTCGCCACTTCTTCGTAGAAGGGGCCCAACTGGTCGTGACGAAACGCGCGCGACGTCAGCGTGACGCGCGCCGCCTGTTGCTGGAGCGCGGCGACGATGCGCGGATGGCAGTGGCCCTGATTCACGGCCGAGTAGGCGGCCAGACAATCGAGATACCGGTTCCCGTCGACGTCCCACACCCAGACCCCGTCGCCGCGCGTCAGCACGACGTCGAGCGGATGGTAATTCTTGGCGCCAAAGCGCTCTTCGAGCTCGATGAGCTCGTGCCGGTCAGTCTTGGTCGCGTCCATGCGCGCGTGCGCCTCCAGGAGGTCAACGGTGAGGTCGTGCGGTCGCTCGATGATCTGGGAAGTGTACTCGGAGTGGTCCGCGATGCGAGCCACGCGCCGGTCCAGTCGGGCTGGTCAGGCGCGTCCGTGCGTTCGGGGCAACGCCCCGACTGAGGAGTGCTCCAGGCAGGCGGCCTGTGACCGAGGAAGCAACGCCGCCAGACGGACGCCTCGCCAGGAAACCGAGGGGTAGGTGTCGAAGGCCCACCACTCGGTGGCCATGTTGTCATCGGTGATGACCGGCTCGTCCGTGGTGCGGGCCAGGATGCGGGTGCGGTCCTCCCAGGTGGGTCCACCGCGCCACGTGTCCTCAGCCAGGATCTGGTCGAGCACGCCCTCGTCGAGGAGCGGATCAATCACGGGTGTGCCGCGGATGGTCCAGGCCTCCAGACTCGCTTTCCACCGGTCGGGATCCCAGATGATCGGATCGAAGCCGGCGATCATCATGTTCTGGTAACGCAGCGCGTGCGGGAAGACGGTGCTGACCGTCTTTTGCGCCGCCGTCGATTGGGTGGAATTCAAATAGATCACGCCACCAGCGGGGTGCGTCGCATGATCTCGACGTAGCCGCCATTGATCTCCACCACCGTGATACTCCGCACGTCGTCGAGATTCGAGAGCACCTCGGTCCACGAGCCGGACCCGAGCCCGATCATGAGGATGTCGCTGGGAGCGGGATGAAACACTGGAATCATGTAGGCTCGGAGCGCCCGGTTGGTGTCCTCGTCAGGTCGCGGGTCGATGTTCATCTGCGCGTCGTACGAGCCGCCCCCGTACACCGTGCCGCTGTCGCTCATGTTGACGACCCCACTCCGGTTTTCCACGGTGTGGGCGAACTGACGTCCCGCTTCGTAGTCGTCCTGATACAGCAGTTTCTCGTAGAGGGCGTCGTACAAGGTCGGAGACGACCAGAGCACCACGGCCGAGATCAGCGCAAAGCTGGCGCCGATCCCTCTTCGTGTCGAGGGTTGCGTGGCGGAGGTGGCCATCAGCAGGCAACTCATGGCCGTGCCAACCAA
>CAUZAY010000135.1:0-11452 GCA_963577695.1 Vicinamibacteria bacterium | reverse complement strand
CGAGTTGGCGCCGTTCAAACCGAGGATGGCGGCCCCGGTGTACGCCAGGGCGCGCTCGACTGCCGCCGATCGCTTGCTGCGCGAGCGCTTCCGTCTGCCGACCGTCCATTTCGACCAGTAGGGCCCCGAATGCCCAAGCCTCCGCGAGTCACGACCAGGTGCCCACCGAGCGGGGCGGTGGTGGAGGTGACGGTCGAGCGACCCGTGGTCGGCGGGCGAATGCTGGCCCGGCACGACGGACGCGTCGTCCTCGTCGCCGGCGCCATTCCGGGTGAGCACGTGCGGGTCGTGGTCGAGCAGGCGAGACGAGACGTGCTGCTGGCCAAGACGGTCGAGGTGCTGGAGGCGAGTCACGACCGGAGGCCAGTCAGCGGTGTTTCCGGGTGCGGGGGACGGACGTTCGCCCACGTGGCGTATCGACGGCAGCTGCAGTTGAAGACCGACATCGTCCGCGACGCGTTTCGGCGGACCGGAGGACTGGACCTCGACCAGCCGCTCTCGATTGTTGCGTCACCGGAACGCGGGTATCGGATGCGTGCCCGATTGCACGTGGACGCCGCGCGGGTCGGGTTCCTCGAAGAGGGCTCTCACCGCGTGTGCGACCTGACCAACAGTGGCCAGTTGTTGCCCAAGACCGAGCGGTTGGTCGCACGACTCGGGTCACTGGCGCCCGCGCTGGCGGGCGCCGGGGTGAGAACCATCGACCTGGCCGAAGACCTGGCCGGCGACCAATGCGTCTTGCACTTGCCGCGGTCAGGAGATCTCGGTGGGGCGGCCGATGGTTGGCGGGCGCTGGCCGAACTGCCCGACGTCACCGGACTGACCACCGAGGCGGAGGTGGGCGCGGTCGGCCCGAGGGTCCTCGCCGGGGCGCCGGTCGTGACCGACTCGCTGGCGTCGTTCCTGCCGTCGGACGGTGCGGGCAACCTGACTCTACGCCGGCATGCGCCCGCGTTTTTTCAGGCGAATCGATATGTCGTGCGGGAACTCGTGACGGCCGTGGCTGATCTGGCCCCTGGAGCCGAGGTCGTCGACCTCTATGCGGGAGTCGGGTTGTTCGCGGTGTGCATCGCGGCCAGACAGGGCGGCCACGTGACCGCGGTGGAGCGCGACTCGTCCAGCGTGCCGGACTTACGGTCAAACGCGGCGCCGTTGGACCCGATCGTCGAGGTGGTCCGCGCGCCCGTGGAGACCTACCTGAAGCGCACGCCCCGCCTCACGGGTACGACCGTGATCGTGGATCCCCCGCGGGCGGGACTCTCTCGGGAGGTGCTGACACGACTGGCCCGAGCCCGCCCCGACCGGGTCGTGTCTGTTTCGTGCGACGTGGTGACGCAGGCACGCGATCTCCGCGCGCTCGGCCTACAGGGCTACTGTGTCACCCGTGTCCAGGCGTTCGATATGTTTCCGAATACGCCGCACGTCGAGACGGTGGTGCTCCTCGAACGGTCGTAAAGGGACGTCGGATCTCGCATGGGCTTCGAGCGCCCTCTCTTACATCCTCTCCGGCACCTGACAGCCCATCAACCCCAGGGCCCGCGTCATCTGCGACTCGAAGTAACTGACCCCGGCGGCCCGCCAGCGACGCCGGGCGTCGTCCGGCTCAGCCAGGACTGGGCTGCTGTGGTAGAAGCCGTTGAAGCGTTGCGCCAGTCCGAACGCATACTTTGCGAGCGTCGACAGCTCGAGCGTGCGGACCGCCTGCTCAGCGACTTCGTCGAGACGGGACGCGTCCAGGATGAGATCCCAGAGCCCGTCGCCTGACTCATCGGTCAACCCGGCCGTGGGCGTCGTGGCCAGTTCCGCCAGCAGGGTCGTGGTCTCCAGCCCGTGACGGTCATGGAGTTTGTGCAGGATCTTGCGCGCGCGTACCGTGGCGTACTGAAGATAGGGGCCGGTTTCCCCCTCGAAGCTCAGCGCCTCGTCGATGTCGAACGCGATCACCTTCCCTTTCGAATACTTGATCATGAAGTACCGCACCGCCGCCGTGGCGATGACCGTCGCGATGCGTCGCTGCGCGTCGGACGCCAGGTCTTCGTGCCGAGCCGCCACCTCTTGTTCCGCGTGTGACGTCATCTGGTCCAGCAGGTCGTCGGCCTTGACGCCGAGCCCCTTCCGGCCGGAGACCTCGACGAACGGCTTGTCGCCCTCGGCGTCGGCATAGCCCAGGGTGCGGGCGGTGGACCGGGAGAGGGCGACCATTTCATAGGAGAAGTGCACCGACCGTTCGGCCTCACGCGGGTGATCGAGGGCGTTGAGGGCCTGCACCAGCAGGTCCTGCAGGTAGCTCTGCCGTGTATCGATGACGTTGTAGACGGCGCCGGCGCGGCCGAACGGCGGTGTTGCCGGCGTGTCCGGCTGAGGTGGCATGTCGACGCTGGTGGTGGCCCACAACGGTCGGCCGGACGGTTGTGTCCCGAACCACCGGTACCGGAAGTCGTTGCCCAACAGTCCGAACTTCCACAGTTGATAGGCGATGTCTTTCCCCACGTAAGTGACCGTGCCATTGGAACGGACGATCACTTTCAGTCGCGCGTCGTCGTCGCCGTCCGCGGGCTCGGTCGCGGCGTCGTTGTCGTCGGCCGCGGCGGTCGTCTCGGTGTCGCCATCCTCTATCGGCATGACCCAGCACCCGGCGAGTCGGCCGTCGGGTTGGAGGAACACGGCGCCGGCGGATTTCAGGATCTCGAACGCGCGCGCCCAGAATTGGAGCCGGATGATGTCGCCCTCCCAGCTGAGCAGGTCGTACTCGATACCGAGCCGTGCCATCGTATTCAGATGACACCGTACGATCCGGTCGGTCAACAGCCGGGCGATTGCGGCCGTCGGGTCCGTGTCATGTTCCAACTCCTGCAGGGTGGCCCGGCGATGGGTCAGTCGTGAGTCGTCCTGGTCGTACCACTCGGTGACCCGGGCGTAGAGATTCCAACAGTAGTAGTCGAACCGGGGTTGGTCGACGAGCACCCGCAGGTCGTCCAGCCCCTTGCCCTCGAGCTCGCGGAGGCCGACCACGATGTCGGCCACCTGGACGCCGGTATCGTCGATGTAGTTTTGCACCTCGACTTCGCCGCCGCGAAAGCGAAGCAGCCGGCACAACGTGTCACCCAGCGCCGCGTTCCGGAGATGGCCCACGTGCGCCGCCTTGTTCGGGTTGATGGCGGTATGCTCGACCACGGTCTTTGGACCGCTGGCGGGGCTCGCCTCGGTCGTTCCGCTCATCCAGCGGCGGGCGCACGCCGCCCGATCGAGAAAGACATTGAGATAGCCGGCGCCGGTCGGTTCCAGACGGCCGAGCCCGTCCATGTGGCCGGCCTCCCCGACCGCTTCGGCGATCTCGCCCGCGATGACCCGGGGCGCTCTCCGCAGTGTGCGGGCCAGTTCAAAGGCGACGGTGACCGCGAGATCGCCCAGCCTGCGGTTCGGCGGGTACTCGAGCGCGATGGTGGGCATGGACTCGGGGTCGAGTCCATACCGCGTCGCCAGGGCGCGGGTGATCCGTTCACGAAGCAGGGTCTGAAGCGGCAGTATCATGAGGCGCGTTTCGAGGTGTCGATGATGGGCGTCGAGGGTCGTCGCCAGTCAAGGCGCGTGCGCGTCGGTGATCACCCGGGCTGTTGACGTTCAGGAACAACGTATCGTGTGGATCGAACGGCGCAATCTCAGCGGCATCGATGTGGGTCACGCGAATCGCCTGTTCCAAGGCCGAGACTTGGAGCGCGCCTCGTTCGAGGCGAGACCGAATCGGCTCAATGCAACTCCGAGCATACACGGCGCACAGGGGCTGCGGGCCAGTGGCGGTCCGAGGCACCGCGGCGTCGGTCCTCCCGACCCGCGTCACCAGGTGGCGCAAGAATGACGTCGTGAGGAACGGAAGGTCGCAGGCCACCACCACCGTGTGCTCGGATGGCGCCCTGACCAGCGCCGTATACACACCGCTCAGCGGCCCGGCGCCCGGTATAAGATCCGCGCACACCCGCAGACCCGACCCGCGAAAGCGGTGCGGGTCGTTGGTGACGATCAGAATGTGTTCCGCGACGTGCCGGAGCACGGACAGTTGCCGATCAATGATCCGCCAGCCGCCCACCGTGAGGGCCCATTTGTCGACCCCACCCAGGCGTGTCGCCTGGCCCCCCGCGATGATGGCCGCGGTTCGCACCCTCAGGACCCTGGGACCCGATGTGCCATGCCGAGGGCCGACGCATCCCACCCGACTCCGTCGTTCGTCGTTGCCATACTCCGGGTATGCGCGCTCCTCACGCGTTGTCAGACGGGCGCCGCGACGCGCCAAGTTGACAAGGTTATTCTGATCAGTGTCCGTAGCACGCTCACTCTCAACCAGGGTCGTAAACCTTAGCAGATGTCGGAACCGAAAATTGGGCGGGCGCTCGCGTCGAGCCTGCACCAGGCGATCAGCGAACTCATGCCCACCCGGGTCGAGTTCTACGAGAGCTGGCTGACGCCGGGCCGCATCCGGCAAGGGGCACTCGGCCGCGCGCGACTCGCCGCGGTCATCAGCTTTCTGCGCCAGGAGGGCGAGACCTACGAGGCGGTGGTACGCCGGGCCGGACGCTACACGGCGAACTGGACGGTCGAGACCATCCCGTCGGTGGAACGCCGCGTGTTGCGCCGTCTGCCCCGCCCGCTGCGGATTCGCGCGGTGCTGCGCACGGCCGGGCGTCTGGTTCGTCATCTACATGAAGGCAGTCAGCTGGACAGCATGGTTCGGCGCGGCACCGCCGTGGTCCAGATCGACGGGTCCGTTTTCTGTGACGTACGCGAGCGGGCCGCGGCTCCTCTGTGTGGGTTTTATGCCGCCTTGCTCGAGCGGTACTTCGAGGTCTTCGACCTGCCGTGTTCAGCCGAGTTGTTGCGATGCCGCGGGACCGGCGAGCCGTCCTGTGAGTTGCTTCTCGACACCACGGTCGTGCCAGCGCCGGTCGCGCCGGCCCTCGTCGTGGACCCCATCGACGTCGAGCCGACGGATGAAGGCGCGTGATCAGCAGGTTCTCTGGTGACCTTGCGTTCCTGAGGACGCCGCGATACCGTGGATGGATACCGCTTCAGGTATGCGTGCACCATGAGACCGTGGATGACAGCTCAAGGCTCCCGTCTGGCGGTCGGTCTCCTGGTGACCGCGGCGGGGCTGTGCGGGCTTGACCCTCCGTTGACGGCCGGCCAACTCCCGGACCGCCCGGCCGTGTATGTGGCCGAGGTCGACGCGCTCATCCAGCCCGCCTCCGCGGAGTTCATCAAACAGACGTTGAATCGCGCGGACGCCGCCGATGCCGCTCTGGTGGTGCTGGTGCTTCGCACGCCGGGGGGCTTGGTCGACTCCACGCGCGACATCAACACCAGCATCATCGAGGCGGAGACCCCGGTCGTCGTCTATGTGGGCCCAAGCGGAGCCCGCGCCGCGTCGGCCGGGTTTCTGATCACGATGGCGGCCGATGTGGCGGCGATGGCGCCAGGCACCCATATTGGAGCCGCGCACCCAGTTTCTGGGACGGGCGAGGCGATGGACGACACCGCGGCCGAGAAGGCGGCGTCGGATGTCGCCGCCTATGCGCGCTCGCTCGCCACCCAGCGTCGGCGCAACGTTCTGCTGGCCGAGCGGGCCGTGACCGACAGCGAGTCGTTTACCGAAGTGGAGGCGTTGGAGGCCGATCCGCCGTTGATCGACCTGGTGGCCGACGATCTCGACAGCCTGCTCGAGACGTTGGATGGCCGCGCTGTTACCCGATGGGATGGGAGCACACAGATCCTCCGGACGGCCGGCGCGCCGATCGAGCACATAGAGATGAACTGGCGGCAGCGGCTGCTGAGTGCGATTGCGCATCCGCAGATTGCCGTGCTGCTGTTTAGCCTCGGCACGCTCGGGCTGACCATCGAGCTGTGGACGCCGGGAGCGGTGCTGCCTGGGGTGGCGGGGGGGCTCTGCTTGCTGCTGGCGTTTTTCGCGTTCCAGATCATGCCGATCAACTATGTGGGCTTACTCCTGGTGGTGTTTGGTCTCGTGCTGCTCATCCTGGAGATGGTGACGGCGACGTTCGGGGTGCTCGCCGCCGGTGGTGTGATCAGCATGATTTTCGGCCTTGCGATGTTGATCGACTCCCCGGCGCCTGAGCTGCAGTTGGGCTGGCCGTTCATCCTCTCGACGATGCTGGCGTTGGCGGCGGTCGTGGGGTTCCTGGCCCGGCTCTCGCTGCGGGCCCAGCGCCGCCCCGCGGTCACGGGCACCGCTGGTATGCTCGACGAGTCGGGCGAAGTGATCGACGATGTCGGTCCAGGCGGTGGAGGCCGGGTGTCGACGCACGGCGAACTCTGGTCGGCGATTGCGCCCGAACCGATCCCGCGGGGCACGCGCGTGCGGGTGGTAGCCATCGATGGGCTGACTCTGACGGTGTCGCCAGAGCGCCCTGCCGTAGCGGACCCGGCGTAAGGAGCGCACATATGAGTCCTATTCTGATCTTTGGCGTTGTCGTAGCGTTGTATCTGGCCAATTCGGTGAAAATCCTGAACGAGTACGAGCGTGGCGTCATCTTTCGGCTGGGCAAGTTACTGCCGCGGCCGAAGGGCCCTGGGGTCATTCTCGTTTTTGCGCCGATTGATCGAATGGTGCGGGTGGGGCTGCGAACCATCGTCATGGACGTGCCGCCGCAGGACATCATCACCCGCGACAACGTGTCGGTGAAGGTGAACGCGGTCCTCTACTTCCGTGTAATGGACCCGGCGAAAGCGATTGTCGAGGTTGAGAGCTTCACCTACGCCACCTCACAACTGGCCCAGACGACCCTGCGCAGCGTGCTGGGGCAGGTCGAGTTGGACGATCTCCTCTCGGAACGCGATCGGCTCAACCAAGACCTCCAGCGCCTGCTCGACCAGCAGACAGATCCGTGGGGGATCAAGATCGGGGCGGTCGAGGTCAAGCATGTGGATCTGCCCGAGAACATGCAGCGCGCCATGGCCCGACAGGCCGAAGCCGAGCGTGAGAAGCGTGCTAAGATCATCCACGCGGAGGGCGAATTCAACGCCTCGGAGCGCCTCTCGCAGGCGGCCAGCGTCATGGGCGGACAGCCGCTGGCCATCACCCTGCGCTATCTCCAGACGCTGACCGAGATTGCCGGCGAGAAGAACTCCACCATTGTCTTTCCGCTGCCGGTTGAACTCCTGAATTTGCTGCAGCCCAAGCAATCCGCTGGCACCGATGGTGAACAGCCCCCAGAGTGACACGGCGCCCAGCGCGAAGCAGTTGGTCTTTCTGGGGATCATGGCGACCGTGGTCGCCGTGATTGTGTTCCTGTGCGGCGTGCTCGTCGGTCGCGGGGTGCCGGCTCGACGCACGGCGATCGGGACGGTGTCCGATGTTTTGCCCGGTGGCCGTGCGCAGGTCGCGATCGGGGTGCCTGAGGTGCCAACGAGTGAGGACGCCGAGACGGCGTCACCGCTCGCGGGTCTCAGCTACTTCGAGCGACTGAACGGTACGGAACCGGTGGTGGAGGCCGTCGAGCTGCAGCGCGGGGGGCTGGACGCGTCCACGACCGAAGGAGACGTTCCCGAGTCCGCCTCATCGCTCACGGAGGCGAGTGTCCCGCCCGTAACAGCGCCGTCGGCCTCCGAGACGGCCGACCCCAGCCCGGCCGGTGGGATGTTCGTGCTGCAGGTGACGGCCCTGCGGAAGAGCGCCGAGGCGAATCAGGTGGCGGAGGGTCTGGTGGCGAGCGGATATCCGGCGTTCGTGGTCGTTCCCGCGACCGATGTGCCGGTCGCCGTCTTCCGGGTGCGTGTAGGGCCCTATGTGGACCGCGCGGAGGCGGAAGCCACGCGTCGCCGGTTGGAGATCGAGCAACTCCTCAAGCCCTGGGTCATCCAACTCTAAGGACACTGACCAGAATGCCCGTGTCAACTTGGGGCGTCGCGGCGCCCGTCTGACACGGCGTGACGAGCGCGCATACCGGGAGTATGTCAGTGACGAACACCGATGGCGGGCGTGATGCCCCGGCGGCCCAGTTGGCAAGGGTATTCTGGTCAGCGTCCTAACCTTCCGTCCAGAAAGAGTGTGACAGTGGCAGTGGAACTCGAGGATCAGATCCGGCGGTACGAACAACTCGTGGAGCGGTCGGCCGCCTTACGCGGCTATCTTTGACACGGCAGACGTAGGACAGGAGTTGGCCGCACTGGAAGCCCAGGCGGCCGCACCTGATTTCTGGAAACGTCCCGAACAGGCACAGGATGTCTTGCGCCGCCGTCGGCGGCTGCAGGCGGATAGAGACCTGTCTGCAGCCCTGGATCAGAAGACCAGCGACCTCCAGGTACTCGTCGATTGGGCCGGTCAGGGAGAAGACGTCGGCGATGACCTGCAGGCCGGGCTCGACGGGCTGGATCGCGAAGTCGAGGCGGGCGAGATCAAGAAGATGCTCGGCGGCGAGCATGACGACAAGAACGCCATCCTGACCATTCACCCCGGCGCCGGCGGAACCGAGTCGCAGGACTGGGCCGAGATGTTGGCGCGCGCCTATCTGCGCTGGGCGGAACGACGCGAGTTCAAAGCAGAGATCATCGAGTGGCAACCGGGCGAAGAGGCCGGGATCAAGGCCGCGACGCTGACGGTGACCGGTGACTTCGCCTACGGCCTGTTGCTCGCGGAGGCTGGTGTCCATCGGTTGGTGCGAATTTCCCCGTTCGACCAGGCGGCGCGCCGGCACACCTCGTTCGCGTCGGCGCATGTCTGGCCCGAATTGCCCGACGACATCGACGTCGAGATCGAAGACAAAGATCTGCGTATCGATACGTTCCGCTCGAGCGGGGCTGGGGGTCAGCACGTCAACGTGACCGACTCAGCGGTGCGGATTACCCACCTGCCCACAAACATCGTCGTGTCATGCCAGAACGAGCGGTCGCAGCACCGCAACCGGGACGCGGCGATGAAGGTCTTGCGGTCGCGGCTCTATGATCTCCGAGAGCGCGAGCAGCAGGCGAAAATGGCGGAGCTCGGTGGGACAAAGAAGGCGAACGCGTTCGGCAGCCAGATCCGCAACTACGTCCTCCACCCCTACCAGATGGTCAAAGACCTCCGCACGCAGGTCGAGACGGGCAACGTGGACCGCGTGCTCGACGGCGACTTCGACCCGTTCATCAAAGCCTACCTGATGCAAAAAGCCGCCGGGGACCAGCCGTCCGGCTAGGACTCGCAGCACGCCCAGTCTGTAGCGGGCTGAGTTGGTGCGCTCGGGCGGCGGGAGCGGGCCTCTCGATCCGCGAACCGGTCGACGAGCGTAGCCCTCCTCACCTTGGTCCTCGGGGCGCTTCGCGCGGGCTAACGGAGTGCCTGATCCCGGCACCGAGGGAAAAGCGGGCGGGTTGCTGATCCCGGACCCGGCGGTAAAACTCCGCGCCCGCGCACGGTCCTCGCCGGCGGCAGTATGAACGCTCGGCTCGTCTCCCTTTTCAGACGGGGCTTCGCCCCGAAACCCCACGCAGACGCTCCGCGGGGACCCCGAGTGCCCCACTCCGCGTCCGCGAGACGCGCACGTGCGCGTCTTGGCATGTGATCGAGGAAGCAACGCCGAAGGCGGACGCTTGCCTTGTCTCGCACGCGCGGGGTTTTCCTGGCGAGGCGTTCGTCTCCTGAGGAAACGGCGACCGTGGGATCGTAGCAAGCCCCTTCAGGGGCGCTGATCGTTCAGCGGGCCTACAGGCTCTTGCTACGGCCGCCAGCTGGGCGTGACCCGTTTCCTGCCCGAGGCCTCGAGCCCCGCGTCCAGGCGGACGTCTCGCCAGGAAAACTAGGGTTCGAAGAGGCTGCCGGGTTGAGTATTGGCGACGAACGCTTCCTGGATGGCGTTCGACGCCCATGGTTCGGTGACCTTGCCGGTCGTGCCGTCGACGGTGACGAACACGATGTTGTTGGGTGGCACGAATCCGCCCGGTGCGGGACGGTCCTCGATATAGGCCCGCATGAAGTCACGCCAGATCGGCAGGGCCACCGAGGCGCCATCCTGACCGTTGCCGAGTGACCGCTTCGTGTCGAAGCCTACCCAGACGCCGACGGTAATGTCCGGATCGAACCCAACGAACCAGCCATCCGTGAAATCATCGACCGTACCGGTCTTGCCGCCCATCGGCCACCGCAGCGACCGCGCGCTTTGACCCGTGCCGCGTTCGATCACCCCCCGGAAGATGTTCAGCATCACATAGGCGGTGTCGGCGCGGATCGTATCGTGCGCTTCCGGTCGGTTCTCTTCCAGCACCATGCCTTCGCGGTCGGAGATTCTGGTGATCTGGTAGGGCGTCATCCGGACACCACGGTTCGGAAAGACCGAGTACGCGCTCGTGATCTCTTCCAGCGTCGTTTCAGCCGATCCCAGCGCGACCGAGAGGAACGGCGGCACCTCCGACGTAATGCCGAACCTGGGGGCATAGGAGACGACGGTCTCCGGTCCCATGGCGTGCATCAGTTGGACCGCGGGTACGTTGATCGACTTTTCGAACGCGTACCGGAGCGTGACCGGGCCCAGATACTCGTTCTTGTAATTGGCCGGTTCGTATGGCTCCTGGCCGGGACCCGCGTATAAGCTGACCGGCTCGTCCATGATGATCGACGCGGCGGTGTAGCCCTGGTCGATCGCGGCCGTGTAGACGATGCCCTTGAACAGCGATCCCAATTGGCGTTTCGCCTGGGTGGCCCGATTGAACTTGCTGCGGTCGTAGTTGAACCCGCCGACCATCGACAGCACCTGACCGGTGCGATTGTCGAGGGCCAGCAGTGCGCCCTCCACCTCCGGCGGCTGTTCGAGCGTGCTGGTGATCTCGCCAGATGCCTCGTCGACGCCGACCACCGCCACCTCGACCAGGTCGCCCGGTCTGGCCAGTTCCTCCGCTCGCTGTCGGCGCGTCCAACTGAAACCGTCAGGCGGAATTACCGTGGTGTAGCGGCCGATGCGCGCCTGCAGCGTGCCGCCATCGGTACTGGTGACGACGGCCGGTACGACGTCGCCTTCCGCGATCGCAAACTGCCAGCGGCGATCCGTATAGTCGGCGATGGTCGTGCCGTCATCGGTGACGTTTCGGTCGGGTGCACGATACCCCAGTCGCTTGTCGATTACGCGGAGCCATTTTTCAACCGCGGCGTTTGCGGCCGCCTGCAGTCTGGCGTCCAGCGTCGTGTGCACCTCCAGCCCGTCCTCGTAGAGCGAGCTGGCGCCGTAGGCCGCCTCGAGATGCTGGCGCACTTCCTCGACGAAGTAGGGCCCGATCGTATGGTTCTGCTCGGTGCGGTCCGCCAGCACGATATCGCTGGCGATGGCGGCGTCCGCATCGGCCGCCGTGATGTAGCCGTTGTCCCGCATTTGGCCGAGGACGTAGTCGCGCCGTTCGCGCGCCCATCGCGGGTTGACTAGTGGGCTCTGGCGAGACGGCAGCTGGAAGATGCCCGCGATCATCGCCGCCTCTTCCA
>CAUZAY010000134.1:0-11556 GCA_963577695.1 Vicinamibacteria bacterium | reverse complement strand
CCGGTGACGTCCCGTAGGCCCAAGCGGGGGCGCCCGGTCGAGGGGTGAACAGCGGTGCACCCCAGAACGCCGGTGTGGCCACCTCCGCCTCGGTTCCCGCCTGGCGCAATTGCGCCGCGGCAGCCTGAGAGAGCTTCTCGTCGAGGGTCTGCACAAACGACTGCGGCGTGGTCACGCCCCTGCAATCGGCCGGTGGTCTCGCTACATGAACGTGACCACTGCGTGACGGGCGCTGCATCTTCCGTGGAAGGGCTAGCAGCCCGTGATAGAAGTCCCGCTGCATTCGACCGACGCTGAATCCGGCCGATCTGCGTTGTTCATCGGTCAAATACTGCCGGTGTTTTCCCTCTTCTCGCCTTGCCCGGCCGGTCCAGCGCCGTTCTCGGTGCGACGCGCGACTTCTACCACGGGCTGCTAGTGCTGAAGAGCGACGTGGAGCGGTTTTCGGGCGCGGCGCCCAGTTGGCTAGGCGCGACGAGGGAGCAGGCAGGCGGCCTGTAACAGGAAGCAACAACGCCAGATGGACGCGACCTCTTCAGACGGGGCTGCGCCCCGAACCCCACGCGACCGATGGACTGAGCGGTTTCCAGGCGAGGCGTCCGTCTGGCAAGGCGCAAGGACGGAGCAGCCCGGCGGGCGGTGACCGACGAAGCGACGCCGTCCAGACGGGCGCCTCGCCTGGAAACCTAGCGCGCGGCCCGGCCCTCCAGGGTGCGCGCGCCGCTCAGGGTGTTGATCATGGCGTGATTGCCCTCATGGCAGGCGTATTCCCAGAGCTGACCGGCGGTGACTCCGCGGGATGCGTGGTCGGTGGTCATCGGGGCCGACACGGTCCAGGGCTGGCTGAAGACTTCCGGGTCTTCCATAGTGAACGTGTAATCAATCGACGCGGGCCCAACCCGGGTGAAACGCTCGACCAGCCGGAGCGACGAACGAGACTTCCGCCACGGGGAACTCCAGTAGGCGTCCGGCTTGTCGACAAAGTTGATGGTCTCGACGACCAGGGTGTCGCCTTCCCAGTGCCCTCGGGCTTCACCCGTCCACTGCTCGATGCCGTTCAATGGCCGATCGTCGGTCGGTATCACGCGCAGCTCGTGATACATCTCGTGCAGCATGACGACCTGACCGGGGGTCTGGAACACCAACAAGTTCATGTTGTAGGGCTGCAGCGGGACCATGTTGGGCAGACCGTCGGTGATGCAGCGCTCGCCGGTGTCCATGTCGGTCCAGGTGTCGAACGGGCCGACGCCATACCTCGCCACCTCACCCTCGTAGACCTCTTTCGCCCCGGGGGCCCAGGGAATCGCACCGTTGGCCGGGTCGACAATCAGCGACGTCCGCCGGCTGTCGGTGATCACGCTCCCGGCGTCAAGCCAGACCTGGTTGTAGCCTCCCACACTGCCCGGAGGCGGGGCCTTGCCGTCATTGGCGGCCCAGTTTTCGATGGTTTGCCGTTCCATCGCGGCCGCTTCTTCGTCCGTGAGCGCCGTCTTGTCGGCCAGCCGTCTCGGCCGCTCGAGCGGGGTGAGGGTGGCGGATGTCCAGAGACCCTGCAGATCGGGCTCGCCCCATGGGGTGCGCGGGGAGGGCGTGGACGACCCGGTGCCTTGGGCCAAAGCGGTCACCGAACCCAGCGCCATGAGCGCCACCGCGACAGAGACCCGAACGACGGACCGATGACTCATGAGCAATCTCCAGACACGTCAAATTGAGAGCGAAGGACCCGCGTAAGATCCTAGACTAGCAGGTTGCGGCAAAACGTCCGAGGGGGTTTTCTGACGAGGCGTCTGTCTGGCCAGGCGCGAGGAGGGAGCAGCCAGGTGGGCGTGACCGACGAAGTAACGCCGTCAGGAGGACCCGCTCGGGGGCTCCGGCTCGGAGACGCCGGCTGCCTCTTCAATGACGGTGATCAAGGCGGACAGATCATCTCGCCCACGGCCGCGACCCATGAGGCCGTTGAGGAGCTGCATGGTCACCGCGGCGGCCGGCAGCGTCGCGGCTCGGTCGTGGGCCAGGCTCAGCGCGATGTCCATGTCCTTGTGATAGAGCCGGGACTCGATCCCGGCCCGGAAATCGCGCGAGGCCATGCGGGTGCCGAACAGGTCCAGGACCCGGCTCGACGCGACCCCACCCATCATGACTTGCCGCACCTGTTCGACATCGAGCCCACACCGCCCGGCCAGCGTCAACGCTTCGGCGGCACCCTGGGCGGTCACCAGCAGGGCCAGCTGATGACAGGCTTTCGTGGTGTGCCCAGCCCCGGAGTCACCGAGGTGGATCAGTGTGGTGCCAAGCAACTCGAAGAGGGGCCGTGCCCGCTCGAACGCGGCCACCGGGCCGCCCACCATGATCGTCAGTGACGCGTCGGCCGCGCCCTGTGGTCCGCCAGAGACCGGCGCGTCGAGCATATCGATGCCCCGAGCGGACAGGGTTTCGGCCATGCCTAGCGTCGCGGTGGGGTCGATGGTGCTCATGTCGATCACGAGCGAACCGGGGCGCGCACCATGCAGCACGCCAACCCCCTCACCCGCAGCGCCGCCTCCCAACACGACCTGTCGCACGTCACTCGTGCCGGTCACCATCGTGAAGATGACGTCGCTCCGTTCCGCCACCGCGGACGGGCTGGCGAACAGGGTCGCCCCCGCGTCGACCAACGGCTGGGCGGTTTCCGGTCGACGGGCGAACACCGCCATCGCGTGGCCCCCCTCCATCAGGTGCCGCGCCATCGGACGCCCCATATTGCCGAGACCGATGAAACCAAGCCGCATGAATCAGACCACGTCTGCAGGTGGAAACCCGGGGGCCGCCTTGACCTCGTCGATCTGGTCGAGGTGGCGCTGATGATGCAACGGGATGTAGAGCAGCCACTGATACGCGTTGAGGGTGCCGTAGGCCGGCCGATGATGGTCGAGCGTGTGGGACTTCAGCGGCTCGCGCGTCGTCTCCGCGAAGGCGAGCGTGTGCGCGCGACGCTCCTGGAACACTCCGAGCGCTGACGCGCGATCGACCGCACCCGTGGGAATCACCGGTTCGGGCGCGGCACGGGGCGTCTCGCGGTTGCCGAGCATGGTTGTGATCAACGCGTCCTTCCCACCGGACGCGGACTCCCAGTTGGCATTCGGCGGTTCGCGCAGCGCCCGCTCCACCTGACCGAACAGCCGCGATTCAACCAACCCGAGATGTTCCGCGATGAGCCCAATCGACCACCGGTCCGGTCCTGGTCGAAAGGCCCACTGGCCCGGGGTGAGCGGTTCGACCGCGGCCAGGAAGTCGTCGCGCGTCAGTGTCAGGAGCTGCGTGACGTGCGAGCGCTCGGCCTCCGTCAACGTGTCGGGTCTTGGCCCCTCGCTCCCGGTGCCGTCCGTCATGCTCCGACCCCCTGTTTCTTCCAGTAACGCTCCAGCCCGAGCCAACACTGGTCCAGTGGGGCAGCCTGGTCATACAACGCCGCGGTAGCGTCTGACAGGTGACGCTGAAGATAGCGGCGAATGTCAGCCACGAAGGACGCCACTCGCTCGTCCGGCGTCGCGTCTCGCTCTTCCTCGACAATGGCTCGGGCGAGACCGGCCAGGCCGTCGAGGTGCTCCAGCAGACTGGCGAGGTGCGCTGACGGCTCACCGTGCGGACCGAAGTGGGTTAGAAACAACGTGTCGGCCTGCCAGTCGCCGATCAGCGCCGCGCTCGCCTTCCAGACGTCGATGTCGATGTCCGGCGGCGGAGTTGGCGGCATGGCGAACAGGTCAGGACCAATGCGAATACCCGCCGTGTCGCCGACGAACGCCACGCCGCTCGGCCGGTCGAGATAACTGACGTGATGGGATGCATGGCCCGGGGTGTAGGCCACCTCCAGATCACGATCCGCCACGCTTACCCGCTCGCCACCGGCGAGCGCATGGATGTTGTCCTGGGGTACCGGAAGAAACTCGCCCCACAGTCGGTCCATGTCGTCACCATATAGCCGGGTCGCGCTGGTGAGCAGCTTGGCGGGGTCCGCCATGTGTCGGGCGCCGCGCTCGTGCACGTAGACTTGGATTTCGGGGTTCTCGCGCACGAGTGTCCCGGTGGCGCCAGCGTGGTCGAGATGAATGTGGGTGAGGAGAATCGCGCGAACGTCGGCCGTGCCGATGCCTTGGTCGCTCAGCGACGCGCGAAGCGTGTCGAGGCAGGTGGACGGTCCCGGGTCCACCAGGGCCACCCCGCCCGGGCTCTGAATCGCCGCGGTCGCGATAATACGAGGCTTCCCGAGAAACATCAGGTCGGCATAGGTGATGCCGCGCGCAATTGTCTGCATAGGCGTGAAATCTTACTATGTGCGACCGACCGCCAGCTTGACCTCGTCGTGGGCTCCATAGTTTGATCGTGAGAGATGTCTCCTGACCGGACTACGCACGACGGGGTGCTCGACGACACCCGCCAAAAAACCAAGAAGCCGACGCTCTACAAGGTCCTGCTGCTCAACGACGACTACACGACGATGGAGTTCGTGGTGCAGATCCTGGAGGGCATCTTCCACAAGACCCCGGCCGAGGCCTACAGAATCATGATGCAGGTCCATACCGAGGGGCGCGGGATCTGCGGGGCCTACAGCTACGACGTGGCCGAAACCAAGGTGGCCAAGACGCAAGAGCTGGCGAAGCAGGAAGGCTTTCCGCTGCAGGCGACACTCGAAGAGGAGTGAACGGGAACCCATGTTCAGTGCCGCGCTCGAGTTCATTCTCAACGTCGCCTACCGCGAAGCCGCGGCTCGCCGTCATACGCATCTGACGCTCGAACACCTGCTCTATGCCCTCGCGCACGACCCCGAAGGCGAGAAGATTCTGGCCGCGTGCGGTGGCGACCTACCCACCTTGCGCCATTCGCTGGACGAGTTTCTCGGCACACTCGAGCAGTTTCCCCGCACCGCGCGGGGCCGGGAACCGGACCAGACGCTGGCGTTCCAGCGGGTCCTGCAGACCGCGGTGTTGCACGTCCAGAGCGCCGGGAAGGACGAGGTCCGGTTCGGAGACGTCCTGGCCGCCATTCTGCAGCAACCCAATTCGTATGCGGCGGAATTGCTGGAATCGCAGAATGTCACCCGGCTGGACGTCCTGAATTACATCTCGCATGGCATCGCCAAGGTGCCGACCGGCGGCGGCGACAGCCCGTCGAGCGAGCCGGCCGAGGCGGGAGCGGGCGGCGGCGAAGCCGCCACCACACGCGACCCGCTCACGGCATTCGCCGTCAGCCTCACCGACCGCGCACAACGCGACCAGCTCGACCCACTGATCGGCCGCCGCGACGAACTGCAGCGCACCCTGGAGGTTCTCTGCCGACGCCGGAAGAACAACCCGGTCTTCGTCGGCGACGCCGGTGTCGGCAAGACCGCGCTGGCCGAGGGCCTGGCGACTCGGCTGCTGGAGGAGGACGTGCCGCCGCGACTCCGCGGGGCTGAGGTGTTCTCGCTGGACACGGCGGCGCTGCTCGCCGGCACCAGATTCCGAGGGGACTTCGAGGAGCGCTTCAAGGCGGTCGTCGACGCCTTGGGCGGGCGTCCAAACCCGATTCTCTTCATCGACGAAGTGCACTCGACGGTGGGAGCCGGCGCCACGACCGGGGGCACCATGGACCTGGCCACGTTGATCAAGCCGGTGCTGGTCGCCGGTGAGCTCCGCGTCGTTGGGTCGACGACATTCGACGAATTCAAGCAGATCGAGCGAGACCGCGGGCTGGCCCGGCGACTACAGCGGGTCGTCATCGAAGAACCCAGCGTCGATGAGACAGTCGAGATTCTCAAGGGACTCAGATCGCGATACGAAGACCATCACGAGGTCACCTACACCGACGGCGCCGTGAAAGCAGCGGCGAAACTGGCCGGACGGCATCTCCGCGACACCCGGCTGCCCGACAGCGCGATCGACGTGCTCGACGAAGCCGGGGCAAGAATCGCCGCGGCGGCGACGCCATCGGGCTCGACGACCGTGACCCCGGTGACGACGGCGGCTCCGGCCACCGTGGAGGCGGTGGCACAGGTCGGGCTCGCGGACCTCGGGCTCGATGACACGCCCGAGAGGACGGAGCCCCCGCGCGCCCGGGTAACGGCGACGGACATTGAACGAGTCATCGCCCGAATGGCCCGCATTCCCGCCAAGCAGGCGTCGGTGAGTGACAAGGAACGGCTCCGTACGCTGGACGATGCGCTGCGCCGCGTGGTCTTCGGCCAGAACGACGCCGTGGCCGAGGTGGTGACCGCCATCAAGCGGGCCCGAGCGGGACTCGGTCAACCTGAACGTCCCGCTGGCTGTTTCCTGTTCACCGGACCCACCGGCGTCGGTAAGACCGAGCTCGCCAAACAGCTGGCCATTCACCTCGGTAACGAGTTCATCCGCTACGACATGAGCGAGTACATGGAAAAACATGCCGTAGCCCGATTGATCGGCGCCCCACCCGGCTATGTGGGTTTCGAGCAGGGGGGGCTCTTGGTCGACGCGGTCCGATCCCACCCCTACGCCGTGCTGCTACTCGACGAAATCGAGAAGGCACACCAGGACGTGTACAACATCCTGCTCCAGGTGATGGACCACGCCACGCTCACCGACAATAACGGCCGGAAGGCGGATTTCCGGCAGGTCGTGATCATCATGACCTCCAACGCCGGATCCCGGGAGATGGACGCCGCGCGGATCGGATTCGGTGATGACCAGGCCACCGCGGACCACAGCCGCACGAAGGCCGCCATCGAACGGGTGTTCAGCCCGGAGTTCCGGAACCGCCTGGACGCCACGGTCACCTTCGACAGCTTGCCGCCGGAGGTAGTGGAAACGATCGTCGAGAAGTTCGTGCTCCAGCTCGAAGCGCAACTCGCCGAACGGCACGTCGCGATCACGCTGGAACCGGAGGCACGCGCCTGGCTCGCCCGCAAGGGGTACGACCCGAAATACGGCGCCCGGCCGCTGGCTCGGTTGATCCAAACCGCGGTACGCAATCCACTGACCGACGAGATTCTGTTCGGTGGGCTCGAGCACGGCGGCACGGTGCGAATCGATCTGGCTGATAACGAGCTCCGGTTCGACGTCGAACCCACCCCGCCCACCGAGTCGGTCGAAGAGGAATAGCACCGGGTAAGGAGCCCGGTGGCCTAGTCCGCGTCGGAATCAAGCGCCAACACCAGGTCTTGCAGCCGCTCGATCTCCGATTGGGCCGCGTGCAGGATCGCCCGGCGCTCCTGCAACGACGGCGTGCTCCAGTCTTCCTCATCGAGCCGCACCCGACCGTCCGAGTCATACTCGACAAGCACCGCATCCATTGTGTCTATGTAGAGACGCATGTTCTTATTTGGTCGGGGGTGAGCCCGTTCGTTTCTCCGCTGCTAGCCTAACCCAGGAGGTTCCTCACGAAAGCCACGGGCAGGTTTTCCTCCTGAGGAAACGTCTCGGCCACGGCGGTGTTCTGCCATGAGTCGCCGCGCGAGAGGTGGCGGGCTGGTCAAACGCGCCAGTGCGCTCGTGCGGCGGGAGCGGGCATCTCGATCCGCGAACCGGTCGACGAGCGTAACCTTCCTCACCTTGGCCCTCGGGGCGCTTCGCGCGGGCTAACGGAGTGCCTGCTCCCGGCACCCGGGGAAAAGCGGGCGCGTGGCCGATCCCAGACCCGGCGCTAAAACTCCGCGCCCGCGCACGGTCCTCGCCAGCGGCGGCGTGGCGCCCGGCTCGTCTCCGACGGTTCACAGATCGAGATGCCCGCTCCCACCGCCCCTCTCCGGGGTCACAGAGGAACGACGATGGACTCGCCGTTTCCTACCCGAGGCTCCACGCCCCGCGTGTGACGGGCTGACAAGGCGTAAGGAGGGCGGCATGTGACCGACAAGGCTCGCCGCCAAGCCCACACCCTTCGCTGAACCGGTTTCCTGGCCAGGAAACCTACGTGCCGACGGCGGTGGCGGCGCGTTGCGCGTCGTCGACGGCCACGACGAGCTCCGTCATCTCGTGCTCGCTGATCGCCGAAGCGAGCGCATAGTTGATGTTGATGCCGGCGTCGCGCAGCATCCGGGTCGTCGCACCGATCGCGCCCGGACCGTTCGGCATCGGGACGTAGAGCACCTCGCGCTCGGCGACCGCGTATTCCTTGATTCGCAGCAACCCGGCAGCGTGGACGGGATTGTCGGGCACCAGATGGAGAACCCCGCCGCTCTCGAGATTGAGGGCCAGGAGATTGACCTTCTCGGCCGCCAACATGTCACACAAACGTGCCAACGCCCCGGGGGTGTTCTCCAGACGAAGAGTCAGCTCGGTTCGAATCGCCATGCTCGGGAGGATAGCGCAGCCACGACCGTAGCGCCCAGCCGGCTGCGATAAGATGAACGGATGCCCACGCCGGTGCCACCCCCTATCGGTGTCGGGAGCCGCCTCGAGGGCTTTTCCTACGCCATCCGCAACATCGTGGCGGAGGCGACCCGGGTCGAGGCGAGCGGCCGCCGGGTCACGTATCTGAACATCGGAGACCCGGTGGCGTTCGGATTCCGGACGCCGCCGCACCTGATCGAAGCGGTCGTGCGGGCGTTGCGCGACGGAGAGAACGGCTATACCCCAGCCGCCGGTATCTGGAGAGTCCGGGAAGCGGTTGCGGCGTCGTACTGCGCCTCGGGACTGTCGATCGGACCGGAACGTGTCGTGCTGACCTCAGGCACCTCGGAGGGCATCGAGCTCGCGTTGTCCGTGTTGGTCAATACTGGCGACGAGGTCCTGCTCCCGGTCCCGACGTATCCGTTCTATACGGCAACCCTGGCCAAGCTCGGGGCGCGCGGGGTGTTTTACCGGACTGATGCCGCCAACCAGTGGCAGCCGGACCTGGACCACATCCGGAGCCTGATCGGGCCGGCGACACGGGCCCTCGTCGTCATCGATCCCAACAACCCCACCGGCGCGGTGTACTCCACCCAGACCCGTCGAGCGTTAGTTGACCTGGCCGACGCCCACGGGCTCGTGGTGCTGGCCGACGAGGTGTATGCGGACCTGGCGTACGACGCGCCGGTGCAACCGATTGCGACCCTGAACCCTGACGCGCCGGTGATCTCGTTCTCGTCCATCTCGAAGGCGTATCAGGCGCCGGGCTGGCGCGCCGGCTGGCTCGCGGTGAGCGGCGGTGACCGGCTGGACACGGTCCTCGGCGCGATCAACGAGTTGGCGGACGGTCGGCTGTGCAGCACCGGACCGATGCAATTCGCCATCGAAGCGGCGTTGACCGGGAACGACGATCGCAAGGCCACGTTCGTCCATGCGCTGCGGGAGCGTGCCGAAGTGACCGCTCGGCGATTGAACGACATCGAGGGCATCTCATGCGTGCCGCCCCAGGCGGCGTTCTATGCCATGCCCAAGGTGGATCTGCCTCCGGGACGCACTGACAAAGACTACGTGGTCGGCCTGTTGCGGGCCACCGGGTTACTCTGTGTATACGGTTCGGGGTTCGCGACCGCGCCGGAGGACGGATTTCTTCGCATCGTGTTTCTCCCGTCCCCAGCGGAGCTCGACGCGATCTACGACACTATCGCTGGCTTCACGGCCCAGTTTCGCGCGACGGGGTAGCGGCAAATCCTAGCAGCCCGTGGTGAAAGTCGCGCGTCGCACCGAGACGGGCGCTGGGCCCGTCGAACAAGGCGAGAAGAGGGAGAATACCGGCAGTATGCGACCGATGAACAACGCAGATCGACGGGATTCAGCGTCCGTCGAATGCAGCGGGACTTTCACCACGGGCTGCTAGAGGAGGCCACGTGTCCATGAACCTGCGTCGTCTTGTTGGCGTGCTGCTGCTGTTGTGTGTGACCTGCAGTGTCCGCGCGACGGCGCAAACCGAGGACCCGCCCGCGTATCAACCGCTGCTCGACACCCTGCAACAAGCGATTGCGGCCGGCGATCAGGCCCGGTTTCTCACGCTGCTCACCCCCGACGCCGACCGGGAAGCGGCCTCCGCGTTCGCCCGCGACATGCTCCCCGCCGGGGTCGACCGGGTCACCCTCACCCCCCGCTTCCACTTGCCGCTTGACGACGCCCCAAGCGACACAGGCTACGAGGTCACGCTGGAACTGTTCTTCGAGTCTGACGAGACCGGGCGGCTCGAAACCTGGCAACTCGACATCGTGCGTCTGGACACAGGTGACTGGGGCATCCGGAATCAGTCACAGCTCGATACGCTCACGGGGCTGCACCACCTGCGGTTGACCCCGACCCGTCAGTACACCGTCAACGACCTGGTGGTCCTCGGCGAAGATCTGTCGTTAACGCTGAAGGAGGGATCGGTGTTCGTCGCCGAGATCGACAACGGCGTCACTGCGCTAGTGCTCCTGGGAGACGGCGTCATGGAGTTCGCCCCGCAGCCTGAGGCGGAACAGGGGCAGATCCGGATCTTCGATGGGGACGAGGCCCTGGAGACGAAGTTCGACGCCGCGTTCGTCCGCCTGCACCCCGACGTCTTCAACTCGCGAGTGTCGACCAGCGCACTGGAGGAGCGGACCGTGGACCCGGACGACCTTCGGGACGCGACGGCGGTCTTCGACGGGCTCATCGAGCTGTCGTTCATGCTCGACCTGTCACACCTGAGCGACGACGTCTGGTCGCTCATCCCCGGGGCCGGCGACTTCCTGGCCGAGGTCCGCACCAAGCGCCACGGCACCCTGACCTACGCACAAGCTGGCAATCAACCTGAAGACATTTCATTGTCGGACCGGGCGACCGGCCGGATCATCTCGCTCTATCCGTCGGCCCGAAAGCGCGCCACCCAGACGCGTTATTTCGGTGACGATGATCAATCGGCTCTCGATATTCTCGACTACGACATCGCGGCCTCGTTCGAGCCGTTGGGGGTCAGCCAGCAGGAATTGCGCGCCAGACCGGAGCTAATCGGGTGCCGGATCGTGGGCACAGCCAGGCTGGCCGTGCGGGTGAAGGGACCGCCGATCAGGACCTTCAGCTTGCGGCTCGCCGAAGACCTGACGGTGTCGTCCGTGAGCTCCAGCGAATTCGGACCGCTGCTTTTTTTCCGGATGAACGGCCAGAACAGCTTCGTGGTGAACTTGCCGGACGAGGTGGCCGGTGGCACCGAGTTCACGCTCACGGTGCGGTACGCAGGTGACCTGCGGGCGCAGACGTTGGACGAGAACTGGATTGGCACGCGCTATTTCTGGTTCGACGCGACGGGACTCAGCGGACTCGGGGAACCGCGGTACATCTACAGCAACCATAGCTACTGGTATCCGCAGGGCGTCTTCACCGACTATGCGACGGCCACGCTCAATTTGTCGGTGCCGGCCGGCTGGGGTGTCGTGGCCAGCGGCGCCCCACTCGAGACGAATCCCCCGGTCGCCAGACCGCCGAGCAACACACAGCAACAGTTCTCCTTCGTGGCGGTCCAGCCGGCTCGATACCTGTCGGCGCTGATTTCGCGTTTCGAAACCCATGCCACCCCGGCCCGGCGGGTCCGACTTACGGAAGACCTGGCGCGAGCCTCGGAGCACCGCGTTGGCGGCTCCGTGTACTACGACACGCTCGTGGTCACTGCGCACGCCTCCGCCCGGAGTATCGAAGACAT
>CAUZAY010000133.1:0-11582 GCA_963577695.1 Vicinamibacteria bacterium | reverse complement strand
GCCTGGACGCTGTTCACACTCGGGGTGGCGGTGGCCGCCGGTGACTACCGGACCCCCACGGCCGTCGCGACCATGCTCGGACTGTCGCGCTTCTTTTCGCTGTCCGCCATCATACTCATCACGTCGAGCGCGCTCGCACTCGAGAATCCCCGGTGGCCCAACTGGCGTTACCTGTTCGGACTGCCGCCCCTCCTCACCTGGTGCGTTGTGTCCCCCGTGTTGCTCCCCGCACGCATCGCGGTGCCGCCCGGCTACATCCTGTCATCGGTGCTGCTGGTGGCAGGCGGCCTGGCATTTCGGGGGATCGTGCGCCCGCCGCAGCCGCAGAGAACCGGGGTGCTGGGTGTCGCGCTTCTGCTGGCCGCGGTGACCCAGGCGTGGATCGGCGTATCGGTGACATGGAGTGCCACCGGCGCGCTCCCGCCGGCATTGATGGTGGTCAACGGTCTGCTGTTCCTGTTCGCGGACATGACGTTCGAGTTGCAGCGGGCCAACCGCCGGCTGCAGGAAACCCAAAGCGCGCTGCACGAACTCGCGATCACCGATGCGCTCACCGGCTGTCACAACCGGCGTTTCTTCCATAAGGCCATCGGACGCGAGCTGCAGCGGCATCGGCGCTACCAGACTCCGATGTCGTTGCTCTTTGTCGACATCAATCGCTTCAAGCGGGTCAATGACACGCTTGGACACGAGGCCGGAGACCGGTTGCTCGAGTATGTCGCACTGTTCCTGAAGCGAAACGTGCGCGAAGCCGACTACGTGTTTCGTTGGGGCTGCGACGAGTTCCTCCTGTTGCTGTCCTGCGATCTGGGCCGAGCGCGCGAGAAGGCGGCCGAGCTGACCCGCGCGTTTGGCCTGGCCCTGAACGCATCGGGTCTGCCGACGAACGTCGGTCTCAGTGTGGGATGTGCCGACATCGCCGGGCACACCGACGACATCACCGCCCGTGTCCACGCGGCCGATGAAGACATGTATCGGAACAAACAGGAAACGCGAGACGGCGCGGCGAGTTGACGGCCGGCCGGGGGCGGCCCGTGGTCACTCGTAGATGAGGTACGGCGTGACCAGTCGCCGCCACGCCTCCTCGTCGGCGGCCCAGCCGGCTGCGATCTCCCAGGTGGCATCGCCACCACGTAGCCTGGAGACCACCGAGGGCGCCCCGAACAGCCGGACTACGGCCTCCAGGTCGAATCGATCCCCAAACAGACGGAGCAGCGCGGCCGCGACCTCGAGCCCGAACCGCACGGGTCGGAATCGGTCTCGATCGGTCACCACAAAGAACACCCCGTCACACAGTTCACCGGCGAACCGGCTCGACGACGGACGGAAGCGGACCGGATAGGTCCGCACCCCCGGAAGCGCCAGCGCGTTCAGTTCCCGCGCCAGTCGCACCCCGTCGATCCACGGCGCCCCGATCTGCTCGAACGGCGTGTCGGTGCCGCGGCCGACCGACAGATTGGCGCCTTCGATCGCGCCGATACCGGGGTAGAGCAACGCCTGATGCAGGTTTCGCAGATTCGGTGACGGGTCCACCCAGGGCAACCCCGTCTCATCGAACCAACGGTCCCGACGCCACCCACGGGCCGACACCACCTCTAGCTCGGCCCCGATGTCCCGCTCCGTGTTAAAGAGCCGCGCGAGCTCGCCGAGCGTGAGGCCGTGACGGACGGGTGCCGGAAAGTACCCGGTAAATCCGAGCAGCGACTCGTCCAGGGCCGGACCTTCGACGGCGCCTCCGATCGGATTGGGTCGATCGAGCACCATCACGCGCACGCCGGCCTCCGACGCCGCTTCCAGCACGTAGGCCATCGTCGTGGCATAGGTGTAGAACCGAGCCCCGACGTCCTGCAAGTCGATCACGATCGTGTCAAGGCCCTGCAACGTCGAGGCTGAGGGGCGCCGTGCGTCCCCGTACAGCGAATGGATGGGCAGCCCCGTGCCCAGGTCTCGGTCCGATGACACCGGACCGTCCAGCCGCCCCTGGATGCCGTGCTCGGGACTGAAGAGGGAGACGAGTTCCACGGAGGCCTCATCGTGCAGCAGGTCGACGGTGGTTGCCCCGTCGCGCGCCCGCCCGGTCTGGTTCGTGACCAAGCCGACTCGCGAGCCGGACAATCGCGTAAAGCCCTCCTCTCGCAGCACGTCGATACCGGTCCACACCGGCCGATCTACCAGGTTGACCGCCGCGCCGTCGTCCACAAGCGACGCCGCAACCAGGGTGGCGACCTGCCCTCGCAGCCTGGTCACATCACCTTGACCGGAGGGATGAAGCCGGCTGGAGAGAAACACCACGAACGTGTCTGAGCCTGGATCGAGCCACAGCGACGTACCGGTGAACCCGGTGTGTCCAAAGGACCCGACCCCAAACAGGTCTCCGCGGTTGGACGAAAACCGCGAGTCGATGTCCCAGCCGAGGCCCCGGCGGTCCGGCACGTGGCTCGGGGTCGAAACCTCCGTCATCCGCGCGACGGTACGCGGCGCGAGGACCCGGACCCCCTCGAGCGCCCCGCCGCGGAGCAGCATCAGGCTGAAGCGGGCCAGATCGCGAGCCGTGCTGAACAGACCCGCGTGACCGGCCACTCCGCCCATACGCCGCGCTGTCGGGTCGTGTACCACGCCTCGCAACATGCGGGCGCCTGGTCCCCCACACGGCCACGCCAGCGGGGCGCACGCCTCTGTGGGTGCAATCCGAGGGCTCAGCGCGGACGGCGGCCTGAACAGGGTGTCTTTCATGCCGAGCGGCTCGAATACGCGCGCCTGGGCGAAACGGTCGACGGTTTGGCCGGTCACCCGCCGCACGATCTCGGCCAGCAACATGAAGTTCAGGTCGCTGTAGATGAACCGCTCCCCCGGCGCGGCCTCTGGTATCTCGTTGGCCGTACGCGCGATAGCGACGCCCGCTCCCTCGAAGACCTCCTCCAAGGGCAGATCCGGCCGCAACCCGGACACGTGCGTGAGGAGGTGGGCGACCGTGATTCTCTCCTTGCCGTGGATTGCAAACTCCGGGATATGTGTCACGACTGGGTCACGCAGGCGGAGCCGCCCCTCCTCCAGCAGCACCATGACGCTCGTGGTGGTGGCGACCGCCTTCGTCAACGAGGCGAGGTCGAACACCGTGTCGAGGGACATCGGCTCGATCGGACCGTCGACCGAACGCGCCCCAAACGCGCGCTCGTACACGATTTCCCCGTGATGTCCGACCAACACCACGGCCCCGGGTAGCCGACCCGCTTGCATCGCCGCCTCGATCAATGGTCCGATCTGACGCAACCGGGTGCGATCGATCTCGGCCGAGAGAGGGAGCGTCAGCGCGAGGAGGCAGACACACACCAGCAGCCGGTGTCGAAACGCGGGCGTCATCCGCGTGGCGCATCCAAGAACGGAACGACGGTTGTGGTCTCCTGTCGGCAACGATTGGATTATACTTTCCGACCATACTGCCCGATCGACTGGGATTGCTCTGGACTGACTTGGACTCACAATGCCCTGGCCTTCCACCTGGAGGAGACCCTCGATGCGATTCGCCACACGACCACTTACCCACGGACTCCTCGTCATCGCCGGTCTGCTGCTCTGCGTCACATCGCAGGCTGCCGCGCAGGGACGTATCCGGGGCCTGGTCGCCGACCGGGACGGCGCGCCGATCGTCGGGGCCGTGATCACGGCCGAGGCACTCGCGACCAACGGGACCAGCCTGGCCACGACGGATGCATCTGGCCGTTTCTCGTTTATCGGCTTGAATCGGGGCGAATGGGTTTTTGTCGTCCAAGCCGACGGATTCGAACCGGTTCAGGGTGTCGCCGACGTCCGGGGGTCGGGACCGGGCACCGCCGTCCAGTTCACGATGGACCGTGACCTCTTCAATCCACCGGCGCCCACGGGTGGTGTACTGGCTGGACTGAAAGCGACGGATCTGGTCGAGAGCCTAGGGCAAGCTGACCGGCTGTTCGACACCGGTGACTACGAATCGGCGATCACTGCGTACCAGGCGCTGCTGGCCTCGGCGCCGGCGCTGACCAGCCTCCATCTGGAAATCGGGCATGCGCACCGGGAGCTACAGCAACCGGAGCAGGCGGTGGCCGCCTATCGCGCCGCGCTGGCCGCCGATCCCTCCAGTCCGGAAGCGGCGGCGGCGCTCGACTCGGCCGGCCTGGCCACGCGCGACCGGTAACCGACCCGGGGCGCTTGGGTTTATACTTAAGTTGTTGGCTCTGCGGTGCTGGACGCGCGTGTCCGAGCGCAAACCCGAGTCGTGAACTGCTGCAACCGTGAACAATTCAAGACCTAGGAGTTGCCCCATGCGCAAGCCTTTCCTGACGTTTCTGGTGATCCTGCTAGCCACCGGCATGTTGGCCCCGAGCGCACTGGCCCAGGGCGGCATCGTGTACGGCAAGCTGTTGGATGAAGACACTGAATTACCAATCGCGAACGGCACCATCGTGGTGGAGAACCCGTCGGCGAACCCTCCGCGAATCGAAGAGACGACGAACGAGGAAGGTGACTTCACGATGCTTGGCCTCAACAGCGGCTCGTGGACCATTATCCCAAGCGCGGAGGGGTATCAGCCGAATCCTGGAACGGTGCTGGTCCGCCAGGGTACCAACCCCACTCTCTCTGTGTATATGAAGCGCATCCTGCACCCACTGGAGCAGGCTCTCGGTGCGGAGGCGCTCGAGGGGATGGATCCCGTAGCTCTCGGCGACGAGATCGCGGCTGCGGATACCGCTTACGAGAGTACCGACTGGGACGCGGCGCTGAGCGGCTATGACTCGGTCCTGGCCAAGCTCCCGATGATGACGGACTTGCAGGTCCAACGAGGCAACGCCCTGCAGATGATGGAACGGTACGATGAGGCGATCGAGGCGTTCGAGGCAGCGGCGACCGGCAATCCCCAACTCCGCCAGATCGTCGACACCGCCGTCACCCGCCTGAAGGTGGCGCGGGGGGACGAAGGGGCGGCAGAGGCGCTCGCCAGCAGCGGCGCCGGTTCGCGTGAAGATCTCTACAACTTGGGCGAAGTCGAATTCGGCAAAGGCAACGTCGAGGACGCGATCGGCTGGTACGAACAGGCCGCGGCCGCAGACCCGGACTGGGCGCTGCCCCTCTTCAAGCTTGGACTGGCCGCACTGAACCAGGGCGACATTCCGGGCGCCAAGGGATTCTTCGCCCAGGTCGTCGAGAAAGATCCGAACTCTGCCGAAGGCGCCCAGGCCAAGGCCACGCTTGACGCGCTCCCGTGAGCGCGGTACTTCTACCTACAATACTGAAATCGATAGGCGCATGGTTGGACACTTCGTCCAACCATGCGCCTTTTTTTGCTTGGCTTCAGGGCCCGTCGAACGGACCTGGAACCGACCATCCTGTTTGTTTTCAATAATTTAAAAGTTTCACGCCGTACCTGCACGACTTTGGCGCACCTATTGCGACTACGTCACGTCGGCCGGATCGAGCCTGCTTCCGAGAACGAGCTGTGGTCCTCTCGCTTCCGTAGCGTTCGAACCCCGTGGAGGCGGAAGCAGCGGCGCAAGACGCAACAAACGCGATGCCGGCCAAGGAGCCCCAGCATCATGAGACATCCCATTGCATCCCCACTCACCCAGGCGATTGTCGGCTGCCTGAGTCTGACACTGGCCCTGTCGGTCGGAACACAGGCGTGGGCCCAGGGTCGACAGACCGGCACTCTCCGCGGTTCGGCGCACGACGCCAGCGACGCGGTACTACCAGGTGTCACCGTCACCGTCGCTTCCCAGTCCATGCAAGGCACTCGGTCGGCCGTCACCGACATGAACGGCAACTACGAGCTTCCTGGGCTGGCGAACGGCGAGTATCTCGCGACGTTCACGCTCGATGGCTTCACCACGCTCGAAACGACGGTAACGATTCCCTTGGGCGGCACGGTTGAAACCAACGTCTCGATGCAGGTGGGCAGAGTGGCGGAAACGGTGCAGGTCACCGCCGTCATCCCGTCACCGGCATCTCCCGTTTTCGTTCCCAGTCCTCAGGCTGAGCGGCACCAGAACCACACGCAGCGGCTCGGCAGTGCCCTGAGTGCTCCATCCAGCGGGAGCGGGGCGCGCATAGTCCCGCGGGGCGCCCAATTGACACCAACCGCACATCGATTCATACTGTTCCCCAGGAATGAATGAACGTTCATTCATTAAATCTACACACGCCGTTCATGCCAGTAGTTGCTTCTCCACGCCGTCAGACCAGAACGCAGCCAGCCGGCGACAAAGGCGCGCTGATTCTGCGCGCGGCCACGAAGCTGTTCGCACGACGCGGTTTCTTCAACACCCAGGTCGCTGACGTGGCTCGCGAGGCCGGAATCGCCGCCGGCACGGTGTATCTCTATTTCAAGAGCAAGGACGACCTGCTGATCTCCATTTTCGAGCGGACGATGAACCAGGGGATGGACGACGGGCGGCGGGCCCTCGCCGATATCACGGACCCAATCGAACGTCTGCGCGTACTCGCCCGGCTGCATCTCACCCGCCTCGGCGAAGACCGCGACCTCGCGGTCGTGTTCCAGGTCGAACTACGACACTCGATCAAATTCATGGAGCACTTTTCGTCGTCGCTTCTCCAGGACTATTTGCACGCGATGCGCGCGGCCATTGCCGACGCGCAACGCGCGGGGCGGTTCCGGCGCGAGGTCAGCGCCACCTTCGCCGCCAAGGCGCTGTTCGGAGCCTTGGATGAGATGGCGACCAACTGGGTACTCAGCCGCAAGCGTTATGCGCTCGCCGGTCAGGCCGACGACGTCGTGACCTTGTTCGTCAATGGAATGAAGCTATGAAAAGCGTTCGCTCGGTCGCGGTCCTCGGCGCCGGTACGATGGGAGCTCAGATCGCCGCCCACGTGGCCAACGCCGGACTGCCGGTGCTCCTGCTCGACCTCGACGCGGCCGCGGCCGCGGCCGGACTCAAACGGGCGGCGAAACTGTCGCCGGACCCGTTCTTCACCCGGGACGCCCAATCTCTCATCCGCCTCGGTGGCTTTGACACCGATCTGGAAGGAATCGCGGACGCTGACTGGATCGTCGAGGCCATCATCGAACGGCTCGACGCCAAGCAGGCGTTGCTCGAGCGGGTGGAGACGCATCGCCGGGTCGACGCAATCGTCAGCTCGAACACCTCCGGCATTCCGATCGGCTCGATTGCCGAGGGCCGGGGGGGCGACTTCCGCCGGCACTGGCTCGGCAGCCATTTCTTCAATCCTCCACGGTATCTCCGTCTGGTCGAGATTATCCCGACCACCGACACCGACCCGGAGGTCGTCACCGCCTTGTCGTCGTTCGTCGACCACCAGCTCGGCAAGGGTGTCGTCGTGACGAAAGACACCCCAGGCTTCATCGCGAACCGCATCGGACTCTTCGGGGTTGCCTGCGTGCTGAGGGAGTTGGCCGGCGGGCAGTTCACCATCGAGGAGATCGACGCGATGACCGGCCCCGCGCTAGGCCGACCGAAGAGCGCTACGTTCCGGACGATGGACATCGCGGGCATCGACATCCTGGCCCACGTGACGACGGACCTCGCCAAGCGGCTGGAAAGCGATGACGAGCGTCAGGCGTTCGACCTGCCGCCCCTGGTCGGTGACCTGCTCAACCGAGGCTGGATCGGTGAGAAAGCGGGTCAGGGCTTCTACAAGAAGGAACGGGGCCCCAAGGGCAGCACCATCTTGACGCTGGACCCGTCGACGATGGAGTACCGGCCCCGCCAGTCGGCCCGCCTCGGATCACTCGACGCGGCCCGAGCCATCGAGGACAGTGGCGAGCGAGTGCGCTCACTGTTTGGCGCCCGTGACAAGGTCGGCGACTTCATGCGGGCGACGCTTGGCCGTACCCTGCTCTACACCGCGGAGGCCGCGGCGTCGATGGCCTACACGCCCGACGATGTCGATCGTGCGCTGCGCTGGGGGTTCGGCTGGGAACTCGGGCCGTTCGAGTTGCTCGACGCGATCGGGCTCGACGCGGTGCTGACCGCCTGTGGCACAGACCCAGACACGGCCGACCTGTCCGCATCCGCTCGCGAATGGGCCGGGCTCGACCCACGGTCGACCGCGCCGCGACGCCTGCGAACCATGCCGCTGCCCCCGGCCGGCCCCGACCTGCAGATTCTCGCCACGGCGAAACAGCAGGCGCGGGTCGTGAAACGGAGCGCGGGCGCCAGCCTGGTGGATCTCGACGATGGTGTGCTCGCGGTGGAATTCCACTCGAAGCTGAACACCATTGGCGGCGACACGGTGCAGATGCTGATCGGCGGCGTCGCCGAGGCGGCAGAGCGGTTCGACGGACTGGTCGTGGGTAACGACGCGCCGAACTTCTGCGCCGGCGCGAACCTGATGATGGTGCTGCTCGAAGCACAGGAAGGGAACTGGGAGGAGATCGACCTAATGGTGCGGGGCTTCCAGCGGGCCATTCTCGGGCTGCGGTACTCGCCCGTGCCCGTCGTCGTCGCGCCGGCCGGGCTGACCCTCGGTGGCGGATGCGAAATGGTGTTGCACGCCGACCGGGTTCAGGCCGCCGCCGAGGCCTACATGGGGCAGGTTGAGGTCGGAGTCGGCCTGATCCCGGCCGGCTGCGGCACCAAGGAGTTGAGCATGCGGGCCATCGACGCCACGGTGCGCGGGGCTGACCCGCTGCCCCGGCTTCAGCGTGCCTTCGAGACGATCGGTTTCGGCACGGTGTCGACCAGCGCGGCCGACGCCAGGCGACTCGGGCTGCTGCGCGACATCGACGGCATCACGATGAACCGCGAGCGCCTGATGGCGGACGCCAAATCCACCGTCCTCGACCGCGTGCGCGACGGTTATCGCGCGCCGGCTCGACGCATGGCCATCCAGGTCGGCGGCGAGGATCAACGGGCCGCCCTGGACCTGGGCATCCATCTGGCCTGGCGGGGTGGGCGAATCAGCGATCATGACGCGCTGATTGCGCGCAAGATCGCCCGAATCATGACCGGTGGCGATCTGCCCCACCCGGCGAGTGTCACGGAGCAGTATCTGCTCGATTTGGAGCGCGAGGCGTTTCTGAGCCTGTGCGGCGAGCGCGCGACGCTCGAGCGAATCAGCCACACGCTCAAGACCGGCAAGACGCTGCGGAACTAGTGTCCTGTAACCATGATTCGCTGCATATGTCGCCAGGGGGCATCGCGCCTGAGCGCGTTGTTCCGCGGTCACAAATCGCCAATTTGCTCCCTTGTCACGCCTTTTCAGCCGCGCGCCGCGCTACCGACCTATGCAGCGAATCACGGTTACAGGACACTAGCAGGATGACCTCGCATGATTGACGTCGGATCCGGACCACCACTCCTGCTCATTCCTGGTGTCCAGGGACGCTGGGAGTGGATGGAACCGGCGGTCGAGAGTTTGAGACGGCATTGCCGAGTCATCAGTTTCTCGCTGGCCGGCGATACCGGCAGCGACCGCCGGTTTGACCCGGCTCGTGGTTTCGACAACTACGTGGACCAGGTCGAAGAGGTGTTGGAGCATGTCGGCGTGGGCGCCGCCGCGGTCTGCGGGGTGTCGTTCGGCGGGCTCGTGGCGCTGCAGTGGGCGGCACGGCGACCGGAACGAACCAAGGGGTTGATCCTGGTCTCCACGCCCTCACCAGACTTCATACCGGGATGCCGGATCCAGTGGTATCTGCGCGCGCCGCGGCTCCTCTCGCCGCTGTTCGCGGTTCAGTCGCCCTTTCGGCTCGGACCCGAGATCTGGCGGGCGTTCGACAGTGTCGGCGACCGGATCGGATTCGCCGGCCGCCACCTCGCGCTGGTCGCCCGTTCGCCGTTCTCGCCGACCCGGATGGCGGAGCGGGCACGATTGTTGACGGCAGTCGACTTTGACGAGGCATGCCGACGCGTGTCGGCCCCCACGCTTGTCGTCACAGGCGAGCCGGGTCTCGATCGGGTGGTTCCGGTCACCGGTACCCGGTCCTATGCGGACCGAATCAGCGGCGCGCGTCACCAGACATTGGAACGCACCGGGCACATCGGTCTGGTGACGCGGCCAGGCCCCTTTGGCGACATCGTCGGTCAATTCGTGGCAGGGCAGGCCCTTGACGCGGAGACCCTGCGACGACCGGCCTAGGGCACGAGCGGACACACGAACCATGGAACTCAACCCGCGGGTTCGCCGCCCGCTTCGGCAGTTTCCCGGTCCCGTGGGCACCCTTGAGGCACTGTTTGAACACCCCACCGACAGTCCCCGCGCCGTCATGATTTTCGGCCATCCGCACCCGCTGCATGGCGGGACCATGCACACCAAGGTCGTGTATCGCGCCGCCAAGACACTTCTGGAGCTGGGGTGCGGTGTCCTCAGATTCAACTTCCGCGGCGTGGGCGCCAGCGAAGGTCGATGGGACGACGGCCGTGGTGAACAAGATGACTTCGTAGCCGGGATCGAGCTGGCGGCAACCACCTATCCCGGGGTTGAACTGTGGGCCGGCGGGTTCTCTTTTGGTGCCTGGATCGCGCTGTGTCGCGGCGTCGCCGACTCGCGAATCACGACGCTGCTCGCGATTGCCCCCCCGGTGGGCCGGTACGACTTCACCGACGTGGCCACGAGCCAGAAACCGATGCACTTCATTCACGGCGACGTGGATGAACTCATACCGGTGGCTCAGATGCGGGCTCAATACGAGGAAATCAGCGAGCCGAAGACGCTGGCCGTTATCGACGGCGCCAACCATCTGTTCGATGGAAAGGTCGCCGAGGTCGGCGACGTTATCCGGGCCAGGTTTGAGGTCCGAGCGGAGGAGCAGTCATGACAGACGCGGTGATCGTGTCGGCGGTTCGCACGGCAGTCGGGAAAGCGCCGAAAGGCACATTGCGGGCGACCAGACCGGATGAGATGGCCGCCACGGTCATTGCCGAGGCGCTGAAGCGAGCCCCAGGGATCGAACCGAGCGAGGTCGAAGATGTGATGCTCGGGTGCGCGATGCCGGAAGGCGAGCAGGGATTGAATGTGGCGCGGATCGCCAGCCTCCGCGCCGGGGTGCCGATTGAAGCGTCGGCCGTCACGATCAATCGGTTCTGCTCGTCGGGCCTCCAGGCCATCGCGTTCGCGGCCGAACGGATCATGGTCGGGGCGGCCGAGACCATCGTCGCGGGCGGCACCGAGTCGATGAGCCTCATTCCGATGGGCGGCCACAAGGTCGCACCCAACCCCAGACTGATGCGCGACTATCCGGACGTGTATCTGTCCACCGGGCTGGTGGCCGAGAACCACGTGCGCGAGGCGGGGGTCGCACGGGAGGAGCAGGATGCGTTCGCGCTCAGGAGCCACCAGCGCGCCGTGGCCGCCATCAAGGCGGGACGCTTTCGCGACGAGATCGTGCCGCTACAAGTACAGGAGGTGGTGCCGGCCAATGGCAACGGCGAGGCTCCCACGGTACGCACGTTCGCGTTCGACACGGACGAGGGGCCACGCTCAGACACCTCCCTCGAGGCCCTTGGTGCCCTGCGACCAGCGTTCCACGTCAAGGGCAGCGTGACCGCAGGCAACTCGTCGCAGACCAGTGACGGTGCCGCGGCCGTGGTGGTGACCTCACGTGAACGAGCCGAGCGGGCCGGCTTGACACCACT
>CAUZAY010000132.1:0-11590 GCA_963577695.1 Vicinamibacteria bacterium | reverse complement strand
ACAAGAAGGTGCTGAAGCTGAGGCCCGACGATGAGCCGGCACGAGACCGACTCGCGGAAATCGCCCTCCGGCAAGGGTTCCTGGTCGACGCGCTCGCCCACCTGACAGCCATCGTTGACCACCGCCGGGCGGCGGGAGACGACGAGGGTGCCATCGCGGTGGAACAACGGATAGGCCAGTTGCGACAGCGCGCGGCCGAGGACGCCGCGACTGCGGCAGCACCCTTACCTGAACCGGAGCGACCGGGCCCGAAAGACGCGGGGGAGCAGTCGTCCGACAGCCCCGTCGCTGCCGCCGGGGGCGCGCCGGCGGATTCGTCTCCGGTGCAGCCCCCCCTCGTGGACCCTGCCTCAGAGCCCGAAGGCATCATGACCGGGGAGCACGCCGAGCCCACGCTGGAAGACCGACTGCTGCAGCTCAAGATAAAGTTGATCGAGGACGAAGTTCAGGCCGGACGGCTCAAGCGTGCTCGCCAACTGGTGCTGACGGTGCTCTCGGACGCTCACGGCGGCGCTGAGCGGATCGTGGACCTCGCCAAGCGGATGGCCGCCAATACCGGCGACGCCACCGTCATGTGCGTCGACGCGTTGCTCGAGGCGGCACGGGACGAGGCGGGCACCATCGCGGCGGTCCGCACGCTAGCAGCCTGGGTGCCGCAGCAGCCTGAGGGTGGCCAATGGCCCGCCGAGCGGCTGCAGCGGCTCGCCCGGATCGACACGGCCGCACGGCTGGAACTGATGCGCCGGGAAAGCGACGCGATTCTGGAAGCGTTCCCGGATTTGTCGACAGGCGAGTTGCGGGATGCTCCTGATTCGTCACAATCGACATCACCCCCGTCGGCCGTGGCGTCAGCCGGCTAGTCCTCCGACGGCACGCCCTCCCTGTTCGCGAGTCGCCCAATTCAAGGGAACCCCGACCGGCCAATGGACTGGCCGATCCTCGGCCAACGGGTTGGCCAGTTCGGCCGGCAGGGCATCGCCAGCTCAACAAGGCTTTGCCGTTTGGGGACTTCGCGGCTGGATGCCCCGGCGGCTCAGGGGGTATTCGCTGCCGTCCGCCTACAATCATCCCATGATCCACATCGAGGAACTGGTCAAGGTCTACGACGGTTTTCGCGCCGTTGACGGGCTGTCGCTGCAGGTCGGCACCGGGCAAATTCTCGGGCTGGTCGGCCCCAACGGCGCGGGCAAGACCACGACGCTGCGCTGCCTGGCCGGCATTATTCCTCCGACGTCTGGACGGGTCACGATCGCCGGCTTCGACCTGCAGACACACCCCCTCGAAGCTCGAAAACGGCTCGCCTTCGTGCCGGACGAACCGCACCTGTTCGACCATCTCACCACTCTCGACCACCTCACGCTGTTCTCGCGGCTCTACGGTGTCGAGGACGGCCCAGCGCGTGCAGAGGCCCTGCTGGAAGAGGCGGGGCTCCACGACCAGCGGCTGTCATTTCCGAGCGAGCTGTCGCGCGGCATGAAGCAGAAGCTCGTCGTCGCCTGCGCCTTGCTCCATCGCCCCGAGGTGTTGGTGCTCGACGAACCGCTGACGGGGCTCGACCCGGCCGCGATGCGCAGGATGAAGCGCACCGTGCGCGACACGGCCACGGCCGGCGCGTCGGTCATCGTGTCGTCACACATGCTGCAGCTGGTTGAGGAGGTCTGCGACCGCGTCCTCATCGTGAACCGTGGCAAGAAGGTCTTGATGGGCACGCTGGACGAGATTCGCCTCCAATTTCCGGATGTCGATGCGGACGCCGATCTGGAGACGCTGTTCATGAGAGCCACCGGGGCCGACCAATGACGCCGCTCCTGTTTCTGATGTGGCGGTCGATGCTGGGCCGCGTGACCGGTTGGCTCCGGCTCATGAAGCAACCGAAGTATCTGGTGGGCACGCTCGCCGGGGTTGCGTGGATGAGCATGTTCGCGCTTCGCCCGGTCTTGCGTGCCAACCGCGCCGCATCGCTGGGGGACTGGGTTGCGGACATCACGGAGTGGCTGCCCGCGCTGGAGAGCGCCGGGGCCCTCGCTCTCGGGGTGTCCCTGTCGCTGTGGTGGCTGTGGCCATTCGGCAAAGCGTCGCTTGAGTTGAGCGAGACCGAACTGCATCTCCTCCTGCCGGCACCGGTTCGACGCCGCCACCTCATTCAATACGCGCTGTTGCGCAGCCAGTGGGGCGTCTTGTTCGGCTGCTTCATGATCGCATTGTTCTCGTCGGGCGGCGCCCCGGACCGTTTCGTCTGGCGGTTCGTCACCGTCTGGTTGTTCCTGACGCTGTGGCACTTGCACGGCCGGGGGCGCGGGCTCTGGGTGGCCCGCCTCCAGGAGTTGCCGGCCGCTGTCGCGTGGCGTCGCCGGGCTATCGTGGTGGCCGGCGTGGTCCTGGTCTGGCTGCTCCTGGCACCAGGGATCGCGTCGATCGCCGCCTCACTACCAGAGCTGAATGCCGACACCGCGCCGGCGCTGGGCCACGCCTTGTCACCGGAGCGGCTCTACGCCGAGGCGCCACTGCTCGCCCTGCTGCTGACGCCGATGAGATGGGTGATCGGCCCGTTCTTCGCCGGGCTGGCGCCGGACACCCCACTGGTGGGACGGCTCGCATCCGTGACCTGGCCGCTGCTGCTGCTGGTCGCGCACAACGAGTGGGTCGTGCGGTCGCAGACTCTATTCGAGGAAGCCACCCTCGAACGCGCCCGCCAGCGGGCAGCGCGGGGAGACGCCGCGTCTCGTTTCCGCAAGGTGCGACAGCGACAGCGGCAGGCGGCGCCGTTTTCTCTGCGGCCGACCGGAGTTCCTGCAATAGCCATCGTTTGGAAGAATCTGATGCTGGCGCATCGCACGCGCCTGGCTCTGGCGGTCGGCGGCGGCGCGGCCGTGGTCGCGATCTCGGCTGTGGTGGTGGCGTTCACGGGGCTGCCGGACTGGCTGATCGCCATCATGATGGTGGCCGGGGCGCTCGGACTCATCGCCACACCACTGATGGCCGGGCACCAATGGCGCAACGATTTGCGGACGGACCTGCTCCGAATCGAGGTCATCCGTACGTGGCCGATCGACGGCTGGCGCATGTTCGCGGCCCAGGTGGCACCGCCAGCGATCATCGCATCACTCTACGCCGCCGGCGCCGGTGGCCTGCTCTTGATTGCGGGCGCGGCCGCCGGCGCCACCGATGCCACCGTCTTCGTGCTCGTCTCGCCGGACCTGGCCGAGTCGCTCGGTGTGTCGCTCGTGACCCTGCTGCTGCTGGGGCTTGCCACCGCGTTGCCGCTGGTCGCCGCCATCGCGTCCCTGTCGGCGACGCTCCAAAATCTGGTGGCACTGCTCTGGCCGAGCTGGATTCAACTCGGTCAGCGTCGTAGCGGCTCGGCGGCGCATATCGGTCAGGGCATGCTGACCGGGATCGGATTGGTGCTGGCGCTGGCAGTAGGGCTGTTGCCGGGGGCGCTGCTTGTCGGCGCGTGGATGTTCCTCCAGTTGGCGGTCGCGGACCTGCCGCTCGTGGCCTGGCAGCTACCGCTGCTCGGTCTGACCGCGGTGGTCCCGCTCGCGGTCATCGTCGGGATGCTGACCAGATTCGGCGGGGTGCTGTGGGACCAGCTCGACCCGTCGGTCGAGCTTCTGAACCGCGAGGGACGATCGTAGCGACAGGGGGAACCACGCCCCAAGACAGGTCCCGGGCGGGCGTTCGTCTCCTGAGGAAACGGCGGCCGTGGGAGCGTAGCAAGCCCCTTCACGGGCGCTGATCGTTCAGCGGGCCTAAAGGCCCTTGCTACGGCCGCCAGCCGGGCGTGACCCGTTTCCTGCCCTAGGCGTCACGCCCCGTGTGTGACGGGCTGGCAAGGCGCGACGAAGGAGCCCCCTGGCGGTCTGTGACCGATGAAGCAACGCCGCCAGACGGGCGCACCGCGCGGGAACCCGACTATCTCGGATGCTGCCGGACCCAGGCCAATGCCCGCGCGAGATCGACGGCGGTTGCCGCCAACGCCTCCACTCGGGACGTGATCTCAGGTCCAGGCTCACCCGCGTCGGTAAAGTCGTCTCGGATGCAATACACGAAGCGCGGAATGATCAGGCATCGGAAGTCGAACATCAGACTATTAGCGAAACCAATGGCCGACATGTAGCTGGCCTTCCCGCCGGCGGCGCACAGGAACCCGACCGGCTTCTCCTTCCAACCCAATCCGGTCAACTCCATCGCGTTCTTCGCCGCAGCGTTGAGATCGTAGTTGTAGACCGGTGCCGAGACCAGGATGGCGGCGGCCGCCTGAATGGTCGCGGTCAGGGTCTTCACGGCCGGGTGGTCAAAAGAACCGACGCCGCCACACATCGGCAGCTCATGGTCGGCCAGATCGATCAGCTCGACCGGCTCGTCACGACCGCGCAAGAAGGCCTCGGCGGCGACGGCCAGCTTATGCGACCGGCTCGTGGGATTGAGGGAACAGCTCAAGATAACGACGGGCCGCGACACGGTCTCAGTACTGTCCATGGCAGGCATCTGGCGAACGGGTTGGCGTGCGAGAGACGACGGTGCGGATTATAGGCGACTGACCAGCCAGCTACTCTGAGTTGTACCAAGATTTCACCTATAATCACCGGCGTCCACCATCGACAGCACCCCATCCGAGGAGACGGGCCTCGTGCCGTTCAGCCACGAATTGCGGTACGCCGCCAGAGCGCTCGGTCGCAGCCGCGGATTCACCTCCGTTGCGGTGCTGACCCTGGCGCTCGGCATCGGAGCCGCGACGGTCATTTTCAGTGTGGTGAACGCGGTCCTGTTGCGACCGCTCCCCTACCCTGACGCCGACCGGATTGTGCAGGTCTTCCAGATCATCGAACGCCCGAACGGCGGCACACCGCTCCGGGTCGGCTTGACCCCAGACCAGTTTCAGATCTGGCGTGACCAGGCCCGTGGCGTGTCTCATATTGGCGTCCACGGCGAACGCTCCTTCACGCTAACGGGACGCGATGAGGCGGTCCGGCTGCACGGCGCCGCGGTCACCCCCAGCATCTTTCCGCTGCTTGGTGTCGCGCCCCTGTTGGGACGTACGTTCGAACCGGCGGAGGCTCAGCCGGGGGCTGAGCCAGTGGTGATTCTGAGCCAGGACACCTGGGCGCGTCATCTGGCCTCGGACCCAGGTGTACTGGGGCAGCTCCTGACGCTCGAGGGCAACCCGTACCGAGTGGTCGGCGTCATGCCGCGCCAGTTCGCGTTCCCGTCGCTCGACTATCGCGACGCCTCCGGCACGCTCGACAATCTCCCACAATTCTGGGTCCCGGTCGGGCTGCAACCGCCGAATCCGAATCCCAACGTCGACGTCGCGATGATGCCGACCCTGGCTCGACTCGCCCCCGAGCTCACGGTGCAACAGGCCGAAGCGGAAGCGAACACGCTGGTGCCTCCCATTCGACCCGACCGCGTGTTCAGGGTCGAGATCGTCACGGTACACGATGAGTTGGTGGCCCCCGTTCGTCCGGCGCTACTGATGCTGCAGAGCGGAGTCGGGTTCCTGCTGCTCATTGCGTGCGCGAACGTGACCAATCTGCTGCTAGCGCGAGGAGCGTCACGACAACGGGAGCTGGGGATCCGACTCGCGCTCGGCGCCGGACGCGCGCAACTGACCCGTGGCATTCTGGCTGAGAGTCTTCTCCTGGCCGCTGGCGGCGGCGGCCTCGGCTGTCTCCTGGCATGGTGGGGCACGCGTCTCCTCCGCGCGCTGCCCCCGGGCAGCATCCCGCGCATCGGCGACATATCCATCGACACTGGGGTCCTGCTCTTCGCGCTGGCCGTGTCGGTCACGACCGGGCTGCTCGTCGGACTGGCCACCGCGGTGAGAATGACCCACGCCGACCCAATCCGTTCCCTGCGCGACAGCGTTGGCGGCGACGGGCGGGGCACGAGCAACCGCCCCTCGGCGGTGTTGGCGGTCGCTCAGGTCGCCGCCGCCACGGTCCTCCTGGTGAGCGCCGCCCTCCTGGCCAACAGCTTCCTGCGGCTGACCCAGGTGAACGCTGGCTTCAACCCGGACGGCCTTGTCAGTTTCGAGATTGCCCTGCCACGCTATCGCTATAGCGACACCTCGCAACAGCAATCGCTCTACACTCAGCTGTATGACTCACTCGCTACGCTGCCTGAGGCCGAAGCGGTGGTACTTGGCAACAGCCTTCCAACGCTGCGACCGTTGCTGCTGGGCGGCCTCACGATCGACGGTGAACGCGCCACACCCCCGGTCGTCGCCGGCCGCATTGTGACCCCCGGCTTCTGGCGGGGGCTCGGGGTGCCGTTGAGACAGGGGCGCGAGCTGACCGACCGCGACATCGCGGGTCAACCGCCCGTCGCGGTGGTGAGCGACGCGTTCGCCCGGCAGCATTTTCCGACGCGCGAAGCGCTCGGCGCCGAGTTCGAGATCCTGAGATCGCCGGAGCCAATCCGGATCGTCGGGGTCGTGGGAAATACCATGCCACCCGAGCCGGACGGGACAACAAGACCAGAGATCTATTTCTCGTATCTACAGTTTCCCAGCCCGAATCCCCGATTCGCGCCGCTCAGCACACTTACGGGCGCCGTCCGATCCTCGGGGAATACCCGCGCCGTCGCTGGAGCTATTCGTGCCGCCGTGAGACGCATCGACCCCGACCTCGCGGTGGACAACCTCGTCAGCATGACCGACCTGCAAGCTGACGCGCGCGCCCAACCACGCTTCAACCTGATGGCCGCCGCCGGACTCGCGCTGATCGCCCTGTTGCTGGCCGCCATCGGCATCTACGGGGTGCTGGCGTACGCCGTGTCACAACGGACACGGGAGTTCGGCATCCGGATCGCGCTGGGCGCCAGCCCCACGGGTCTCATACGCATGGTCTCCGTGCAGGGACTCAGACTCGCGGTGGCCGGCCTGACCCTTGGCCTTGTTGGCGCCGTCTGGACGTCGAGATTCCTTGAGAGCCAGCTGTTTGGCGTCACCGGCAGAGATCCGCTCACCTTCGTGACGGTCGTCGTGTTGTTTCTTCTCACGGCGGTCGGCGCGAGCGCACTACCGGCCCGGCGCGCGACCCGTGTCGCCCCCCTGGCCGCGCTGCGGACCGAATAGGCGCGGGTGCTCGGATGCCGCCTATGCTATGGCGTCCGCAGAGCGGTCCTAGCAGCCCCTGGTGAAAGTGCCGCTGCATTCGACGAGCGCTGAATCCCGCCGATCTGCGTTGTTCATCGGTCAAATACTGTCGGTATTTTCGCTCTTCTCGCCTCGCCGATACGCACCAGATCGTGCTCGCGCCCACGAAGTTCGGCGATGATCATGCGCTGCCGGACACGATCGCCACGCACCCCAACTGCAGCGTTCTCCGAGAGTCTCCCAAGCGCAGGAGGGTGCTCTCACTGTCGCCACCCTGAGAAGCACCAGAGACTTTCTCCGTTATCACGAGCCCACCCTGGCCGGCGCGTCGGCGAACCGCCGCCGGGCTCTGTCCAATCTCGTGCATGTCGTCTCGCGGGGCACTCGGACCCTGCCGGACGACCTGCCCGACCTGCTCGTACCGCTGACGCTGGAAGAACAACGGGGCCTGCGCAAGACGTTCAGCCGCCTCGAGACGCTGATACCGCCCGACCCACGGTTCGCGCAGTTCCTCACGGAGCAAAAGCCGGACGTGCTGCTGATTACCCCGCTGGTCTCGTTCGGGGGGCTCCATTCAGACTTCGTCAAGGCGGCGCGGTCGCTCGGTATTCCCAGCGCGTGTCTCGTGTTCAGCTGGGACAACCTCACCAACAAGGGGGTGATGCACGAGCGTCCAGACCGAACCTTCGTCTGGAACGAGATACAGCGGCAGGAAGCGACCGACCTGCACGGCCTCGATGCGAGCACCGTCGTCGCCACCGGCGCACCTCGATTTGATTCCTTCTTCCGCCAGACGGCATCGACGACGCGTGAAGCATTCTGCGCGGAACTCGGGCTCGACCCCGGCCGCCGCCTGATCGTCTACCTGGGCTCATCGCCGATCGTCTCCTCCAGGGAGCCCGCGTTCGTCACCAGCTGGATGGAAGCGATACGCGGGTCGACCAACCCGGTCCTGCGAGACGCGCAGATCGTGATTCGACCGCACCCGCGGGTCAAGACGATCTGGCAGGACTATCCGGCGTTCGCGAAAAAGGGTCCGGCCGATGCCCGCTACCCCGGCGTCACCGTCACGAACCCCAAGTCCGTCAACGGCGACGTGGGTCTCTTCGACACGCTCTTCCATGCGGATGCGGTGGTCGGACTCAACACCACCGCCGAGCTCGAGGCCGGTATCGTTGGCAAGCCGGTCTACACCATCCGCGTCTCCGAGTTCGCCACCGGACAGACCGGCTCCCACCACTTTCACTATCTGCTCCGGGAGCACGGCGGCTTCGTCGAGTGCCCGGATACGCTGGAACAGCATCTCGCCCACCTGGCCGCGGGGCTCTCTGGCAGTTTCGACCGAGACAACCTCCGCACGTTCATCGAGCGGTTCGTCCGTCCACACGGACTCGATACGCCGGTGGCGCCGTTGATGGCGGAGGCGATTGAGGAATGGGCCCAGCAGGCAGTGGCCGACCGCCAACACACCCCACCGGCCGTACCTCACCGGACCGCGCCGCTACCGGGTGGGTCGGGGAGGGCGGCGGGCGCCAGCGGGCCCGCAAAGGAACAGGTGGTGTACGACAAGGCGCCACTCTTTATTCTGGTGGAGACACGCGCCGAGCGTGCGTGGTGCCTGGACCCCGGACGCAAGGAACCGTGGACCGTGGCCTGACTCGACGACCACGTGCGACCCGGCGATGTCGTGTATGACATCGGCGCCAACGTCGGGGTGTTCTCCCTCATCGCCGCCGCCAATCTTGGCGGGGATGGCACTGTCGTCGCCTTCGAACCGGGCTTCGCGACCTTCGCACGCCTCTGCGAAAACATCCGGCTCAATAACTTCACCCGGGTGATCATCCCGGTGCCCGTGCCGCTCTCACACCAGTCTGGCCTGCAACGGTTTCGATGCAAATCGATGGAACCGGGCCAGAGCCGGCATCGCTTCTCCGCCCAGGCGTGGCCCCCCAGGTAGACAGGATCAAATCGACAGATCAGCCTATGCTCGCCATGTCGTTGGACCAGGCCGTCCGAGACTTCGGAGTGCCACCGCCCACGTTGATCAAGCTTGATGTCGACGGCGCAGAGACGCTGGTGCGTCGAGGAGGGAGCGTGACGCTGCGACACCCGGCCCTGCGCAGCGTGATCGCCGAAATCGACCACGAGTGTGAGGAGGCAGTGCTGGACATCCTCGGACAGTCTGGATTCACTCTGATCAGCCGCCACAAGCGGAAGAAGAAGTCCGGACCCTGGTATGGCGTCTTCGAACGCTCGTGACGTCAGGGCAGCAGGCGTTGGAGACATTCGACCGCGCCGGCCGGCTACACGACGCGGGCGGCACGGAGTGTCGCGACCTGAGCAGCGTCGTATCCGAGGGCAACCAGAATCTCCTCGGTGTGTTCGCCAAGCTTGGGCGCGCGTCCCCGGATGCTGGCCGGCGTGTCCGTGAGTGAGAACGGCGAGTCGGCGACCGGGACGGGTGAGGGTGTCCCAGGAAACCCCAATGCGTGCAACATCTCAGCCGCCCGCACGTGCGGATCGTCAAGCGTCTGCTGGGGGGAGAGGACGGGGCCAGCCGGAATCCGGGCGGCCTCGAGTGCCACTAACGCCTCGTCGGTGGTCCGCTCCGCGCACCAGGCAGCCATCCGGTCGCTGATCAGATCGCCGTGGTTGCCGCGAGACATGTCGTCGGTGAACCGTGGATCCTGCAACCAGTGTGCCTCGCCGATGAGCGTCGTCCACCGTTCGAAAAGGGGCTGCCCGATGGTCTGCACCAGAATCCACCCGTCGCGCGTCCGGTGTGTATCGGATGGAGCCGAGACCTGACTGCGATTCAGGGTCGCCACCCGATCGGGCCCGTTCACCGCTTGCTCGATCAACGCGGCGTTGGCTACCGTCAGCGCTGAGGCCAGCAGCGAGCCCTTGACCTCTTGACCGCGACCGGTGCGCTGCCGTGCCATCAACGCGGCCAGCGTCCCCACCGTGGCGCTCAGCGCCGTCGTAAAGTCGACCCACGGCACGTAGCTCTTGGTCGGCTGGCCCGGTGACCCCGAGAGATACATCGCACCGGACATCGCCTGACCGATCCCGTCGAATCCGGTTTTCTCTGAGTACGGCCCGCCGGCACCGAAGGCCGACACGCTCGTCAGGATGACGTCCGGTTTGACCGCCGCCAGCGACCCGTAGTCCAGACCCATCGCCTCGAGTGCGGCGTCGGGAAGATTGGCCACCACCACATCCGCGGTCGCGGCCAGCCGTCGAACCACGTCACGTCCCTCAGGTTTCATCGGGTTGAGGGTCAGCCCGCGCTTGTTCCGATTCACCTGCATGAACAGCGCCCCGTCGCCATCGTCGTTCAGCGGCACGAGAAAACGGTCCTCACTGCCTCGCACCTTCTCGACGCGGATCACGTCGGCGCCTAGGTCGGCCAACAACGCGGCGCAGAAGGGACCGGCAATGTAGCGGCCGAAGTCGAGGATACGGATGCCGTCAAGCACGCCCGGCACGGGTGTCGCCTCGTCGGGCGGTGTCCTGGTGGTGTTCACAGTCGAAAGTCCGCGATCTGGATCTCGTGGCCGTAGTCGGCGAAGTCACCGTCAGCCCGAGCCTGCCGGAAATCGCCCCAGTTCACCGGCCGGTACTTGGCCGGATTCGCGGGGGTCGCGACCAGCGGTGCCACCTTGGTGTCATACGCGGGATTGAAGAAGAAGGGCATGCTGTATCGCGGTCGATCGGTGATTGGTCGCACTCGATGCAAAGCGGCCCGATACCGGTCGTTGGACCAAATCTGCATCATGTCGCCGAGGTTGATGACCAGCGCGCGGTCGGTCGGGGTCACGTCAATCCACCCCTCTACATCAGGGGCGCCGACCTGGAGTCCTCCCACGTCGTCTTGCAACAAGACAGTCAAGGCTCCGGCGTCGCTGTGATGGTGCAGCGCCATATCTCCGAGGTCGGTGACGGTCACCGCCGTCTCGGGCTCGAGCGGATCGTCGAGTGGATAGTAGTTCAAGCGTGTGAAACCCGTATGTGTTGGACTGAAATGCGGCACCAGCGCCTCGTCGTGGACACCGAGCCCGGCGCACAATGCTCTGACCAACGCGAGGCTGAGACGCTCGCACGCCCGCTGATACTCGAGCATCGTGCGGCGGAACCGAGGCCGGTTGTCAGGCCAGCGGTTCACCCCGTCAACCGACAGGCGACGGTGAGACCCGTCCTCCAAGAGCCGGGCGTCGGACTCGACGCCGAAGTCGAACACCTCTTTCAGGTCCCGCCTGTTCTTGGTCAGCTCTCGGTCGTAGTACCCCCGCGTCGTCTCCCTGGTGCGAGCGACCCCGCGCTTGGTCTCCAGTGATAGCGCGAAAAATGCCCGCGCCTCGCCCGACACCTGCCCGATCAGCCGGTGCGATACCCCGTGCCCCGTGATCTGGAAGAACCCCCAGTCTCGGGCGGCTGCGGCGATGAGGTCAATCACGGACGGACGATCCGCAGAATCGGTGTCCAGCG
>CAUZAY010000131.1:0-11687 GCA_963577695.1 Vicinamibacteria bacterium | reverse complement strand
GTTGACCAGGAGTGGTTCGTCCGCGGGTTCCGACCCGCCGACGCTCGTGGCCGATGGATCGGTGCCAACCACGCCCACGGCGGGTTCCCTGCGGACCGCCCAGTTGAGGGCCGCGAGAGCAACCACGCACGCGACCAACCCCAGTCGGATCGCCCAACCCAGATTGATACCGGCCATCAGATGGCCGCAGAATAGCATGTGCACTTGGCGAATGCGCGGCGCACGGATGGCGTAGATAGCCCCAAAGGAGGCTGACGACATGACCGCGATTGCTATCAGACGACTCAGTACCGCCAGCGCGTCGCTGCTGGCGTGTGCGCTGCTCGTTCCGGGCACATCGGCGCAGACCCTCGAGGAGATTGTCGCGTCGAGTCTTGACGCGTCAGGCGGGCGCGCCGCGTTCGAGGCGATTCGTAGCGTCAGGCAGGTTGGGGGCTTCACCATGCAAACCGAGTTCGGCCCCCTGGACGGTGACATCGAAACGGTCATCATCCCTGCTCAAAAATTCTACGAAGAGCAGCAGAGCGATCTGTTCGAACAACGCAGCGGCTGGAACGGGATGCTGGCCTGGCAGTCAGGCCCGCAGGGATTGGTCGATCTGGAGGGGCCGCAGGCGGCCGCCCTGGTAGCGCGATCCCTGTTGCACCCATTCTTGCCGTTCGAACGGCCCGACGTCGGCGTTGCGGAGTTTCGTAAGACTGACGGTGCCGACCTCGAGGGTCGTCCCCACCACGGGGTCATCGTCACCGCCGAGGACGTGGAGTTCAGTATCTTCATTGATGCTGACACCATGCTGCTGTCGCGTATCCAGTTCGACACGGAGGTCCCGCAGCTCGGCACGGTGCGCATCACGGTCGACTATTCCGACTACGAAGAACACGGCGGAGTAAAGTTGCCAACCCGACAGCTTCTGGACGTGCCTGGGGCGATCACCGTCGACACCCGGTACACGACCACCGAGATCAACGTAGACGTCGACCCGTCAATCTTCGAAAAACCCTGAGCGATTTTCCTGGCCTCGCCGGGAAAACCTACAGGTGCAAGTTGCCTCGGCCGGGCCCGACGAACGAGTAGAGCGTCATCCCAGACGCCGACGCCATCTCGACGGCCAGACTCGATGCCGCGCCCACGGACACCATCACCGGGATCGCCGCCTTGAGCGCCTTCTGCACCAGCTCGAACCCGGCCCGGCCGCTGACCACGAGGATGCGATCGTCCAGTGAGGTCGCGCCGTCGAGGACTGCCCGACCGATCACCTTGTCCACCGCGTTGTGACGGCCGATGTCTTCTCGCACACTGAGCAGTTCGCCGGTCAACGTAAACAGCCCGGCGGCGTGAATTCCACCGGTCGCTTCGAAGAGCGGCTGCCGCGGCCGCATCTGATCCGGAAGCCGCGCGAGTAAGTCGGTTGCCACGTCGATGCTAGTGATCGCCGGCAGCGTCTGTTCGAGATCGTCGAGACGCTCCTTGCCGCACACGCCGCACGCCGCGGTCGCCCGAAAGTCGCGCTGCGCCCGCTCGATATCGGTCGTGTCAACCGAATCCCGCAACTCGACCATCACCCGGGCGCCGGCTCCAACCTTGCCTTTGGCCAATTCGTCCGGTGACGGCTGTGCCGACGCTGGCTCGGTCCGAATCGAGACCACCTGGTCGGCATGCGTCACGACGCCTTCCGCAAACAGGAATCCGGCCGCGAGTTCTTCGTCGTGGCCCGGCGTCCGCATCGTGATCACGAGCGGGCGCCCATTCACCCGGATCTCGAGCGGGGCCTCAACCGCCACCGCGTCAGTCACGATGGCGCCGTCTGGCTTGCGGACCGGGACGCGACGCAGGCCCACGTCGGCGGAATGGGGGGGAGGACTGGCAACCATACCGCGATTCTAGCAGCCCGTGGCGACCCGGCGCGTTGCACCGAAACGGGCGATTCGCCCGAACGGCTCACAAGGGTAGGACCGACCGTATGAGCTCGTTCTCGACCGGCGGCGGCGGCGTCGCGAACTGGTCTACCCTCTGGTCTCCCCTATGGTACTATAGGCGCGGCATGGCCATCTCTCGGCGCACCTTTCTAAAGGCGTCCGTCGGCGGCGCGGTCGGCGTCAGCGCCCTCGGTTTCGACCTGACCCCAGCCTACGCGGCGGTGCGCCAGCTCAAGATTCGGAACGCCCGCGAGTACAAGACCGTGTGTCCCTACTGCGCGGTCGGGTGCGGCACCATCGCCTATACCCACGGCAGTGGTGGGCTCAATACCACCAACACGGTCATCCACGTCGAGGGCGACCCCGACAACCCGATCAATGGCGGCACGCTCTGCCCCAAGGGCGCGTCACAGATGCAGCTCGCCATCAGTCCACGGCTGCGGAAGAGTCCGATGTATCGGGCGGCGGGTGCCGAGGAGTGGCAAGAAGTCGACTGGGACTTCGCGATGGACTGGTTCGCGCGCAAGTTCAAAGAATCGCGAGACAACACCTTTGTCGAGCGCGACGGACAGGGGCGCACCGTCAACCGTACCAACGGCATCGCCTGGGTCGGGAGCGCCACGGTCGCCAACGAGGACGCATATCTGATTACGAAGACGATGCGCGCCATGGGGCTGACCTACATAGACCATCAGGCCCGCATTTGACACAGCCCCACGGTGGCCAGTCTGGCCGCCACGTTCGGTCGGGGCGCGATGACCAATCACTGGAAAGACATCAAGAACGCCGATGTCGTCCTGGTGATGGGCGCGAACCCGGCCGAAAACCATCCCTGCGGATTCAAGTGGGCGCTCGAAGCGCGTGACGAGAACAAGGCGACGCTGCTCACGATCGACCCCCGGTTTACGCGCACCTCGGCCGTGGCGGACAAGCATCTGCAGATCCGGCCCGGGTCTGACATCGCCGTGCTCGGTGGGTTGATCCGGTACATGCTGGCCAACGATTTGCACCACGCCGACTATGTGCGGGCGCACACCAATGCGTCGTTCCTGGTCAGCGGCGAATTCGGGTTCGAGGACGGACTGTTCTCGGGGTTCGACGAGGCGGCGAGCGCCTACGACAAGACGTCGTGGAGCTATCAACGGGACGCCGACGGATTCGTGCGCCGTGACCCAACGCTCGAAGACCCCCGCTGTGCGTTCCAGCTCCTCAAGCACCACTACGAGCGCTACACGCCGGCGATGGTCGCGCAGATTGCCGGCTGCTCCGAGGAAAAGTTTCTCGAGATGGCCGACATCATCTGCTCGACTGGTCGAGCCGATCGCGTGGGCACCATCATGTATGCGGTCGGCTGGACCATGCACACGGTGGGCAGCCAGATCATCCGCACCGGGGCCATTCTGCAACTGCTGCTCGGTAACATCGGCCGACCCGGTGGCGGCATCAATGCGCTCCGTGGACATGCCAACGTGCAGGGGGCGACCGACCACGCCATCGTGGCCGGTATCCTGCCGGGTTACCTGAAGGTGCCGACGCCGGAGCAGGCAACGCTGCGCGACCACCTCGATGCATCGACGCCGACGCCGTTGGTGCCGGATACGGTGAACTACTGGGGGAACTATCCCAAGTTTCTCGTCTCGCAGCTCAAGGCCTGGTTTGGCGACCACGCCACTGCCGCCAACGAGTTCGGGTATCAATACCTGGGCAAGCAGGACGGAGACGCCACCTGGTTGTCTATCTGGGACCAGGTGCGGCAAGGCGAAGTCGAAGGGTTCATCGCGCTCGGGTTCAATCCGCTGCTGGCCGGTCCCGACGTGCCACGACTGCTCGAGTCGATGTCTCGGCTCAAGTGGAAAGTGATCATCGATCCGTTCATGCTCGACAGCGCCGAGTTCTGGCGAGCCCCCGGGATGGAGCCGACCGAGGTGCAGACCGAGGTGATGTACATGCCGACCACGCACTGGATCGAGCGAGACGGCTCGTTCACCAACAGTGGGCGGTGGGCACAGTGGAAAGAGAAGGCGATCGACCCGCCAGCCGGTGTGCGCTCCGACACCTACGTGCTGTCGGAACTGTTCTGGCGGGTGAAGGAGCTGTACCAGCAGGACGGCGAGGACGCCGTGTACAACGAGCCGATCCAGAATCTCACGTGGGACTACCTGAATCCGCGCGAGCCGACCCTGGTCGAACTGGCGAAAGAGATCAACGGGTACGACCGTGCTACGGGCCAACTGCTGTCCTCGTTTGGACAGCTCCAAGCCGACGGTGGCACGAGTGCAGGGAACTGGATCTACACGGGCAGCTATACCGAGGCGGGCAACGTGATGGCGAACCGGGGCACGGACGACCCGACAGGTCTTGGCATGCACCACGACTGGGCGTTCAGTTGGCCCGCGAACCGTCGGGTGCTGTACAACCGGGCCTCGGCTGACGCGGAAGGCCGACCCTGGGACCAGAACCGCGCTGGTATCGCCTGGAATGGACAGCGGTGGATCGGCGATGTGCCGGACTACGGTGCGACGACCCCGCCCGATGGGCCCGGCGCGTTCATCATGACCGAAGAGGGGGTGGCGCGTCTGTTCAGCAACCACCTGGCTGACGGTCCATTCTCAGAGCACTACGAGCCGGTCGAAAGTCCCACGACCAACCCGTTGCATGAGTCCGTGGCGGTGAACCCGGTCATCAATTGGTATGACGGGGTCCGCGAGACACTGGCCGCTGAGGGCGACGATTTTCCCTACGCCTGTACCGTCTACCGGGTGGTGGAGCACGAGCACTTCGTCACCCGGAACGTGCCGCTCCTGGTTGAGCTGATGCCCGATTTCTTTGTCGAAGTCCCTGAGGGGCTGGCGGCCGAGAAGGGGATCGAGAACGGCGGTCGGGCCCGGGTCTGGTCCAAGCGGGGTGAGGTGGAAGGCATTGCGATTGTCACCAAGCGAATCAAGCCGCTGTTGGTTAACGGGCAGACGGTCTGGACCATCGGCATTCCGGTCCATTGGGGGTTTGTCGGCATCACCCACGGCTCGATGGCGAATCTGTTGACCCCGTATGTGGGCGACGCGAACACCCGCTGCCCCGAGTTCAAGGCGTTTCTCGTCAATATAGAGAGCACGGGACCGGCATCGACATGAGATCGTATGTAGCCGCGGGTCTTGAGACCCGTCCCGGAGGGGGCATTCGGGCCCGCTGAAAGAGACCGCAGACAGCCAATGCCGGACAATCTCGCCATCAAACGTATCTCAGCCACACCGAGCGCGTTGATTCCGCTCAACTCGCTCCGGTCGGGCGGACCCGTGTATTCGAAACTGGTCGACATTTCGAAATGCATCGGGTGCAAGGGGTGCGAGGTCGCCTGCAAGGAGTGGAACGACCTGAAGGTCGAGCAGACCACCAACTTCGGCAGTTTTCAGAGTCACAAGGACCTGTCGTCGAACACCTGGCTCTTGATGCGCTTCAATGAGGTTGAGGTCGGCGAGGACCTGAGCTGGATGATCAAGAAAGACGCCTGCCTCCACTGCGAGGAGCCAGGCTGTCTGTTCTCTTGTCCGGCGCCGGGCGCCATCGTGCAGTACCAGAACGGGATCGTCGACTTCAATCAGGACAACTGTATCGGATGCCAGTACTGCGTCTCCGGCTGTCCGTTCGACATTCCACGGTTCGACAAGGAGACCAAGACCGTCGCCAAGTGCAACATGTGTATCGACCGGGTCGAGTCCGGTCTCGAGCCGGCCTGCGTGAAGACCTGTCCGACCAACGCCATCGAGTGGGGCATCAAGGAAGACATGCTGGCGCTGGCGGAGAAGAAGGTCGAACGTCTGAACGAACGCGGCTACGAGCATGCGGCCCTCTACAATCCGGGCGGCGTCGGCGGCACCCACATGATGTATGTCGTCCCGCACGGCGACCGACTCGAGGACTACAGTCTGCCGGCGCACCCGACCGCCAGCCCTGGCCAGCTCCGCGGCTTGAACGTGCTGCAGCGGATTGGTTCGTATCTCCTCGGCTTCGGTGTCATCTCCGCGTTCGTCCACTTCCTCGCCGTTGGCCCGGACCGCCCGGAAGAGACCATCTGAAGCCTGAAGCTCGAAGCCGATGTCGACCACGCTCATTCACCGATTCTCCTTCCTCGAGCGGATCGTCCACTGGGTGGTGGGCGTCACCTTCGTGGTGTTGCTGGGCACCGGGCTCGCCTTTGCCTATCCGTCCCTCTTCTGGCTCACGACCCTCCTGGGCGGAGGAGCTGCCGCCCGGGTGCTTCACCCCCAGATCGGCGCCCTGTTCGGCGTGGGGATCCTGTTCATGTTTGGGCTCTGGGTTCGCGACATGTTCCTGGACGGGCAGGACCGGGCGTGGCTCGGGGCGATCAAGCACTACGCGACGCACGACCGGGAGAAGGTGCCGCCGGCCGGGAAATACAACGCGGGACAGAAGCTGTTCTTCTGGGTGCAGAGCCTTCTCGGCATCGTGTTTGTCGTGACCGGCGGGTTGCTGTGGTTCCCGGAGTCGTTCGGGGCCGGGTGGCTCAACACCGCGCGGTTGCTGCACTACGCCGCGACGCTGGGCGGTGGTCTCTTCCTGATCGTGCACGTGTATCTGGGGACCGTGGCCTACCCGGGCACCGCTCGCGGCATGCTCGAGGGTAAGGTCACGCCGGCCTGGGCGAAGCTGCATCACCCCCGGTGGTCCCGCGATCGGGTCGATCGTTGACCCCGCTGGGTCGACGCACCCGTCCTTCGGACGTCGCTTCCCGGTGGGCTCACCGAGCCCGCCGCGCACGCACCCTCCTCGCCGACCGGCCTCACACAGCACCGTTGCTGCAGTTTTATCTCTCTGTGCTCGAGCTCCAAACCGCCGTGTGCGCGCCGATCGACGCGTCCCGCTGGGTGGCAGCGTCGGCGGCTCCTGGTGGGGACACACCTCGAATCCAGCTCGAACGGCTTCCGCTCGACGAGCTATCGGTTGAGTTCTCGACCTTCTGCCGCGAGATGCCGGCGACGGTCCCCGACCCGGTGAGCTGGGCCGCCAGAGCGGTGACGCGCGCGGAGTCCGAGACGCAGGTCGATCTGCTGCTGTCGTTGCTGACGGGGGGTGAGTTCGCCACCCTCGGCGCCGCCCTCGGGTGTGAGCCTGCGCCGCTGGCGTTCTTGGCGCGCGCCTTTCTTTCTCCGATGGCTGAAGCCCTCTCCGCCCTGGCGCCGACGGGCGCGCCCACGCCGGCACCGGTGTGTCCACAATGCGGGTGGCCTCCGCAGGTGTCGCGACTCGAGGACGAGTCTCACACGCAGGGCGTGCGTCGCTTGGTGTGCGCGTTTTGCGCTGCCGCGTGGGCCTTTCCGAGGGCGGTGTGCCCCGCCTGCGGTGTGTCCGGCGACGACGGTCTCGTGTTTCACGTCGATGAGGCGCTGCCACACCTGCGCGTTGAGGCGTGCAAGACCTGCCGTCACTATCTCAAGTCGATCGACCTTCGGGTGCTCGGTCTCGCCGAGCCGCTGGTCGACGATCTGGCCACGCCCGAGCTCGACTTGTGGGCCACCGAGCAGGGTCTCGACAAGATCGCACCGAATCTTCTCGGGTTGTGACCGAAGGCCAATCGCTGGGTATGGGCCGATGGGTACCTACCAGATGTATGGGCTGGCCGCGGACCAGCCGCTAGGGGGCAGGCTCAACAAACCGGCCGATCAGCCGGGACCGCCCTGCTGGCTGTTCTACATCACGGTTGACGACATCGCGGCGAAGATGGCGCAGGTGACAGAGTTGGGTGGGCGGGTGCTGAATGGGCCGCAGGAAGTGCCGGGAGGCGACATCGTCGCGCAGTGCCTCGACTCGCAGGGCGCCGCGTTCGCCCTCCATTCCAAAAAAGCGGTCTGAGGCGTCTTACGGCCACTCGCCTTAGTCGTCGTTCTCGTCGTCCTCCAGCACCACCGCGGTGCCGTAGGCCAGCAGTTCAGCCGCGGCACCCATGATCATCGAGGTCGAGAAGCGCACGGAGATGATGCCGTTCGCGCCGAGTTCGTTGGCCTCTTCCACCATCCGGTCGAGTGCCTGTTCCCGCGACTCGCCAAGCAGTTTGGTGTACTCCGCCACTTCGCCCCCGACGATATTGCGGAACACCGCCATGATGTCCTTGCCAATATGTCTGGTACGGATGGTATTGCCTCGAACGAGGCCCAGCGTGCGCACGACTCGCATGCCGCTGACCCGGTTGGCCGTCACCACGATCATTTGCGCACCTCACCGTACCGGTCAGTCTTCATCGCTTGTCGTCGGTCCAGGAACACGCTGATCAGGAGCAGGCTGATTCCCGACACACCGGCAACGAGAAGCAGCCTTTCGAACAGGTTGTCGGCGTCTTGCCACGTTTCCCACAGCCCGAAGCCGATCACCACGACCACCCAGGCCGTCACCAGCCGCCAGCCCAGGCCTCGGAACAGTCGACTGGCGCCACTGCGCGGGGCCTCTGACCACTCGTCGTCGCGTGGGATGTCGAACGTCGAGGACATCGTCGCGTCTCGCACGGACGCCAGCTCTTCCAGCAGTGCGCGACAGGACACGCAATCCTCGAGGTGCACTCGAACCCGCTGCTCGTCACCTTGGACGAGGGCTTGGTCGAGATAGCCGGACAGGAACGCCTCGTCGAACGTTCGCCCGCAAGCGTCAGGCATGATGATGCCCTCCTTCTTCGAGCCGGGCGCGTAGCTGGCGCCGGGCTCCGTGTAGTCGAGACATCACGGTGCCGATCGGGATACCCAGCACGTGGGCGATGTCGTTGTAGGCCAAATCGTGAAAATCGCGAAGCACGATGATTTCCCGTTTTTCCGACGAGAGTGTGGCGAGTGCACGCCAGGCTTCCTCCCGCAGCTGTTGGCGGCGAAAGTCGGCCTCCGGGCTCGGCGCGGGGGACACGAGCTGGCTCGTCAGGCTGTCGGCGTCAGGCGCCGAGTCGCCCGGTCGCCGTCGTCGTCGTCGCCACAAGTCGCGCACCTGATTGCGCACAATCGTGAACAACCAGGGCTGCACCCGCCGCTCGCTGTCGAAGCTATCGAGCGTGGTGAAGAACCGGAGCATCGCGTCCTGGGTCACATCCATCGCATCGTCCCGATTGCCCAACATCTGGAGCGCGAGCACATACGCCGGCTGGCGATAACGTCGGGCCAACGTCTCCCGGGCGTCGGCGTGCCCGGCCCGGGCCTGGTCGACCAACGCGCTTTCCGACTCTTCGGTGCCGCCCGGGCCCGCCACCAACGGCTGACGTTCGACCATCGCTTCGTTCACTACCCCCTTCTACGTCACGCCCGCACCATTATTCGTGCCGGTGCCCGAAGACCTGATCCCTCTTCAAGTCACTCCACCGATCGGCCGACGTCTAGCGTCCTGAGTCGGTCCCCAGTCGGGCCTGCACCGAATTGCATTCCTACCAGCGCCCTGTATGTCTCAGGATTGCACCCCAATTGATCCGGGGGCTGTCGAGACCTGGGGCGACGGCCCGATATACCTCTGTGATGCTCTGGTTCTTCAACGGTTCTGCCGGGCCGCCACGCTTCATTGGGATTCACTGCGACCAGCGGCCCAGAGACTACCAACTCGTCGTGCTGTATCCAGATGGCACGAGAGAGACCGAGCACTTCGGGGATTCCGACACACTCCTGGACGCCGCCAAGAAGCTCGGCAAGGACCTTAGTTGTCTTGGCTGGGAGCCCTGTCCGACCGCCAGCGGCGTCGCCCGCCGAGAAAGCTAGGGTTTCCGAGCGAGGCGTCCGCCTGGCGGCGTTACTGCGTCGGTCACAGCCCGCCTGGCTGCTCCCTCCTTGCGCCTGGCCAGACGAACGCCTCGCTCGGAAACCACCCCTCAGCGTTCTTGACTCGAGGCCCGGGTCATCCGGCCGCCGGCGCGGTCGCACCATCGAGGAATCGCACAACGAGCACGGTGATGTCGTCGTTCTGCGGCTCGCCGACGGTGAACTCACGGACGGTCGTCATCAGCCGTTCGACCAGTTCGTGCGGACCCATGTCGCGCGGGGCCTCCCGCAGACACGCCAGAATCCGGTCGTCGCCAAACTCCTCGCCTTCCACACTCAGAGCTTCTGAGACGCCGTCGCTGAACGTGACCACGATGTCGCCCGCACGTAGCGGGACGACCGCCTGTTCATACTCCGCGTCCGGAAACAGGCCGACGATGAGGCCGCCGGTGACGAGCCGCTGTACGCCGGTGGCCCCGATCAGGAAGGGGGCGTTGTGGCCGGCGTTGCAGTAGGTCAGCTCGCCCGTCGGCGACAGGACCCCTTAGAACAACGTGACGAACCGCGCCGCGAGCTGTTTGCGGACCAGCGTCTGGTTGATCGCCGTGACGGCTGATTGCGGGTCGTTCCCGGGCGCCCGGTGAGCGAAGATCTCCTGGACCCTGGCTCCCAGGAGACCGGCTGCCGCCCCCTTGCCACTCACGTCGCCCAGCACGAATCCCAAGCTGCCGTTCAGGTCCACGTAGTCGTAGAAGTCACCGCCGATCGACAGACAGGGGACCATTTCGGCCGAGGCTGCGAAATACTCGCTCGCCGGGGGTGCCGTCGGCAAGAGTGCCTGCTGGAATTGATACGCGTTGAGCATTTCGCGATCCTGCCGCGATTTCTCCTGATTATCACGATAGAGCCGCGCGTTCTGAATCGCGACCGCGGCCTCCCCCGCCAGCGTCTCGAGACCGTGCTGGGTCTGCTCCGAACTGAGCGATCCCGTTTCCCGATCGTCGAGGTAGAGCACTCCGATCCGGCGAACGGCGTCCCCGTCCCCGGTGTCTGACGGCTGGTTTTTCTCGGCCTCGACAGACCGCACCAGTCGCAACGGCACGCAGTACACCGTGCGGATGCCCAGGCTCACCGTTCCCTCATGGGCACCGGCGTACAGCTCGTCGCGGAGGTCGGCCACGAGGAGTGGCTCGCCGGTCGCGAACACCTCTTTCGGGATCTTCTGGCTGGTCTGGAAGGTGTCGCCCGGCAGGGTCGCCTGGCGGCGTCCGCGGCCCACCGTGAACTCGAGCGCCCCGGACGGAGTCACCAGCATGATGAATCCGCGCTCCGCCCCGCTGAGCGTGATGGCGTAATCGATCACCATCGCGAGCACTTGGTCGAGGACGGTGGCGGTGCCCAGGGCGCGGAGCCCTTCCAGGAGTGTCGCGGTCTGGCGGAGGTCGCCGACCGCCGTCCTGGTGGCGTGGGCCGACGAGACCTGCGCATCCCCGACAAGAAATCTCAGATTTGTATGTCGGCCGATATGGATCTGATCCCCGTGGCCGAGCGTGTGCTCGCTGACCGTTTCGTCGTTGACAAAGATGCCGGCCCGCGAGCCGAGGTCTCGCAGGACAAAGCGATCTCCCTCGTTGACGATTTCAGCGTGGCGTCGCGAGACTTGAGCACCGTCCAGCACCAGCGTGTTGCCGTGACTCCGACCAATAGTCAGGAGGTCGTCATCCAGCGGGAGGACGCGGGTCTGCCCGGTCTGGTCAGTGATCTCTAACCGTGCGCCGGTCATGGTCGAATCGCTGCCACACGCCAGGATTGGAAGTAACGGTAGCCTGGATTATGCCGTCCTGCCGCACTCCTAGGGACACTAGGGGCTTCGGGGCGGGCAGACGTAGTGTGCGTCGGTGACCCGCGTGCCCCCCTCACACGGCTCCCGCGTGATCCGGACTGCGTCGGCTTGGTGATTCTGCACGATCCACTCGTACTCCTGAATGAACCAGACGGATGTCGAGGACAGAATGACGTCTTCCTTGGCGAAGAA
>CAUZAY010000130.1:0-11691 GCA_963577695.1 Vicinamibacteria bacterium | reverse complement strand
GAGCTCGGCCAACATGCGCCCTCGCGACACCGCCTGTGCGATCTCCTGCACCACGCGCTCGATGTGCTCGGCCTTGTCGATAAAACCCAGGGCCCCTTGTCGCACCGCTTGCACGCATCGGTCGTACGAGCCGGTGCCGGTGTAGACGATGACCGGAGTCTCGATGCCGCGCTGCTTCATCGTCCGGAGCACTTCGAACCCATCCGTGCCTGGCATCTCCAGGTCCAGCACCACGCAATCCACCGGCTCCCGGCTCAGTATCTCGAGGGCATCGGCGCCAGTGGCGGCGATGGACGTGTTGTAGCCCCCGACGCGCCTCAGGTCGTAGGCATAGTGCTCTGCCATCACCGGCACGTCGTCGACGACGAGCACGTGGATCATGTCGCGCCGTTCCGCCTCCGTTCCTCGCGGTTCACTCGACATGGTCGACCTGGGCTGCGGACCTGCGTGGGCTCGCTGGTGCGGCCGGAATGTCGACGGTCACCTGCGTGCCTTCGCCGAGTTCGCTGGCCACGCGCACAGTGCCTTCCAGGTCGAGCACGAGACGCCGCACGATCGAGAGCCCGAGGCCGGTACCTGCTGGCTTGGTCGTGTAGAAATCGGTAAAGACTTTCGACACATCGGTATCACTCATTCCGCACCCGTTGTCGGCGACCGTCAGCCGGGCCGTGGCCTGACCAGCGTCGTCCACACGCGTGGTCACAATCGTGACGGCGCCGCGTCCCCCGCTCAGGCTGTCAACCGCATTGGCGATCAAGTTGTCCAAGATGCGCCTCACCGCCACTGGGTCTCCAACGACCGCCGGCACGTCCTCGGCCAGGCGTCCCCGGAGCACGGTGTGCGGACCATGCGACACGTGCATGGCCTCGCTCGCGATCGCGTTCAGGTCGCACATCCGGCGCTGTTGGGCGGGCGACAAACGCCCGTAATTCGTTGCCAGCGTCTCGAGGTAGTCGATGCTCGCGTCGATGGTGCCGCGGCGCTCATCAAACACGGTCGCCAAGGCGGTCGGATCACGACGATCGACCTGGGACAGGTGGCGGAACACGTTGCGCAACGGAATGAGCCCGTTCTTGATGTCATGGGTCACCTGACGAGCCATCTGCCCGACCGCCGCCCTGTGCTCAGCCTCCCGGAGCTGGCGCCGGCTCGTCTTGAGCCGCGCCGTCAAGTCTCCAAGCAACCGGGACAGAGTGCCGACCTCGTCGCCGCCTCGAGAGTCGAAGTCGATGTCGAGACGATCGAGGTCTAACGTCGCTGTTTTCTCGGCCAAGGCGGCGAGCGGCTGACTCACCCGCACGGACAACCAGGCCGCCAGCACCAGCGCCACCACGGAGGTGGCCACCGCCGCGCCGATGAACCACCTATCGACACGCCCCACCAGCAACCGGAGTGGCTCGAGCGTGTGGGTCACCAACACCTGGGCCGTCGCGACCGGTGGGCGTTCGCCATCGGCCCCCATGACCGTAACCTCCAGGCGCCCCGCGATGAGGTCGTCGAGGCCAACCACGCCGTCAGGGGGTACGACCGACAGTTCGGCCAACCGTGGCACCAATGCGGGACTCGATGACACCTCCAGCCCTGGATACACCAGTGATACCGACACCTCTCGGTCTCGCGCGAGCCGCTGAAAGAAACGCCGATCGAGGGAGACGCCACCGACCATGGTGAAGGCGCGCCCGCCTACCTTCAACTCCTCGCCACGAACCAGCGCCATGAACGCGCCCTCCGGGGTCCGAGCGGTGAGGAACGCGACGTCATCGGGGTTCGCCACGAGACGTCTCGCAAGCACTGGCGCCAAACGGCCATGCTCATTACGAAAGTGTCCAGAGCTGACGATACGGCCGTCTTGATCCTGAATCTGCAGGACCGACAGTCCGGTCAGCCCGATGACGGCACCGGCGTAGTCCAGCAGGTACTGGCGCTCAGACTCTGCCCCCGCCACCGCGGCGGCGCGAAACCGATTGTCGTTCTGCAACGCGTCGCGGAGCGCCACCAGCCGCTCCGTGATCCCATCGCTCTCGAGACGAAGGTCGGCTTCGATCGCCGACACCGTGGCCTCGATCCGTTGCCCGTACTCGTTCGACAACTGCCTAGACACTTCGCGACGCAGCCCGAACGCCAGCACGGCCAGCGACACGAGCGCGACGACAGCCACTGTCATCAAGAGTCGGGTACGAAAGCTCATGATCTAACGCACGCCATCCAGCCGCAGGGCACCATCCCACTCGACCTCGACGCCGGATCGTCCCCGCCGGATCACAGCCCAGGTTCTGGTGTCCACGAGCGGTACCACGGCCGCATCCAGTGCCTCGGCGGAGCGCACGAGCCAGGTCGCCCGGGATGTCAAACTCCGCGCTGGCTGACACGGGCCGAACGGGCGACGGTCCAGCGCCATCACGTAGCCACTGTCCCGACCGGCGGCCAGCGCGCTCTCGAAGTCGGTATCGCTGAGACCGACCGTGACGAGACCTGTCGCGCCCGTCGGAAACAGTGCGCGCATCAGCGTGGCATTGTCGGCCTCGTCAAACGCGCCGAGCGCGACCAAACGAGCCGCCAGTCCTCCGGCGACCGGGTCATGGGCCGGGAACACCACCCGCTTGGCGTAGGCGCCGGCCCCCACGGGCCGGTTGCGAGTATATGGAACGCCTGCCGCGCACTCGGCCGGCAACTCCCACCAGAACGTCCCCGTCGCCCCACGGGCTTCGCCCCGCACGGCATCGGTCGCCAGCGCCTGTCGGGTCGCAGGACCGATCGCAGCCTGCCCCGAGCCGCGCGGTGGTTCGCGCGCCGGGGCCAGCAATACGTGGGTCCGGAGCCACGGGAGCGGCACGCTGCGGAATGCCGATAATCTCGCGGCGTAGGACAGGACCGCGGGGTCGCGGGTGACCAACAGATCGACGGGCGACTCGGTCGTCCGGCCAGCTTGGTTCGTTCCGTCCGTCTGATCCAGCCTGTCCCGAAGGTCAGCCTCCGGCTCCACCAGAAACTGTACGAGCCCGCTCCGCCTCGCCCCGGTCTCGCGATCATCCCGGACGTGGCGCCCAATCGTCACGACGCTGATCTCCCCCGACACCCTCGACTGTTGGTCGACCACCCGGAGCCCGGTGGTACCGAGCGGCCACGGGTTGCTGGACCGGCTAGTCGCAATGGCCAACGCTGGGTTGGCCAGCGCGCGAAGAGACTGCCCGCTGTCCGGGTCGTGCAGCGTGATGCCGATCACCCGCGGGTTGACCGCCACCATCGAACGGACAAACCGTCGCACCCAGGGGCGAAGCGCGGCGCCCCGCCCCGGCTCGCCCCACCCCGACAACACGTGTGCGGTCGTCAGCGGGCTGCCATCGGAAAACTGAGCCTGCTCGTCGAGCGTGAGGACCCAGGTGGGCCCGGTCGGATCCAAACGCCAGCTCGACGCCAGCCCAGGTTGCAGACGGCCATCACAGTCGACGCGCACGAGCGTGTCATAGAGCTGCCTGAACAGAAACCGCTCACTGTCGTTTCTCGGATACGGCGCATGCGTCGGATCGATGTCCTCGGACAGCGCCACCGTGCGGATGGGCGTACCGGCCGGCGAGACCAGGGAGCAGTCGGCCGCGACCGGCACCGCCGCCGGTGGAGGATCGACCGCGGGCTCGGGCGCCGTCGGCTCGGGCGTGACGACGGCGGGTGGCGGCACGGCGACCACGACCGGAGCAGGCTCCGGCTCGACCTTCGGCGCGACCGGCGCGGAGCGCGGCTCTGGCGGGGGCGCGGTGGGAGCGGAGCGAGCACCGCAGGCCCACACCGATACACTGATGCCGGCGACGCACGCGAGTCGAACGGCTGTCAGTCGTGGCATCCCAATCTCACCCTCAACCGCCATGATAGCGCGCGATCGAAGGGAACTGACACTGTCACCTGGGCGTCGCGGTGCCCCTACGACAAGCCGGGCGCAGCGCGCACACCGGACGTCTGCCACCCGTCGTGGAATGCCCCGGACGCGCCGACGCCAGATGCGCCGACGCGCCCGGGTGTCGCCGTCCGCTTATCCCAGCACTCGGACGACCACCCGCCGGTTCATGGCCCGCCCGTCGACCGTATCGTTGGGCGCAATCGGTTTCTCCTCGCCGTAACTAATCACGCTGATCTTGTGCAAGGGCAGTCGATGCTGCTCGTGCAGGTAGCGCCGCACCGACTCGGCCCGTTCCAACGCGAGCCGCGCGTTGTAATCCGCCGGGCCGGTCGCGTCAGCGTGGCCTTCGATCTCGAGGTGAGCCGGCGCGTCCAGCGACCGCACCCGGTCCACGAGTTCGTCCAACCTGGCCGATACCGGGTCGGGGAGTGCCGCGTCCCCGAACCCGAAGTGCCCATGGTCTTCCGCCACGGTCACCTCGAACAGGAACCGCTTGGCTGCGGCGTCGAGCCCATCAGATACGCTCCGGGCGTCATTGGCCGTCATCTGAGCCAACCTGGACGCGGTGGCCGCCGCGTGGGCGGTCTCCTGAGCACTCGCCGCCTGGTCATGGGCGTTCGTCGCGGTCTGGTCAAGCTCGCGGATGTAGGCGGCATTGCGACCGGTGCTCACCGTCGCGTCTTCGGCCACCCGCTCGACCTGCGTGACACGCTGCTCCACCTCTCGGGTCCTCTCGGCAACCGTCCTGGTGACGTACCCTCGTGTGGCGCAGCCAGTGGAACCAGCCAGGGCCAGCCCGGCGGCAACAACGATCAGGGGATGCGTGGGCATGGGAGCCTCCTCTCTCTCGAGACGATGTATCGCAAGGAGCGCACCACAATGACCACGCGTGGATGATCAGACCCAGGCTTTTGTCTCGCAATGACTTAGTCGCATCAGGCATCGGCCATGGGCGGCGCCGACGTGTGCTGGACGACACATACCGAGCGGTTCGGCTGTGTTCATCCGGACACCCTTCAGCCACGGGGCTCGGGCTTACGGAAGAGCGTCTCGCGGGAATGACTCCTGAGCAGCACGAATTCGTCGACCGTCAGTGGGCCGAACATGCGGTGGATCTCTCGGGTCGCGAGGACCGCTCGCCGAGTGCGGGTCGCCGCATACGTCCGCAGCCGCAGACGGTCGTCGGCCTCCAGCACGAAACGCGTGTAGTGGGAGAGTTGATGGGCGTCGTCCCGAACAGCCCGTAGAGTGCCCCTCCGGGCCTGAGAAGACCGGTCAGGCTCGCGGCCAAACTGCGACCGGTCGGCGGGTCGAGATAGTCAAAGAGATCCCAGCACAGAATACCGTCCACGGATTCGAGCGGCGGCAGCAAGTGGGACGCCAACGCCAACGGGCCTACGTCCGGGTCACGCGCCCGACCGCGGGCGTGCGCCTCCACGTCGGCAAAAAGATCGTGGACATGGATCGTGCAATCCAGCCGTTCGCTGAGGAACCCGACGTTCAAACCGACCACGGCGCCAAGATCGACGACAACTGGCACCGCGCGGCGAGCCACTGCCGCCATGAACTTCGGCCTGACGGTCGAACGCACCACGGTCTCGGGCCTGACCTCTGACGCCTGCGGTGCCGTTGCGTCATCGTCCCGCTCTGCCCGCCGCTTGAACATGCCAGTCCCCGCCCAACTCACACCCACGATCCTACGACGAAGTCGGCCTCGCTGAGGCGGTCGATACACTGCCGCCCCTCGTGACGCGGGGGGCGGCGTCGGCACGCGGCCCAGCCGACGCCCGCGCTCTGGGCCCCCCGGGCAACTGGTCAGCCTGTTGCATGTCGATACTGCCGCGGAAGTGACCCCCCTCCGCGATCGCCACCCGGGGCGCGCTGATATCGCCCTCCACCGAACCGTTCTCTCGAATCTCGATCTTCTCGGTCCAGGTGATGTTGCCGCGCTGACGACCCAACACGATCACGGACTTGGCCAGAATCTCCGCGCTGATGTTCGCGCTCGGTCCAATTGTGAGCAGATTCTCACGTAGGTTGATGGTCCCTCGACCTGTCCATCGATGACAAGAGTCTCGCTCCCAGTCAGTTCGCCCTTCATCACCACTGACCGGCCAATGCTCGCGGCCGATGAGGGACCACTCGCATCCGGCGGCGGCGGCGTCCCGGTCTGGCGGGGCTCGGGGGCAGCCGGCACGGTGGGTGCGTGTGTTGGTTCTGGCTCCTGTCGCTTCCACATAGTCAGTGCTCCCCTGGTCTGGCGGACTCCCGTCCGCGCCGTGTGGTTGAGATTCGTGCAGCGTCTCCGCCAATGAGACAGTGCTTCCGGCCGCGCCGGCGTCCACCGTCGCTCTGACACAAACACTGCACCAGCCGAGCAGGAACCATGCCACCCGTCCGGGCCGCGCGACACGCGACAATGCGGCGGCGCGCGCAAGACGAGCCCGCCTGCGGACGCACCCGCGGGGGTGCGAGGGTGTCCGTGGGCACACGGCGAGGGTCGCCACGTGTGGCTCGCTGGACACGACTGACGCAATGGTGCTCGCCAGCCACGTCAAGTCGACTATGCTTGCCTCATCGAACCATCCCGCAGCGTGACGTGCGCCGACGCGTCCCGCGACCGTGACGCCGGCCGGAGGCGATGATGCCGAAGCACAGTCAGCTTGATCGACGGACGTTCTTGAGGGGCGCCGGATTCACCGCCGTCGCCGGAGCGGCCGGCGCAGCGCTGCCAACCGCGGAAGGCGGCGAGCGCGTGCAGCCACCGGGCGGCCGCTACGACTTCGACACCATCTACAGTCGCATCGGCACCGACTCGTCGAAGTGGGACGCCCAAATTGCCAAATACGGCCAGAGGCAGGTCGAGGTCGGCATGGGCACCGCCGACCAGGACTTTCGGATCGCGCCCGCGATCACGCGCGCCCTGCGGGACCGTGTCGCCCACGAAAACTATGGCTATTTCACCAAGCCCGAGTCGTATCTCGAGTCGATCGTCGACTGGAACCGACGTCGGTACGGTCTCGAGATCGCACCTGACACCATCCTGCACTCGGATGGGGTGCATCCAGCTATCATCAGCACGTTGCGCGCCTTCTGCCCTCCCGGCAGCAAGATCCTCCTCCAGACTCCGGGCTACAACGGCTTCTATACCGATATCCGCGTCGTGGGCGCCGTGGCCGAGGAATGCCCGCTGCGAGTGTCGAACGGCCGGTACAGCATGGATTTCGAGGACCTCGAACGTCGCATCGACCACGACACCTACGCGTTCATTCTCTGCAACCCGCAAAACCCGACCGGCAACGTCTGGTCACGCGACGACCTGATGACCCTGGGTGAGATCTGTACCCGCCGGCGAGTCGTCGTCCTCGCCGACGAGATCCACTGCGACTTCGTGAACCGCGGGCACACCTACACGCCGTATGCGACCCTCGATGACGAGGCGGTCGTCCGCAATAGCATCACCTACAAGTCGGTCAGCAAATCGTTCAACCTCTCGAGCCTGAAGTGCGCCTACCTGTTCTCGACCAACCCGGACTACCTCGACCGAATTCGCGGGGCCGGACAGCACCAACAGGGCATCAACACCTTGGGCCTCGTCGCCGCCGAAACCGCCTACAACGAGTGCGAGCATTGGCTCGACCAGCTCCTCGACTACATCGACGGGACGCACGACTTGGTCGAGTCGTTCGTCGGTGCACGCGTGCCTCACGTACGGGTCGTCAAGCCCGAGGGCACCTATTTGTCATGGCTGGACGTCAGCGAGGCAATCGATCGGGTCGATCACGGAGATGAGTCGGACAACGGCGAGACGCCCGAACAACGGTTCCAGCGCTACCTGCTGGAGCAGGCCCATATCCACATCAATCCAGGCTCCAGCTATGGCACCAGCGGGTCGGGCTGCATGCGGATGAACATCGCGACCAGCCGGCAATTGGTTGAGCGGGCGTTGAGCAACCTGGCGAGCGCGATGGCACGCGTCTAGGTTTCCCGCCGATCCGTCCACCTGACTGCGTTGCTTCCTCGGTCATGTGCCACCTGCATGCTCCCTCGTCGCGCCTTGTCAGCCGAACGCCTCGGCAGGAAACCGCTCTTGGTCGTTCTTCAGCCGCCACCTAGGTTTTCCGACGGGGCACCCGTGTGGCGCAGGCCTTCACGCCTGCGAGGCAAGGCTGAAGCCTTGCCCCACGACTGTCGACTCAACCCACAACCTGCTAGTCTCCTGTCACGGTGATTCGCAGCAAGCGTCGGTCAGCACGGCACGGCGTGACGAGGTGAGCCGGTTCAGGAGAACCCTGTGAACCCAAGAAACAGAAGTGCCGCGCTGACGGCCGTGCTGATGACCACGGCGGCCGTCACACTCAACGCGCAGACCATGTCGCCGGCCGAGGACATGCAGCGGGCGCGCTCGATCCTCGCCGAGCTCGTCGAGACGAACACCACGGACAGCGAGCGAGGCGACAACACGGTGGCGGCGCGCGCGCTCAAGCGTCGACTACTTGACGCCGGCTTCGCCGAGCAGGACGTCCAGGTCCTGATACCAGACGATGCGCCGACCAAAGGCAACCTCGTCGCCCGATATCGAGGACGGGACTCCACCCTGAAGCCGATCCTGCTGCTGGCCCACATCGATGTGGTGGAGGCGTTGCCTGAAGACTGGAGCGTCGACCTGAACCCCTTCGAGTTTATTGAGCGGGGTGGCTACTTCTACGGTCGGGGCGTGACGGACGACAAGGACGAGGCGGCCATCTACATGGCCAACTTGATCCGGATGCGGCGAGAGGGGTTCGTGTCGGACCGAGACATCGTCGTGGCATTGACGGCTGACGAGGAGGGCGGCCCGCGCAACGGGGTGCAGTTCCTACTGGCGGAGCATCGGGACCTGATCGACGCGGCGTTTGCGCTTAACGAAGGCGGCGGGGGCATGGAGCGCGATGGCCGGAAAATCTCGCACAACGTCCAAGCTGGCGAGAAGAAGTTCCTGTCGTTCTACTTCACGGCGACCAACCCGGGCGGTCACTCATCGCGGCCGGTAGAAAAGAATGCGATCTACGACCTGTCGCGCGCCCTATTGGCCGTCCAGGACTACGGTTTTCCGGTCCGACTGAACGAGGTCACCGAGGCGTTCTTCACCGGCTCGGCCGGTCTGGTGGACGGGGAGATGGGTGAGGCGATGCGACGCATCGTGGCCGACCCCGGTGACGGGTCCGCCGCAGCCACGCTCTCCGAGGACCCCGGCTACAACGCGCGGCTGCGAACCACCTGCGTGGCGACGTTGCTCGAGGGGGGCCACGCCCAGAACGCGTTGCCACAGACGGCGCGGGCCAACGTGAACTGCCGCCTCCTGCCCGACGACGACCCAGGCGACGTACAGGCCCGCCTCGAAGCGCTAGCGTCGCCGTTCGACGTAGAGGTCACGGCCCGCGGCTCGGCCACCCCGAGCCCGCCCTCGCCTCTCACGCCAGAGGTACTGGGGCCGATCACTCGGATTACCGAAGAGATGTGGCCTGGCGTGCCGGTGTTGCCGGTGATGTCCACCGGCGCGACCGATGGGCTCTATCTCCGTCGTGAGGGCATCCCGGTCTACGGCGTGAGTGGCCTGTTCGGAGACATGGACGACCGTCGAGCCCACGGGCAGGATGAACGGATCCTCATCGAGCATTTCTACGAGGGGCAGGAGTTTCTCTACCGGCTCGTCAAGGCGCTGGCTGGAGACGGTGCGCCCTAGCAGCCGAATCGCTGGGCGCCGTACGGGGGTCACGACTTCTTCACGGAGAACATCAGCACATCACGCACTTGCTCGGACTCGACCACCTCCACGTCGAAGGAGGGAATCCCAGGCGCATGCGCAAAGGCGCGGCGCGCCCGGCCACGCCAGCCTTTCTGCCGCCTCGCGTGCTGGTAGCAGACCAGCAGGTCGCCCGGCTGCAGAGCGTCGAAGACCCGCGCGATGTCGGCCGACGTGACGTGCTCGGGCCCACCCTGTTCGGCTTCGATACCGATGTCCGGGTCCAGAAACACAAGCACCCGCCCGGTGCGCGCTCGTACCGCACCGCAGACCTCGCCAAAGTAGGTCGCCCTATGGGCGAAGGGGCTCTTGATGACGTCGATCTCGAGCCCGGTCGCTGCGGCCAACCGTTGAATGTCGTCGAGGTCGCGAAAGTGGTGCAGCACCTCGTCCGGCGGTTCGACAGAACCGACCGCGGTGGCCAGCGGGGCGATCGGCCGGCTCACTCGATACATCGCGACGTGCAGGATTCCGGGAACGGATTCCCGTCGGGCCAAATGGACGAGGGTGCTCCACTTGAGGACGTCCCGGTCATCGCCGTACCACTGATCTCGCATGTCGGTGAACCGTTCCGGCCCTCAGCCGCCCTGAGGGCCCTTGCGATCTAGTCGCGGAAATTGCCGCGACGGGCTTCCAGGTGCTCCCAGCGCACGTAGGAGGAGTCCAGCTCGGCCTGCGCGGCCCGCAGGCGTGCGAGGGTCGCCTTGATCGACTCCGGCGCCTCGCGATAGAAGTCGGGCGCCACCGTCGCCCCGTTCAGCCGATCGACGTCGGCCTCCAGCCGCTCGATCCGCGCGGGGAGCGCCACCAGCTCGCGTTGATCGTTATAGGACAGTCGCGCTGGGGCCGCCACCGCGGCGCCGGTGGATGTCTGCGGCTCAGCCGCCTGGGCGCGAGGTGTCGTCAGACGACCCGGACGCTCTGCGGGGGACTGGGCACGGCGTTGCCGCACCCAATCCTGGTAACCGCCGACGTACTCCCGCACTTGGCCATCGGACTCGAACACCACCGTACTACTCACCACGTGGTCGAGAAACACCCGGTCGTGACTGACAAGCAGCACCGTGCCTGACCACTCGACAAGCTGCGACTCCAGCAACTCGAGGGTGTCCAGGTCGAGGTCGTTGGTCGGCTCATCGAGCACGAGCACGTTGGCCGGACGTGTGAACAGGCGAGCCAGTAGGAGCCGATTGCGCTCGCCGCCAGACAACGACTTGACCGGCGACCGGGCACGCTCGCGCGAAAACAGGAAGTCACGAAGATACCCATGGACGTGACGAGCCTGCCCATCTACGGTGATGGTGTCGTTGCCGTCTCCCACGATGTCGAACACGGTCCGCTCGACGTCGAGCTGTTCGCGCTGCTGGTCGTAGTAGGCGATCCGCACGTTGCTCCCGCGACGAACGTGACCCTGGTCGGGCTCGAGGTCGCCGAGCAGCAAACGCAGCAATGTGGTCTTGCCGGCACCGTTGGCACCGAGAAGACCGACCCGGTCTCCCCGCAGCACGCGCAGATTCAACTCCGGAATCACCGGGGTTCCGTCGAACGACTTTGCGACCCCCTCGAGCTCGAACACCAGTCGACCAGAGGCGTCCGCGGTGGCGGGCTTCAGCCGGACACGCCCCATTTCGGCGCATCGCTCCGCACGGTCCGCTCGCATCGCCATCAGGGCCTTGACGCGCCCTTCGTTCCGGGTGCGGCGGGCCTTGATGCCCTGACGCAACCACACCTCTTCGACGGCCTGTCGCTTGTCCTGCTTGGCGTGCCGCACTGACTCGTCCGCTCGGCGCTCTTCCAGCCGGCGCTCATAGTTGTCGTAGTCTCCCGGCCAGGATGTAAGCTGGCCCCGGTCGATCTCGACGATGCGCGTAGCCACTCGTCGCAGGAACTGGCGGTCGTGCGTGACTAGGACCACGGCGCCTGGGTAGTCGACCACGAACGCCTCAAGCCAATCGATGGCCTCGATGTCGAGGTGGTTCGTGGGCTCGTCAAGCAACAGAATCTCCGGCTGGGC
>CAUZAY010000129.1:0-11848 GCA_963577695.1 Vicinamibacteria bacterium | reverse complement strand
GGCCAGGGCCCGGATCCGGACCAGACAGCTGGCCGGTTGCGCGCGGCATTTGGCGACCGGGTCGGCCGTCAGGTGGCGCTGGGTGAGCTGACGACGTTTCGCACCGGTGGGGCGGCCGAGTGGCTGGTCGAGACCCGTAGCCCCGACGATATCGTGACGGCGGTCTGTCTAGCGCGCGACCTCTCTGTGCCACTCACCGTGCTCGGCGGCGGCTCCAACGTGCTGGTGGGTGACGGGGGCGTGCGCGGGTTGGTGCTGCGGGTCCGGCACGGCGCCATTGGTCGTGTCGACACGCATCACGTGCGGGCCGACAGCGGGGTGACGATCAACGGCCTTGTGCGGTGGACCGTCCACCGCGGGCTCGGCGGTCTCGAGCGGTGGGCCGGGACGCCAGGCACGGTGGGTGGGGGGATCCGCGGGAACGCGCATTTCGACGACCAGTTGCTGGGTGATATCGTGACGGCGGTTGGTCTCGTCGATCGGACTGGACACGTCGCGCGTGTGCTGGCCCAGGACATGGGCTTCGGCTACGACGAGAGCCGTGTGCAGCACACCGGCGAACTGGTGCTGTGGGCCGAGTTCGAGGTCGCGGCCGGTGCGGTGACGGAGTTGCGGGCGGCCGCGCGACGTTCGCTCGCCTTCCGCAAGCGTACGCAGCCGCTCGACCGGGCATCGGCCGGCTGTGTATTTCAAAATCCCCGGCCCGACGATGGTCCGCTCCCGGACGGTGTGCCCAGATCGGCTGGGGCGCTGGTCGACCTGGCCGGGCTCAAGGGTCACCGGGTGGGAGCAGCCGCGGTGTCGTCGGTGCACGCCAATTTCATCGTCAACGAGGGCGGGGCCTCGGCCCGTGACGTGCGCGCGCTCATAGAGCGATGCCGTGCGACCGTGCGCGAGCGATTCGGGCTCGTCTTGCGCGACGAGCTGATGTACCTCGGCGAGTTCGAGATCGAGAGTGGAAACGAGGTGGGATGAGTTCAGGTATCGCTCCAACCGGGGAAGCTCTGACAACGTTGGTGGTCGAGGGTGGCCACCGGCTGATGGGCCGGCTCGAGGTCGAGGGCAACAAGAACTCGGCCTTGCCGCTGCTTGCGGCCTGTTTGCTGACGGAGGCGCCGTGTGAGCTGACGAACGTACCTCGGATCAAGGACGTGCACGTCATGGCCGATCTGCTCCAGGGGCTTGGAGCCTCGGTGGAAGGGGTGGGTACAACGCGGCTCCGCGTGCAGTGCGCGCGGGTCACCGTCGACGAGCCGGACCGACGGTTGGTGGGACGGCTCCGCGGGTCGGTGCTGTTGTGTGGCCCGCTGTTGGCGCGCCGCGGGCGGGTGCGGCTGGCGCCGCCGGGTGGCGACTTTCCAGCCCGACGCACGTTGTCGGCACACCTCCTGGCGTTGGAGGCGATGGGGGTTCGACGCCGCGAGGACACGTCCGCTGACTACGTGCTGGAAGCGCCGGGTGGTCTGGTGCCGGCCTCGGTGTATCTCGAGGAGGCCTCGGTGACCGGGACCGAAACCGCGCTGCTGGCGGCCGCCGCCGCCCCCGGAGAGAGCGAGATTCGCCATGCCGCCTGCGAGCCCCACGTGGTGGAGCTGTGCGAGTTCTTGACCCAGATGGGGGCAGAGGTCGAGGGCGCCGGCACCCCGACCATTCGTGTCTCCGGCGGCGCCCCGTTGGGCGGCGCCACCCACCGTTTGAGTGGTGACTATATCGAGGCCGGCAGCTGGGCCGTGGCGGCGGCGGTCACCGGCGGCGAACTGGAGGTCTGCGGCGCCCGCGCCGGCGACCTGGAGCCGATCACCACGATCTTGCGTCGCATGCAGGTGGACTGCGACGTCGACGCGGACTGTCTCCGCGTTCGCCCGTCGTCACCGGTCGCCATCCGGCAGATCACCACGGCGCCGTGGCCGGGGTTTCCGAGCGACATGGTCAGCTTGATCAGTGTGCTGGCGATGCAGGCGACGGGTCGCACGTTGGTGCACGACTGGATGTATGAGCTGCGGTTGTTCGCCCTGGAGCAGTTGAGCGGCATGGGCGCGAACCTGTTCCTGTGTGATCCGCACCGGATGATCGTAGACGGTCCGGCTCGTCTCACCGGGCGCACGCTGGACAGCCGGGACATCCGCTCCGGCATGGCGCTGATTGCCGCGGCGCTGGCCGCGACCGGAACAAGTCGTATCCAGCCGCTGGAGACGGTCGAGCGGGGCTACGCGCAACTCGTCGAGCGGCTGCGCGCGCTGGGTGCACAGATCGACGTAGAGCAGAGGTAGGACACGCTATCCGTCGCGTGCCTGGTTCCTGGCTCGGAGGGCAGCGGGGCTGTCTGCTGGGAGCGCGTCTATTGCGGTGGCGGGATCGGTGGCGGCAGGATCGGTGTGGCTCCGGCGCCGGGTCTATTCGGTGTGGCCGGCGGTCGGACCGCACCCGGGGTGATCGGTGCCGGCAACGGCGCCCTGATATCGAGTCCGGTCCCCGTGTCCCGTTCGATTCGGAACGCTCGGATATCCCGTTCTTCGAGATCAAGCACTCGGATAATGTGTGGCGTCAGGGTCACGATGATGTCGGTCTCCAGCGTATCCCGCGTATTGCGCGCGAAGAGCCGTCCGATGATCGGGAGGTCGCTCAGCCCCGGCACGCCTTCCAGCGTCTCTCGTTCGTCGTCTCGAATCAAGCCGGCCAGGATATTCGTTTCACCGTCGCGCAGCCTGATGGTGGTATTGATCGACCGGTTGCCGATGGTCGGCAAGCCGCCGAATCCGCTGCCAGAGATGTTGCTGACCTCGATGGACAGTTCCAGGGAGACGTCGTCGTTGTGGTGCGTGAAGGGCGTAATGTCGATGTTGACGCCGATGTCCGCGTAGTTGAAGGACGTGATGGGTTGTTGTTGAATACCGCCGGTCGCGATGGGCGAGAACGTGGTGGCCGGGATCGGTACCCGATCGCCGAAACGCGCTTGCGCCGCTAGTCCCTCCGATGTTCGCAGATGCGGGTTGGCCAGGGTCCGAGTGTCCGAGTCGTTCTTGAGCAGCCGGTAGAAGAGCCCGGGCAGGTTGGCCACGAATACGTCGGCGCTGCTGAGACCCTGAAGCTCGTCCAGGAAGCGACCGCCGCCGTCGATGGTCGCGGACCCGTCGAGGCCGGACGCGCCCGGTGACGCGAATTGTAGCCCGTACTCGCGAAACCGCGTCCGATTGACTTCGAGAAGCTCGACATCGATGACCACTTCAGGTCGCGCCTTGTCGATCGCGGAGATGAGTCTCGCGGTGGCGGCCAGACGTGCCGGGGTGTCCCTGACTGCAATGGCGCGGGTCGCCGTGATCGGGGCGAGTCGGCGCAGGTCGATCACGAGCCGCAGCAGGTCCATCGTCTCCCCGACGTCGGCGTTGCTGAGGTAGAACGTCTGCACGACCTCTTCCTCATACTCGCGCCGCTTGGCCGGGGTGTCTGGGATCACGGTGACGGTCTGCTCACCGGTGACTCTGTAGAAGTTTCGAGTGGAGCGCGCGACCGAGCTGAGCGCGGTCGACAACGTCGTGTCCCGGAGGTCGATCGAGACCTCCTCGTCGACAAAGGTCGGGTCGAAGATCACGCTCACATCGGCGAACTGACCCAGCGCGGAAAAGACGTCACGGGTGCTGGCGTCGCGGAACACCAGCGAGTCGGGGAGCGTCGCCTCGGGTAATTCGAGGCCCTCTGGCGGCAGCGCGCTCGCTCGTTCGATCAGCGTTTCGAGCTGCGTCTGCCCGTCTTCGCGGGCGGCCAGGCGGGTTTGCACGGCGACCCGCGTCTCCCGGAGCGCGTCCCGGATGTCGCCGCTGCTTGGGTTCATCTCGGCCGCGATCTGATACTCGACCAACGCGTCGTCGTAGTTGCCGAGACCGGCCAGCCGGCGCCCCAGGGCGTAGTGATATTGACCGGCCCGCAGCTTGGCCCGTTCCAGGTCCCGGCCCAACCCCCGGTCATCGGGACGTTCTCGCAGCGCTCGGGTGTACTCGAGCACGGCGGCGTCATAGTTTTCCGACAACTCGGCCGCGTGTGCCCGGTCTTGCGCCCGGGTGGCGCACCCGGTCCCGCCGAGGCAGACGAGCACCAGCACCAGCAGGGCGCGGCCCGTGCGCCGCCGGCCCCGGTTACTGGAGCGGCGTGGACTGGCTGATGGAGATGATTTCGGTGCCACGTGGGATCTCGAAGGTGAACGGTGTATCGGGCAAATCGAGGTTCTCCTGTAGGTTGGAGAAGAAGAAGGTGGAGATACCGCCCTGCAGGTCGTAGGCCATCAGACGCGTGATGGTCAACGAGCGTGAATCGAGGACGACGATCAGGAATTCAAAATCTGGCTCCGCTCGCGTGGGCGTCAGCCGGAGCACATAGCTGTCGGGTGGCGCGTCTTGGACCGTGTCGAGGGCAGCCGTGAAGTCGCTGACGAAGTCTCCGATACCCGCGAGGATCAGCGCCGGGGTGGTGGCCTGGTCATCCGAAGGTACCGCGATGACCATGACCTGCTCATCGTCAGGGAGATACATGAACATCTGTTCCCCATCAGACACCATGAGTTTGTGCTCGGGTTCTTGATAATCCCAGCGCATCTTGCCGGGCATCTTCAGCTGTACGCGGCCACTTTCGACGAGACTCGAGCGTAGGACCCCGCCCTCGTAGGTCTGGGTGAAATCGGCGGTGAGGTCGAGCATCGACTCATACCGCTGCTGCAGCGCCTGCTGCAAATCCTCCGCCGTACGCACTGGGGCCTGGGCGTACGCCGCGATCGGCGCGCCCAGTGCCAGGCAACTGGCGGCAGCACTCGCGATGATGGGCGTACGGGTCCAGCTTCGCAACGTCATTGTCCTGTGCGGCGCTGGCGTCCGAGACCTGGGGCGTGGGGCGCCCGGCCGTCTCAGAGAGGTTACGGCGTCAGCCCTTGAGGCCACCCGCCTTGGGCGGTGCCTGTTTGGGCGCTTCTTTCTCGTCGGTCGGGAACTTCGCGGTGACCCAGTCCGCGAGGCCTCCCTCTAGGGCCGCGGCGCGGTAGCCCTTCCGGATCAGCGCGGCGGCGACTGGCGCGCTGACGAGTTCCTCCGGGTCGGAGTCGTAGGCGACGACGTCACGATCCGTGGAGAGTCCGGCACTCGGGTCGTCTCGGTTCACACGCACGGCGCCGGGCAACATGACCGTGCTGTGCTCGTAGGGATATTTCAAGCGCGCATCGAGAATGACCGGCGGGCTCCCGCCATCTTCCTCGAGTCTGGTTTTTAACTCTTCTTTCGTGATCCTGGGTACGGACATGTGCGGGCTCTGGTGTGAAGGCGTTTGGCGTAACAGCAAGTGGTTCAGGTCTGAGATGGCTTGGCAATCCGATCAGTTCATCGAACAGGCGCCAGCGCCCCGCGGGTCGCCACAGCTTCCGCACGCCTGGGGCAGCGAAGCCGCCGCGGTTGGCCCCCCGCGGCCCACGGCGAAGGCCGACAGCCGCTTGTCCAGCGACGTACTCTCACACGTAGGGCAGACCGGCGTGGCGCTCGCGCGGACCAGCAATTCGAAGTCTGTACGGCACTCACGACACTCGTACTCGTAGATCGGCATCAGATGCCTCCAAGATCGGATGATAGCATGCGCTGATAGCCTCTTGGTCCCCGCGCGAGCTGGTCGAGCGGCTCCTGGGGAGATTCTGACGAGCCGCGTCTACGACGTCGCACGTGAGACCCCGCTTGAGACCGCTACCGGCCTCTCCTCCCGCGTTGGCGCCCCGGTGCTGCTCAAGCGTGAGGACCTCCAACCCGTGTTCAGCTTCAAGTTGCGCGGCGCCTACAACAAGATCGCGCAATTGGAGCCTGCCCGCCGGTCTCAAGGCGTAGTGTGCGCCAGCGCCGGAAACCACGCGCAAGGAGTCGCCTACGCCGTCCGCGCGCTGGACGTCCCAGCTCTTGTCGTCATGCCTCGGACGACACCGGAGGTCAAGGTTCGCGCCGTTCGCCGGATGAAGGCCGAGGTCATGCTGGTCGGCGACGACTATGCGTCGGCGCAACGGCACGCCGAGCAGGTTGGCGCCGAGCGTGCGCTCGAACTCGTGCACCCCTTCGACGACCTCCTCGTGGTGGCCGGACAGGGGACCGTTGCCGACGAACTGCGCCGGCAATGCCATGGGCCTCCCGGGGCCGTCTTCGTGCCGGTTGGCGGCGAGGGACTGTTGGCCGGGGTGGCCGCCTACCTGAAAACCCTGATGCCGTCCGTGCGGGTGATCGGGGTCGAGCCCGTCGAGTCCGATGCGATGTATCAGTCGCTCGCGGCCGGGCACCGGGTGACGCTCGACCATGTGGGGCTGTTCGCCGACGGCACCGCGGTGACGCAGGTCGGTGAGTTGGCGTTCACCGTCGCGACCAGCCATGTCGACGAGATCGTCCGGGTCTCCAATGATGAGATTTGCGCGGCGATCAAGGACGTGTTCGACGACACGCGTTCGGTCGTGGAACCGGCGGGCGCGCTGGCGGTGGCCGGGCTCAAACGATGGATGGCGACCAAAGAAGGGGGTGAGCGGCCGTTGGTGGCCATTTTGAGTGGTGCGAACATGAATTTCGACCGGCTCCGATTCGTGGCCGAACGCGCCGAGCTCGGCGAGGCTCGAGGCCGAGGGTTACCCCGTCGTGGACCTCTCGGACGACGAGATGGCGAAGCTGCATGTCCGGCATCTGGTGGTCGGGCGGGCGGCCGAGGTGAGTCAGGAGCGCCCCTGTCGGTTTGAGTTTCCGGAGCGTCCGGGGGCCCTGCTCGAGTTTCTCGACAAGCTCGGCGGCCGATGGAACATCAGCCTGTTCCACTACCGCAACCACGGCGCTGACTTTGGCCGGGTGCTGGCGGCCTTCGAGGTACCAGACGGCGAACTCCCCCAGTTCGATGAATTCCTGGCCGGTCTCGGCTACGCCTACGAGCTGCAGACGAAGAGTCCCGCCTACGAAATGTTTCTCGGCTAGGTTTCCAGGCGAGGCGTCCGTCTGGCGGCGTTGCTGTGTCGGTCACATGCGGCCTGCATGCTCCCTCCTTGCGCCTTGCCAGACGAACGCGACTTCATTCAGACGGGGCTGCGCCCCGAACTCCACGCCGGCCCTCGCGGGGGCCCCTTCGCCCCACTCCGGGCCGGCGGGGCGCATTGTCGCGCGCCCGTGCCAAGCGCTTTGGGGGCCAAGGTGACGAGGGTTGGGCTCGTCGACCGGTTCGCGGACCGAGATGCCCACTCCCGCCGTCGGATCGCACCGGCGCGTCTGACCAACTCTCCACCGGCCGCGTGTCGACCCCGGGACAGAACACCGGTGCGACCGAGATGCTTCCAGGAGACAGCCTGCCGCGCCTGAACGCCGCGGCCGGTCAGGAGGCGGTGGCGTGCTGGTCGATGGCGCGTCGCACGGCGTCGTAGTCGTTTGGCAGCTCTACCGGCGTGTTGGCGTAGCGCGGCGTGACGCCCGGGAGCCGGCTCTCGTGGTACCTCAACTTGAAATCGGTGAACTTGAGCCCACTCGCCGTGGACACGACCACCACGCGGGCCGAGGGGTCGATCTGGCCCTCGTCGAGGAGCTTGATCAACGCCGCCAGCGCGACCCCGGTGTGGGGGCAGTTGTACATACCGGTTCGATCCGCCCGCGCGGCCGCTTCGGCGAGCTCCACTTCTGACGCCTGGGCCACGATGCCGCGGTGCGCTTTCAGCGTCCGGATCGCCTTGCGTACCGATACGGGGTTGCCGATCTGGATGGCAGAGGCCTGGGTCGGTAGCGCGGCCACCGGCGAGAATTCCCAGTTGTTCTGGTAGGCCAGATACAGGGGATTGGCTGCCTGGGCCTGCGCAACGACGATCTGGGGCTGTTTATTGATGATGCCCAGCGACGCCATCATCTCGAACCCGGCCCCGAGCGCGCTCACATTACCCAGATTGCCGCCGGGAATGATGACAACGTCTGGAATCTGCCAGTCGAGCTGCTGCACCATCTCGATGGCGACCGTCTTTTGCCCCTCGAGCCGCAGGCTGTTCATCGAGTTGGCGAGATAGATCCCTTCGTCCTCCGAGAGACGTTGCACGATGGCCATGCATCCGTCGAAGTCGGTGTCCAGCGCGAGGACGAGGGCGCCGTTCGCGATCGGTTGCAACAGTTGGGCGGTCGACACCTTGCCGCGGGGGAGAAGCACGATGGCCGGAATGTCGCCACCGGCCGCGTAGGCGGCGAGCGAGGCAGACGTGTCACCGGTGGAGGCGCAGGCCACCGCACGAATACTCCCGCCGTCCTGAATGATCTGCCGGACGACCGAGACCAGCACGGTCATCCCGAGGTCCTTGAATGACCCGGTGTGGGAGTTGCCGCACAGCTTGACCCATAGGTCACGCATGCCCAGCTCACGCCCGAATCGATCCGCCCAGAACAGGTTCGTGCCGCCTTCGTCCATCGACACGATCGACTCGTCTCGCACGTCTGGGCAGACCCATTCCTTCTTGCCCCAGACCGACGAGCCGTAGGGCCAGGCGGTGCGTTTGTAGCGCTCGTCGAAGAGACGCATCCAGGCTGCGGCGGAGCGGTCCCGGAGGGCGTCGAGGTCATGGGACACCTCAAGGAGGTCCCCACAACTCGGACACCGGTAAATCGGTTTCCAGAGTGGATATTCGCCGGGACACCCGGCAATGCAGCGGAACGCCGTACGGTAGGCCATGCCCTTGTTATACCGCAGAGTGGCGGGGGAGAGTCTGTCTGTGGACGTGCACGGTGGGGGACCAGCGGGCGCGGTCAGGGGGCCATCAACTCGACGACCAGCGGACAGTGGTCCGAGAGTACGTCCCAGAACGGCCGGTCGGCCGGTCGAAAGTTCACCTGTCGAAAGGAGAGTCGGTCGACGAAGTCGATCGACCGCGCACCGAAAACGATGTGGTCGACGAACGTGGCGAACCGGTTGTCTCGACAGTCGACCGGTCTGCCCTCGGTCGCCGCCGTGAGGTCGGCGCTGGCGGGCTGATGGTCGTCCAGGTCGGCCCAGATGGCGTCGCCGGGATCATTGAGTCGGCGGTTGAAGTCCCCCAGGACGATGAACGGGTCTGGACCGATCGACTGCCGGTCGATCCACTCCTCGAGAACCGGGATTTGCTGCCGCAGCCTCGCACAGTCCGGTCCGGTCGAGGTGTCGGCGAAACAACCGCTCTTGAGGTGGACACTCATCAGTTGCAGACGCGCATGACCGTAGGACACGCTCATGCGTGTCCCGTACCGGAGGCCGCCGTGGCTGACATCGAGTGCGTCGAAGTCGGGGAGTTCGGTGACGTCGAGCCCCTTCTTGTATGCGAAACCGGTATTTTGTCGGCCGTTCATGCTCGGCGCCCTGGCTCGGTGTGACACGTGCAGGTTGTAGACGTCCGTATCGACGACACGACCCAACGCGTCGGCGCCGTCTATTTCTTGAACCGCGATCACGTCCGGGTCGATCAGACGCACGTAGCAGCGCATCCGCTGGTAGTCGAGTGTGCGGCGCGTCACGGAGGGGCGGGGGGGGCCGTACGTGGATTGGCCGTCTTGGGCATGAAGATTCTCCAGGTTCCACGTCGCCAGTCGTAGCCTGCCGTCCGCTGGCGGATTGGGCGACCCTTTCGCCGGGCACCACTGCAGCTCACGCGTCGGATTATCTGCCGTGGGGGGCTGGTCGGCGGTGGGTATCGTCTGCATGTATCGTGGGACGACCCAGCCGACCGCTTCTACGCCGTCGGCGCGTTCGCCGCGGAGTTGGACCCAGCCGCTGTCCTCATCGACCGAAAGGATGCGTGCGGATGACCCACCTCTGAATCGAAATGGCACCGGGGCATCGCCCGGGGCGGCGTGGGCTGGGATGTCGAGGTCGCGCTCAACCAATCTGACGCGCTGGCCCGCGCGGAGCCCCTGCCGCGGGGCCGGTTGTCCGGTACCCACGGTAGTGACGATGGTCACCACCATGGCGATGCCGAGGGTGGCGATCGGGATGATGAGTGCGCGCCGCAAGGATTGCCTCTAGGAGATAGTATCGTTTCAACTCGGTCGGTAACGTCACGCGGCGTTGATCCAACGGCGTCCGGGTGGGACGCATTCGCTCGTCGCGCGGCCAGAGGCACGGATGCTCGCAAGAGGCATGAGGCGGGCTGGCGTCAGCCACTGACCGTGCTCAGGGAGACGCGATGAGCCTCGCTCTACTACTCGTCAGCAATTCCACTAACCACGGTCAGGGCTACCTCGACCACTGCATGCCCGAGATGCTCGACCTGCTCGGGGAACGACGGCGCCTGGCGTTCATTCCCTTCGCGCTGTTGGACCGCGATGGCTACGGCGCGAAGGCACGGGACCGGTTTCGGCAGGACGGCGTCGAGACGCGTGTGGTCACGGGCGACGACCGAGGTCTGGAGACGCTGGACTGGGCCGAGGCGGTATTTGTCGGGGGCGGCAACACGTTTCGATTGCTCAAGACGCTACAGGACACCGACCTGCTGGTTGCGATTCGCCGCCGCGTGGACGACGGCCTGGTCTACATGGGCGCCAGCGCGGGCTCGAACATCGCCGCGCCCACCATCCGCACCACCAACGATATGCCGATCGTCCAGCCGACTTCGTTCGACGCGCTCGGATTGGTGCCGTTCCAGATCAACCCACACTACATCGATCCGCCGACTGGTTCGACTCACATGGGCGAGACCAGGGAGAAGCGACTGGTCGAGTATCTGGAGGAGAACGAGACACCGGTGGTTGGGATACGGGAGGGGGCCTGGCTCCGGGTGGAGGACGGGCGGGTGTGGCTCGGGAGCACGCGCGCGGCTCGAATCTTCCGCCGAGACACAGCGCCGGAGGAACGCGCCCCCGGGGCCGATCTGTCCGATCTGCTTCGAACGGGCACGGCGTAGCGCCGACCCGGCGCCGCCGCAAGAGAGGCGGTGGTCGCCCGCCTGTCAACCGTGCTCGAGTTCACTACGCGCCGCGTCTGCCTCGCCTCTGAGCCTCCGATCGATCACCAGAGTTCCAAACGGCAGCAGCGAGGCCACCATGATCCTCGCGGCCCAGCTGGCGGGTCGACGACGGCTCGTGAGCCCACGCAGCACGAGCAGGCTCAGCCACACAAAGAGCGCCCCATGGGCCGACCCCACGACCCGTACCGCCAGCGGCATGTCACCCAGATACTTGAGCGGCATCGCGATGAAGAGCAGCACGAGGTAGGAGAGCCCCTCGAGGAGCGCGATCGAACGCAGATGCGCCGCCGGGGTCCCGAAGTGTGTCGTGCCAGCAGCGCCCAGCATAGCTAGTCAGCGTGGGAGACCCCCCGGCTTTGCCGGGGCGGCCAGCGGAGTTTGACGTTTCCGGGAGTCGTATGAGGAACTCCCCCTCGTGAGCCGGTCAAGCATCACGAAAGGGAGTCCTCATGACGCACGACCGAAGTCTCAATCATACGAGATGGCGCTGTCAGTATCACGTCGTGTTCATCCCGAAGTACCGCAAGAAGGCGATTTACGGGGGTCTGCGGGCTCAGCTGGGCGACCTGCTGCGGGAGTTGGCGCTTCATCGGGAGAGTCGTGTGGAAGAAGGGCATCTGCTGCCGGACCACGTCCACATGATGGTGTCGATCCCGCCGAAGTACTCGGTGGCGCAAGTGATCGGGTACATCAAGGGCAAGAGCGCGATCCACATCGCTCGGGAGTTCGCGGGGCGCCCGCGGAACTTCGTGGGGCAGCACTTTTGGGCGCGGGGCTACTTCGTGTCGACCGTGGGTCGAGAGGAACGCGTGATCCGCGAGTACATCCGTCAGCAGGAACGAGAAGATCGGCGGCTGGACCGGCTGCCGTTGGATTAGCGTAGCCACCTTCAGGTGGCTCAAG
>CAUZAY010000128.1:0-11922 GCA_963577695.1 Vicinamibacteria bacterium | reverse complement strand
GGCCCATGGCACTCTCCGCACTGTCGCGCATAGACCCTCCACCCAGCGGTGGCCTGCTCCACGGTGAAGCCCCCGTCCGCCGCCGGCTGCTGCGCCGCTGCGACGACGACACCCGGCGCCACATCCAGTCCGCCGGTCAGGCCACCCGCCACGACCAGTCCGGCGACCGCCAACCCGGCTGCGGCTGACACGAAACTCGGTCGCCGCCAACGCGCTCCGCCGAATCCGAACCAGGTACACTTCAACATGATCCGCAACTCCTTGACGCCCAGAAATGCCGCCGTTATTTCGTCCCGAGTCCTTATTGGGGGAACCGGGCTATACCAAGGCTGCCGCGTATGCCGCCTACCCATATCTCATCGTCGACTTCGATGGCAACCGTACCCAGCCGGAAAAACTCATTGCCCTTGTAGTCCACCAGTTGTTGCACGTCCAGGGTAGTCGGATTCACCTTGGCCACACGAGCAACCGCCAGTTCACAGTCGCTGGATTCCTCGCAACGCGTGACATGACCGGCCACCACTATGTGGCCATCGTTCCCCCAGCGAACATTGTCGACGTTGAATCCGACCGGGGCCGAATCGATTTGAATCGGCGTCTGTCCCCGCGACAGCCGAACCAGAGCCTGATCACTCCACCCGCCGATATAGAACCATTGACCGTCGGCAGAAGATACCAGGCCATTAGGGCCAGGCATCTGACTGCCGGGCACTTCGGTCCATCCCGTAGCGGGATGCCACTCCCATAATTCGCCGCCCTCCGTATCGAAATTCGTTGCACCGAGGGCGCCGTTAGGTAAAGCGGCTATCGAGTTGAGTCGTCGGGTGCCTTCCGGGGCAATTATGCAACCGATCCATTCAAGCGATGGGACGGTGCCGCCGACGTCCAGATTGAATACTTCAACCGCTTCCCGGGTGCCATGGCCGACAACGTAGAGCGTATGCATGCCACCACTACCTTCTCGCAGAGTAAGGCCGTGGGGTTGAAAGGTTGTGTTCGAACCTGGACAGTCGCGATAGGTCACCGTGTCATGTTTCGGCGATGAGGCGCCTTGCGGAAATATTTCTCGGACGTCGTGATCACGAACGTTGACCGCGTAGATCGAACCCGCCACATCAGAGACCCGGCCCGAAGCAATGACCCAGGGAGTCTCGGGAATCTGATACAGATCTTCAGGATTGGTGGTGCCACAGACAAATTGCACTTCACCGTCAGAGTTACAGGTCTGGGCAGAGAAGGCGTGGCCACTGAACACACTCAGTAAGATAGCCGGCAACAGAGAGAAGGAAAAAACGGCTCGTAACATGGCGTCACCTCCAGTGGCTCGATCTGCCCCTCCGGCCGGGCGACGTGGCCGCGACGGGGGGGGCTGTGAATGTAAGGCTACGACCATATACCGCCACCTGGGGCCGCGCCACCCTCCACCGGTCGACCGCTGTCGGTCTCCCGGCACGAACTGCCGGCCCTTCTGGACATGCCCGGGCTCGGGCACCAGAATCGCCCGTATCTTCTCAGCGAGTTTTCCCTTTGGAGGAGACTCCACCGTAGGTGCGATCCTCGTCCCGGTCGACTCATGTCTCCCGGTATCGCCGGTCGCGCACGAAGGGATAGATCCGCGTGAAGTCCGCGGGGCCCTCGGCCGCGTCGAGCTGCCGCCACAGGTCGACGACGGTGGCGCTCACGGGGTTGGCGGCGCCGTCATTCGCGAGCGCCTGCTCGTAAAGTTCCAGGTCCTTTGTGAGCAGCGCGCTGGTGAACCCCGCGTCGTAGGTCTCCGTGAGGATGCGGGTCGGAAACTTGTCGGTGGTGGCGGTGTTTCGACCCGTTGACACGTTGAGCACGTCGAGGATGGTTCGCATGGACACGCCGCGCCCGACACCGAAGGCGACCGCCTCGCTTGTGGCCGCCATGGCGACCCCCGACAGGAAGTTGTTCAGCAGCTTTATCGCCTGACCTTGGCCGGGGGTCTCACCGATGTGGAACACGTGCTTCGACATCGTCGCGAATGCCGGACGCAGACGCTCCAGCGTCGCGGCACTGCCGGCGTACATGATCGAGATGGTGGCCTTGGCGGCGCCCGCCGTACCGCCGGACACCGGTGCATCCACGTATTCGATGCCGCCGTCGGCGAAGCATCGATGCAGTGATTCGGCCGCGGCGATGCCCACGGTCGAATGGTCGGCAACGGTGCGTACGCGGGAACGCGGGGCCGCGAGTATCTCCCGCGCCACGCTGAGCCCGGCCCGCCCGTCGGGCAGGCACAGGGAGACGGTGTCGACCTGAGCGCTCAGCCCCGCGACGCTCTCGCAGACCACGGAGCCGTCCGGCGCGCGCGACGCCGTCCCGGCCTGGTCATACACACGAAGCGCGCCGTGCCCGCGGGCCAGATTGGCGGCCATGGGGCCGCCCATGTTGCCCAGGCCCACGAAGCCGATGATTGATTCGGATAGGGTGCTCATGGTGGGGGTCGTCCGTCGCTGGCTCGAGTAGTGGGGATTATGTCACCAGGCGTGGACGACTAGGACCGACCACCGTCCAGTCCTTTCCACGTTCTGGAACGGGACACGAGTCGTACATCCGCCGCGGGAGTTGGCCCTGGGGGTGGTCTAATATCGCTTGCGTCTGGTGCCCAACGGGGCCGGGCCGCGTGAGCACCGGCCGGCCGACTCGACGCCGCTGGACGGCCGCCTGCCTGACTGAGGCGCACTTCAACATGACACCGCCCGCAATTGAATCGACATGCTGAAGCGTCTCGCCACTGTCATCATGTTGGCCACAACTCCAGCCGCCGGGCAGGAACTGGGCACGCTTCGCGTCGAAGTGAGCGCCGGTGGTGAAGCCGTGGCCGGGGCAGACGTCGTCGTCGCGGGAGCGACGCAACAGACCGACGCGTCTGGCGTCGCGCTCTTCCGGGCCCCGGCGGGCGCGACAGAGATCACAGTGCTGCAGACGGGGTTCATCCTTCTGACAGTCCCCGCCGTTGTAACCGCCGGACAGCATCAACGCGTCCGGGTCGAACTCCAACGGGAGCTCACCGTCGAGGAGGAAGTGACGGTGGTCGCTAGCACGCGCACCGAGCGACGTATCGAGGATCAGCCGATGCGGGTGGAGGCGCTGAACCGGGAGGAAATCGAAGAGAAGATGCTCATGACGCCGGGCGACATCGTCATGCTGCTCAACGAGATGGGGGGCATGCGGGTGCAGACCACCTCGCCCTCGCTTGGCGCCGCGAGCGTCCGGATTCAAGGCATGCGAGGCCGCTATACCCGTTTCCTGTCGGATGGGTTGCCGCTGTACGGGAGCCAGCCGGGCGGTCTGGGGCTCCTCCAGATTCCGCCGATGGACTTGGGACAAGTGGAGGTCATCAAAGGGGTCGCCTCGGCGCTCTACGGGGCGGGTGCCATGGGTGGCGTCGTCAACCTCGTGTCACGCCGACCGGATGACGAACCCGAACGCGAGGTGCTCTTCAACCAGTCCACTCGAGGAGCTACGGATGGCGTGCTGTGGTTGTCCCAAGCGTTGTCCGAGTCGTGGGGGATGACGCTTGTCGGCGGTGGCCACCGACAGGAGCGGACCGATGTGGATGGTGACGGGTGGGCCGATCTGGCCGGCTACGAACGCGGGGTCGTGCGTCCGCGGGTCTTCTGGGACGACGGCCGCGGACAGTCGTTGTTTCTGACGATGGGCACGACGGGTGAGAGTCGCACCGGGGGCACCCAGCCAGACCGGGTCCTGCCCGCCACGGGGCTGGCCTACCGGGAAGCGCTCGAGACGCGGCGATTCGACGTCGGGGGGCTGTGGCAGACGGTGATCGGGCGCTCCGTCGTGTCAACCCGAGCCACATTGGCGCGCCAGTGGCACGACCACCGGTTTGGGGAGGTGCTCGAACGCGATCGTCATGACACGAATTTCGTGGAAATGACCGTGCGTCGAGCCGTTGGGCCCCACACCTGGGTCGGCGGGGTGGCGATCGAGCACGACGGCTACCAGCCGACCGACGTCCCAGGCTTCCGGTATTCCTTCACGACGCCCGGCGTGTTCGTACAGGACGACGTTGACATTCGGTCGTGGCTGGCGATCTCGATGAGTGGCCGCCTCGACCACCATAGCGAGTACGGATGGTTCTTCAGTCCCCGGGTCTCGGCGCTCGCGCGGTCGGGCGAGTGGTCGACGCGCGTGTCGACCGGGACCGGGTTCTTTGGCCCGACACCCCTCACGGAAGAAACTGAAGCGGCCGGTCTGATGACACTCACGGTGAACGGCCCGCTCCGCGCGGAGCGAGGACGCAGCGTCTCCATCGACCTCACGCGCACCCACGGTCCGCTCTCCTATACAGCCACCGTCTTTGGGGCCCGCATCGTGGACCCCGTCCATGTCGACCGGTCGACCTATCGGATGCGCAACCTCGAGGACCCGACCTCCAACAGAGGGTTGGAGCTGCTTGGCACCTTTCGTCAGGAGCCGTTCGCCCTCACGGCCAGCTATACGTATGTGCGCGCGCGTGAGAGGGTGGATGGGGTGACCGGCGATGTGGCGCAGACACCGCGCCATAGCGTCGGGTTCGTGGCGATGGTCGAGAACGAGGACGGGCGCGTCGGCTTCGAGGCGTACTACACGGGCCGCCAGCGACTCGAAGCGAATCCGTATCGCGATAGCAGTGAGCCGTACACCGTGGTTGGTGTGCTCATCGAGCGGCGCGTCGGCCCGCTCCGCCTCTTCGCCAACTTCGAGAACCTCACCGACGTGCGGCAGCAGCACTGGGACCCGGTCTTACGTCCGACCCGTGCGGTCGACGGCCGTTGGACCGTCGATGCCTGGGCGCCGCTGGATGGACGGATCGTTAATGGCGGGGCGCGCGTGCAGTTCTAGGTTTTCCGACGAGGCGCCCGTCTGGCGGCGTTACTTCCTCGGTCACAGCCCACCGGCTATGTCACTCAGTGGGGATGCGTCTGGTAGTGCTGTCGCAGAAGATCTTTTCCGTAGTCATTACCGTTGGGTGTCCTGACCACGGAATGAATGTGTTCCCGGTACGGCACCCCACGAGGGTAGAGATGCCGAAGACCGACCGGTGTTTCGTGATCGAACTCGATGAGAATCACGGGGCTGTGGATCCGATAGTAGTACACCGAATCGTCCTTCGTTTCGCCTATCCACGTGAAATAGGTGTCGTCCAGGTGTGACTCGACTTCGCGCATGCGGACGCGAGCGTGCGGGTCGCGCATGTTTCCGACATACAGTTCGATCAGATCGAGCAGCTGTCGCTTCTGGTCGGGCGAGAACGACCCCACGTCGACGCCGGTGTAGTCGAGCACGAGATTGTCGCTGAAGGCCTGAGTCAGGATGTTGTTGCCCGTCTTCGTGGTTTCCAGTACGGCGGCGTGGCGTTGCTCGGGTGTCAAGGCGCGGACCATGTCGAGCCCGCGCTCCTGCTCGTCAGTCAGAATCGACGTGCCCGCATACTTCCCACTGGTCGCCACGGCGGGCTCCGAACCCCAGAAGGCCGGAGTCATCACCACCTGGTCCGCCAGCACGAAGTAGTTCACGTTGAGGTGGTGGCCGTCGAGCTGCCAGCCCCATGGCTCGGTCTCAGACGGCTCACCCATGATCGAGATCCAGTATTTCGACTCACCGAACTCGACGAAGTTGTTGTCGTTCAGTTCGCCCAGCGTTTCATTGAGTCGCATGATGTCGCGAGTCAAGGCGAGCCCCTTGGCGCTCAAGGACGACGTGAGCATGGCGAACGCATCGCGTCGCTGCGTCTCGCTCATCTCCTCGAAGGAGATGCCCTCTCGAAAGTAGATGTGCTGGTTGGCCCACTTTCGCCATTCGAGATCGTCGACCGCGAAGGTCGTCCGCTCGCGCTGGTCGGAGGTCAGCGAACCCAGGAACGCGTTCGCCGCCTCGACCACGGCCGTGGTCGACACGCCGGTCGAGCGGATGTCATACAGACCCGCGACAGCCTCGCCGTTGGTCGTGACCCCGGTGAAGCGCTCAGACAGACCGCGTTCCTCCATCCGGGCGCTGAATTGTCGGGACCGCGCGAGATACTCCTGTTGCGTCGGTGGTTGAGGTCCGCCGGCCAGCACGAGGGCACCCACGCCACCGACGAGGACGACGCCGAGCACCACCGGACGCGAGTGCCGCTGTCCCATGCCTCACACTCCCTTCGGGTGCGGCACACCGCACCCTGCTTTTCAACGTCCGGGGAACGGATATCGCAGCGCAGACCGCGAGCGTACCGCACGGGAAACGCCCGATCAGCCCCCGGACTCGCCCCGCCCTGAGGTCGTAGCTCACCTCGGAGAACCCTTGCTTGCGGGAGAGTTTGTTGACCGGTAGGCCCTCGGCCTCGGTGGCAAGTGTGCTCTCTCAGCGACGGTTCAGCCCTTTATCGTTGTCACCAAAGACCGGAGGAGCAGTCCTTCTTGGATGCCGAGCAACATCGCCTTGGCCCGCTCGCAGCCAGCCATGTACTCTTCTTCGCCCTGTTCCGCGCGCAGCTCGGCTTCCCACCGTCTCGCGGCTCCGTGCATCGCTTCGACCGTCGCCCTGAACTGCTGGGTGACGTCCGTCCGCACCACGTCCAAGAAGCCGACGTCCCGGGTCACGTGCTCCGGCAACGCGCCGGCGACCAGGGCATCGGGTCCGAGTTCGGATGCTCGCCGCTCAGCCGAGGCGCTGAGGCCCGGGGGCGTGTGGATCACAAAGCCGGCGAGGCAACCTCCCTGCTTCATGACGCGGTGGTGCTCTCTCAGCACGGAGAGCTTGTCTGGGATTCAACAGAACGTATCGGCATGCACTGCGGCGTCGAAGTAGCCCGACGGAAACGGCAGTGCGCGGCCGTCGGCGGCGACGAACCAGGCGTGACCCTTGAGTCGACGAGCACCGACATTCGCTTGCGCCTCACGTAGGGCGTCCAGCGGAATGTCGCTGCCGACGAGGCTGCATTCGAGCCGTTGCGCGACGTGGAACCCAGGCCATCCGTGACCGCAGCCGACTTCCAGCAGACGGCCGCCCGCGGCCGGGGACAAGACGTCGCACAGCGTGTCTGCCTGCGCGACCGTCGTGAAGCCGTTCTGGCCGACTTCGTGGCCGAGGACGGAGCGCTCGATACGCCGCGCCACCTCGCCTCGGCGTTGGGCGTATCGCTCCCTGAAGCGGTCGACGGGGTCCGGGGTAGTCACGGCCCCCATGATACCGGTCTCGTGTAGTGCTGGCTGAGAATCGGGTCCGCCCGTCTCCGGACCGCCCCGCCACCAGACGAGTATCATGGGACACTCTTCTGCCGCCGGAGGTGACCATGTCTGCACTGCGATTGCTCGTCCGAATCGTCCTCGCCTTCGGTATGGCGACCCTCCTCATGGCCGCGCAGCCACGGGCTCAGCCAACCACGGCCGGGGCTACCGCTGCCGATCCTCGTCTGGCCGATTTCAAGGCCGAGGTCGTCGTGGACGTGGAAGCGCGACGCGACTTCACGCAGCAGATGGTCGACTCGATCTTCAGCTTCAACGAGCTCGGGTTCCAGGAGTTCGAGACCCAGAAGTACGTGACCGGCATCCTCGAAGAGCACGGCTTCGAGGTGGAGACCGGTGTGGCGGGTATCCCGACATCCTGGGTGGCCCGGTGGGGCTCTGGCGAACCGGTCATCGCGCTTGGCACTGACATTGATGGCATTCCACAAGCGTCGCAGAAGCCGGGGGTGGCTTATCGAGACCCCCTGATCGCGGGTGCGCCAGGGCACGGTGAGGGGCACAACTCGGGGCAGGCGCTGATCGTGACGGCGGCGTTGGCGGTGCAGAAGATCATGGAGCGCGAAGCGTTGCCCGGTACCCTGATGCTGTGGCCCGGGGTGGCGGAAGAGCAGCTCGGGGCGAAGGCGCATTTCGTGCGAGCCGGTCTGTTCGAGAATGTCGACGCGGTGCTGTATACGCATGTGGGGACGGGTCTTGGGACGAGCTGGGGCCAAGGGTTTGGCAGTGGCCTCGTCTCTGTGGAGTTCCTTTTCGACGGAGAGAGCGCTCATGGCGCCGGCTCGCCCTGGGACGGTCGCAGCGCCCTGGACGCCGTCGAGTTGATGAACGTCGGATGGAACTACCGTCGCGAGCATCTCGAGATTCAGCAACGTTCGCACTACGTCATTACTGACGGTGGCGACCAGCCCAATGTCGTGCCGCCCACCGCGGCCGTCTGGTACTTCCTGCGCGAGGTCACCTACGACCGCATCAAGAACATGTGGGACATCGCCGAGCAGATTGCGGCTGGTGCGGCGCTGATGACCGGCACCGAAGTACGCTCACGCGTCCTGGGCGCCGCCTACCCGATGCACTCGAACAAGGCGCTCGCCGAGACCATGCACGCCAACATCGTCGCAGTCGGTATGCCCGAGTGGAGCGAGGACGACCAGCGCCTGGCCCGCGCCGTCCAGGACATGCTCGGGGTCCCGGCCAACGGTCTCAGCACGGAAGTGAACGGCAACCTCCGTGGTGGCGATCCGGTGCCGGTGCGCCAACTGCGCGGGGGGCCCTCGGACGACATCGGCGATATCATGTGGACCGTGCCCACCGTTACCCTCCGCTTTCCGGCGAACATTCCGGGCGGACCGGGTCACAACTGGAACAAGGCGATCGCGATGGCCACCCCGATCGCGCACAAGGGCGTGACCGCCGGTGCCAAGGCCTACGCCATGACGGTGCTCGATCTGCTCATGACACCGTCGGTGATCGAGAACGCGTGGGACTACTTCGACAACGTCCAGACCAACGGACAGGACTACGTGTCGTTGCTGCGACCGCAGGACGAGCCGGCCATCTGGCTCAACCGGGACATCATGGAAGAGTTCCGACCGCAGCTGGAGCCGTACTACTACGACCCGTCGAGGTATGACACCTACCTTGAGCAACTGGGCATCGAGTATCCAACGATGCGGGACGAGTGAGCACGCCCGCGGGATCGGGTGTCGTGACATTGGCGAGACGATTCGGCGACGCGGTGCTCTGGGCGGTCTGCCTCGTGGTGGCCGGGGCCGGGGTGCATGCCCAGAGCGCGGACCCGCCCTCGTGGTCCTATTTCGGTGGCTCGAGCGCCTTCACCCGGTACGCGCCGCTTGCACAGATTGACCGCGAGACCGTTCGCAATTTGCGCATCGTCTGGCGACGGCCGGCGATCGACTCGACGCTGACGCGGGCGTTCCCGGCGTTGCGTCCCTCCAACTACTTGCGGTCGACCCCGATTCTGATTGATGGCGTTCTGTATGCCTCGAACGCGGTCGGGCTCGTTGAAGCCTTCGACCCCGGTACCGGCGAGACGATTTGGACGCAGCCGCCCCCGTCGTCGACGCTGGCCGGTGTCGCCGGTCGGGCCGCCCATGGCGTGGCTGTTTGGGCCGACGGCGAAGACCGACGCATTCTCGCTCTCCGGAACAGCTCTTTGTACGCCCTGGACGCACGGTCAGGCCGGCCGATTATTGGTTTCGGAGACGGCGGACGTGTCGATCTGACCCCGATCGGGGCCCGAGTCGCGAACGGCGGCGCGAGCCCGATTGTCGTTGGCGATGTGGTGGTGGTGGCGGGTACGGTTGATGGCGCGGGCGACAGCGGCGTTCGCTGGAAGGGGAGCCTCGCCGAGAACGTCCGTGGCTACGATGTTCGCACCGGCGCCCTCCGCTGGACGTTCCACGTCGTGCCGCGCCCCGGCGAATTCGGGGCCGAAACGTGGGGCGACGGATCTCTGGCGCTGTCGGGCGACCTTGGTGCCTGGTGCTGTCTCAGTGCCGACCTCGAGCTGGGCTATGTCTATGTGCCGCTGACCGCGCCCACCGCGGCGTACTACGGCGGACACCGTCCGGGCGACAACCTGTTTTCGAACAGCCTCGTGGCGCTCGACGCCGAGACGGGCGAGCGAGTCTGGCATTTTCAGATGGTGCATCACGACCTGTGGGAATACGACACCATCGGTCCGCCGACCTTGGGCGAGATCACGGTCGAGGGACGTCGCATCCGGGCCGTCATGCAACCGAGCAAGACCGGCTTTCTGTATGTGTTCGACCGCGTGACTGGCGAGCCGGTCTGGCCCATCGACGAGCGACCGGTGCCGCCATCTGCCGTGCCCGGTGAACAGACCTCGCCCACGCAGCCGTTCCCGACCAAGCCACCGCCGTTCGCGCACCACGGCGTGACCCAGGCCGACCTCATCGATTTCACGCCAGAACTCGAGGCACGCGCCCGGAACGTCGCCAGCACGTTCACGCTCGGACCGATCTTCACGCCCCCGTCGCTGGTCAGCGACCAGAGTGATGGCACCCAGGGCACGCTGGCGTTGCCGGGGTCCTGGGGCTCTGGAAACTGGAACACCGGGGCGTTCGATCCAGACACGGGGTTCTACTTCGCGTTCTCACACGTGGTCCCACGCGTATATCGACTCGCCGACGCCTCCGGCCAGCCGGGGGCCGAGATGACCTACTACAGCCCGAATCGTGACGCGCCGTATCTGGACGGTATCCCGTTGATCAAGCCACCGTGGGGCCGGATCACCGCTATCGATCTCAATCGCGGCGAGCACGTGTGGCAGGTGGCCAATGGCGGAGGCATCCGGGATCATGACGCGCTGCGTGGCCTCGACCTCCGACCGCTCGGGGTGGCCAGCCGCCCGGTGGCGCTCGTGACCCGGACCTTGCTCTTTCTTGGCGAGGGTAGCAACGTGTTCGGCGGTATCCAGCCCAACATGTGGGGCGCCGGGTTCCGCGCCTATGACAAGGCGAGCGGGCGCGTCGTCTGGCAAACCGAGCTTCCGGCTGGGACGACCGGCGGCCCGATGACATACGTGCACGACGGACGTCAGTACATCGTCGTGCCGATTGGTGCCACTGATCACGCGGCCGAATGGGTGGCACTGGCACTGCCGTAAACCTGCCAGGTCTGAGCTGAAGGAGCACCGCCGCGCCAGGTCCTAGCCTAGGAGGCCGCTAACAAACGTGTGGAGCGGTTTCCTGGCAAGCCGTTCGTGTTGGCCAGGCGCGACGAGGGAGCATGCAGGCGGCATGTGACCGAGGAAGCAACGCCGTCCACACGGACGGATCGCCAGGAAACCTAGGTGGCCGGTCCCGATCGCACCTGGAAGCTCCACCAGCTGTCCGGTCGCGGGGCGTCAGGCGGGGGACCTCCTCCACCAGGCTGCCGCGCCTGCACTCTGGGATCCTGCAGCTTCTGCACTCGTGCGGCCCAGGCCCGATCGAGCCGAGGGGAATCCATGACCCGGTTCACTACGACCGGGTAGACGACGCCATCGAGGCGCAGCCGGCCCGGATGGTCTTCCATCACGCGCGGGCACCAGTACTTGCCGTCGCCGAAGGAGCAGCTCAGGAAGAGATCGCCGTCTGGCGTCGCCATGCAGTTCAAGTTCACCGAGTGGGGCCTCCACCCCATATTGAGCTGAATCTGGCACAGCGGAACTTCGTTCGCGAAACCCCAATCAGTGACCGGTTCGTCGTGCATCGTGCCCCGCAACACGAACCCCGGAGTGCCGTCGCAGGGGCAGGTCATCGCCCAGTAGGTGCCGCCCCCCACGACGAGGAACGCCAACGTCGCCGCTACACCGAGAAGGATCTTCTTCACACTCATCGAGTTCCTCCGAACATTCCTGCTCCGGCGATGATGCCGGCGCTAGGCGCTTCAGCGTTTCCTGTCATTGTACATACGCCTCGTACCACAATTCGGCATTCGATCAGGTGACCTGGACAGTGAGGGCCATGTGGCGATGCCGCAAGGACCGGCGCTTCGCGGGGCCCCGCCTGGCGGGCGACCCGAATCGATCCGGTGGTGACGCTGCGAAACGACTGACCGAACGGAGCCGCCGCCGCCCGCCTCCTCGGGGCGATCGGAGCGCGTGAGCGGTCGGCGGAGCGGGCGCTGGTCGCCGCACCGTCCA
>CAUZAY010000127.1:0-11945 GCA_963577695.1 Vicinamibacteria bacterium | reverse complement strand
CCGTATCATCCAGCCCCAATACCTCTGTGGAGTGGTTGACCTTCCAGGCCACCATGCCGGGCCTCTATGAAGAGCTATTCATGCGCGGGCTGCTCCTGCTGCTCTTTCATCAGGCATTCGGCAAGGGTCTCACGATAGGGGGCGCGGAGACTGGTCGGGGTCTTTGGCTGACGACCTGGCTCTTTGGCCTCCTACGGGCCGTGTCAACGATTTTGAGACAACTTGGTTCAGCAGTTTACTGTAGCGACTCCATGGTGCGCGTGAGCGCGGGCGATTGATCCACGAACCGCTCGCTGTGCAACACGTTGAGCACGGCTTGGCGTTCGGCCGGCCCGTCGACGCCGATAGAGTGTCGCGCGCGCGAGGCCGACGCTGTGACACAGGGCGGCGGTCGCGCCGGTCGTGGTCACGGCGTCGATGGCGACCATCAATCGGGCTCGTCGCTGTCGAGGGGTGTCAGAGGGATCCCCAGGATCTCGGCAACTTTTTTTGGAGGGTGATGATCGTCTCCGCGCGTGCCAGCTGGCGGTGGAGTCGACGGTTCTCGACTTCGGGCTGCCTGACGCGCGGGTCGACCACCTTGGCCGTCGGTCCGCGCTTGCGCGCCCGCCCGACCAGCAGTTCACCCTGCTCCCGTTGCCGCCGCCAGTTCGCCAGGGGCGAGCTGTACAACCCTTCGCGGCGCAACAACGCGCCCACGGCCCCGGGCTGCTGGCACGCGTCGGCTTCCTTGAGAATGCGGCGGCGATATTCCATCGTGAACCGTCGGCGCTCGACCTTCGCCGGCACCTCCGGGTCCGGACCGCTGGCGCGTGACCCGGGCCCGGGGCCGGGGCCTCCGGTCGCCCTCCGCCCCCGGCCCCATGAGCGGGTCGATCTCCACAACTGCTGGCATCCGAGGCATCTCTCCAACCTGCCCCACCCCTACACTAATCTCATCAGGGAGGTTGTCTCACAGATTATTGGCACAGGGGGGAGGGACGCATCGTGGGGTGCGGCGACGGGCCCGCCAGCTTCAACGCGGAGGCGACCCGGCGGGGCGGCCAGGTCACCTCAGTCGACCCGCTCTAGGCATTCGGCGGAGTCGACATTCAAGCGCGGATCACCGTCACCTACGACGAGATTCTTGGGCAGCTTCGAAACAACCTCGACGACTATGTGTGGGACACCATTCGCTCCGTCGAGCAGCTTGGTCAGGTCCGGCTCGCCGCGATGCAGGACTTCCTGGCGGACTACGACCATGGCCGGGCCGACGGCCGGTATGTGGACGCGTCGGTGGTCGCGCTGACGTTCCCGGACGTCGCGTTCGATTTGGCCGTGTGCTCACACTTCCTTTTCTTGTACAGCAGTCAGCTCGGTCAGGACTTTCATCTGACGGCCATGCGCGAAATGTGCCGCGTGGCCACCGAAGTTCGTGTCTTCCCGATCGTGTCGCTGGACGGCCGCCAATCGCCCTACGTCGAAGAATGTTCGGCGGACCTGGAGAAGTCCGGCTTCGACACCGTCATCGAGACCGTGCCGTACGAGTTCCAACGGGGCGCCAACCAGATGATGCGGGTCCGGCCGCGCAATGGCGGCCGGCATGACCGTCGTCGCCTACCAGCCCCACGGAGACGACCCGAACATCCCGCCGGGGGTCGTGACAGTGCGGCGACTCGCCGACCTGCAGCCCATTTTCGCCACCGATCCTGCGCGGACCATCGGACCGTCGCATCACGGGGCGGCGACAACGGACCGGGTAACCGACCGCGATCCGACGAGCCCCGACCGCCCGGAACAGGCTTGACCCTGCTACGATCGGCAGGATGGGATTAACCGAGCGCGCGATGACAGGGGCGGAGAGGCCAAGGCGCGCGACCACGCGCGCCCCGCGACCACGAATGGGGCTCTCCGGGTCCCCGTGTAGTGGCCGAGGGGGCTCGGGGCGAAGCCCCGTCTAAGTAATGCCGCCGGAAGAAATTCCCTACAAGCGGTCGCGGTTTTCCACGCGGCTTCTCGAACACCGGCTCTACACCGCTGGCCACAGCTGGCTCGAGCAGGAGGATGAAGACGTCTGGCGCGTCGGGTTCACGAAGTTCGCAGTCCGGATGCTGGGTGAAATCGTGGAGTTGGGTTTTGAGACCGCACCGGGCACCCCGGTCGAAACCGGGCAGGTCATCGGCTGGCTGGAGGGGTTCAAGGCCGTGACGGACATGTTCTCGCCCCTGCCGGGTCGGTTCGAGGGGTTCAATCCGGCCATGAACGAGGCCGAAAGCGTCCGGCTGCTGACGACCGACCCCTACGGTCGAGGATGGCTATTCAGGGTCCGGGGCCGACCCGGCGACGAGTGCATGGACGTGCAGGGCTACATCTCACTGCTCGACACGACCATCGACAAGATGTTGGGGCAACGGCATGAGTGATCTGGCGCGCTACGTCATGATCGGGGGGTTCCTGGGTGCGGGGAAGACCACCGCGGTCGCTCGTTTCGCGCAACATCTCACCGACCAGGGCAAGCGGGTCGGTCTGATCTGCAACGACCAGAGCAGCGGCCTGGTCGATACGATACTCCTGCGATCGAAGGGATTTCCGGTGGAGGAGATCACCGGCGGGTGCTTCTGCTGCCGTTTCAATTCGCTGCTCGATGCCGCCGACAACCTGGCCCAGAATTCGAGGCCGGACATCTTTCTGGCAGAGCCGGTGGGCAGTTGCACCGACCTGATCGCCACCGTGTCTTATCCGCTGCGCCGCATCTATGGCGACCGCTTCACGGTGGCGCCACTCAGCGTGCTGGTCGACCCCGTGCGCGCCGCGCGCATCCTGGGCATTGCCGATGGCCGGTCATTTTCCGACAAGGTCGCCTACGTTTACCGCAAACAACTCCAGGAGGCGGACCTCATCGTCGTCAACAAATGCGATGCGTACCCGGACGAGTTTCTCGATCGCCTGGTCGCGGCGCTGGCCGGCGCCTACCCGCAGGCTCGCATCTTCACCTGCTCCGCCAAGGATGGCACCGGGGTCACGGGGTGGTTCGAGACCGTGTTGACTGGGGAAAATTCCGCGTTCGGTTCCAGGCCACTGGAGATCGACTACGATATATATGCTGAAGGGGAGGCCTTGCTGGGCTGGCTGAATTGCACCGTTCAGCTCACATCGGACGCGCCGTTCGACGGCAATCAGGCGCTGGTCACACTGGCCCAGCGGATCCGGGCGGGCGTTGCGGACGCGGGACAGGACATCGCGCATCTCAAGATGACGCTCGACTCCCGGGACGGGACTGGTACGCTGTCGGTCGTGAGCTTGGTGGGTACGGACCGAGAGCCTGACTTGCGGGAGTCGTTGCTCGACCGCGTCGAGGGCGGTGAGCTCGTCATCAATTTGCGCGCGGAGGCAGATCCGGCGGTGCTGGAGTCGCTCACCCGCGAGGCGCTGACCTCGCTCAGCGGCGTGCGGGCCACCATGGAACATCTTGAACAACTGCGTCCCGGCCGGCCGACACCGACGCACCGGATGGCGTGATGAGCATCCTCTACTGCAACTGCACCTACGCCAAAGTGGTCCCGCCGGAGGTAAAGAAGGACGTCCTGCGCCGTTTGAGCGATTCCGGCCAGGCGTTCGACGCCGTGGCCGACCTGTGCGACATGTCGGCGCGCAAGGATCCGGCCCTGAAAAAAATTGCCGACGGCGGCTGCACGAAAATCGCCGCTTGTTATCCACGCGCGGTGAAGTGGCTTTTCCACGCCGCCGGAACCCCGCTGCCGGCTGGTGGGGTCGAGGTGCTGAACATGCGCGAGGACTCGGCTGACGACGTGATCAAGGAGTTGCTCGCGTGAGCCGGACGGACGGCAAGAACCTTCGTGTCGTCCTGTACGAAGGCCCGGGCAGCGCCCCGCTGGCGGATGACGCTCGCTTTGACACGTTATCGGCGCTGCTGGACAGCGGCTTCGAAGTGACGCGCCCGGTCGCCGGGCAGCAGGTGGCGCCGGCCGACGACGCCCCGGTCCTCGTGTTGGGGTTGCTGGACCGACTGGAAACACCCCCCATAGTGCCGCCCGACCAAGAGGTGCACTTTCGCAACCTCGCCGAGGGGGACCCTCTCGAAGCGGCCCGGGAAGTGCGGGAGGCCACCGGCGCACGGGCGCTCGAAGCATGGAAACCGTGGTTTCCCGTGATCGACTTTGACCGTTGCACCAACTGCATGCAGTGTCTGACCTTCTGCCTCTTCGACGTATACGGCGTCGACAAGAAACAACAGATCACTGTGCAGAACCAGGACAACTGCAAGACCGACTGCCCCGCGTGCTCCCGGGTGTGTCCGGAAGTGGCGATCCTGTTTCCGAAATACGGGAAGGGGCCGATCAACGGCGACGTGGTGCGTGAGCAAGACATCCAGCGCGAAGCGATGAAGGTGGACATCTCGACCCTGTTGGGCGGCGACCTCTATGGGTCGCTCCGGACCCGACAGCGAGACGCGCGGAAGCGGTTCTCGACCGAACGAGATGAGTCGAAAGCGCTGCTCGAGCGGAAACGTTGCCTGGGCAAGCTGAAGAAGGACCTGGATATCCCGGACGAAGTGCTGATGACCCTCCCCTCGGCCGAAGACATCGAAGAACGGGCCGCCCGAGCCAAAGCCAAATTGGCAAAGCGCCAGGCCATGTCACAAACCGTCAAAGACACACGTCCGGCACCATCAGAAACCGAGTGGGGTATTTAATGCTGGCAGCAACTGCCGGACTCGGATATCGGACCGTGCGCTCGGCTGACGCGCGCATTCTGTGGAAGTTCGCCTACAACTTCGGGTACAAGGGCGTGCGGTCAGTCCAGCGGTTCAAGAAACGGCTCAAGCAGGGCATCACCTTCCCGCCGTTCATCTACATTTCGATCACAAACAGTTGCAACCTGCGGTGCCAAGGGTGCTGGGTGGACGTCGACAAACCACAGCACATGATCAGCTTCGAGGACATGAACACGCTGATCAACAACGCCAAGAAACACGGCAACAGCTTCTTCGGGATCCTGGGCGGCGAACCATTCATGCACCCGGACCTGATCCGGATCCTGAAGGCGCACCCCGACTGCTACTTTCAGATTTTCACCAATGGCCATCCCATTACCGACGCCGTGGCGGCGCAGTTGCGCGAGGCCGGAAACGCCACGCCGCTGATCAGCGTCGAAGGGACAGAGTCAATCAGCGACACCCGCCGCGGGCGCAGTGGGGTGCTGAACCGAACGCTCGAGGGCATTCGAGCGTGTGTCCGACACGGCCTGATCACCGGGGTGGCGAGCAGCGTCTGCCAGACGAATATCGACGATCTGGTCCGCGAAGAGTGGATCGACACGCTGATCGGCATGGGCGTGCACTATTGCTGGTTCCACACGTATCGGGTCGTCGGTCCGGTGCCGAACGGGCAGCTCGCGCTACGACCGGAGCAGGTGCTGAGTGTGCGCCGTTTTGTCATGGACATGCGAAACCGGAAGCCCATCGGCTTGATTGACGCATATTGGGACGACAAGGGTGAGGCGCTGTGTCCCGCCGCCACCGGTATCAGCCACCACATCAGTCCGTTCGGGGACGTCGAACCGTGCCCGATCATCCAGTTCGCGAACGAGAAGATTCAGGACAACGACGGCGACATCTACAAGACGATGACCGAGTCGCCGTTACTGAAGGACTTCCGCAAAACGGCGGCCAAGGCCACGCAAGGCTGCATCGTGCTCGAGCGCCCCGATCTGCTCAAACAGATCGTCACGCGACACGGGGCCGGCGACACGACGATTCGCAAAACGGCCGCCACCGAGCTCGATGGGTTGCAGTCGCGACCGAGCCAGTACAACCCGGGGAACGAGATTCCGGAAGAGAACTGGGTCTATCGTTTTGCGAAAAAGCACTGGTTTTTCGGCTTCGGTGCGTATACATAAGGGACAGTGGACCATATGAGCACTGAAACGCCTGACCAGATCGAGGCGCCTGTCGAGCCGCAGGGCGTGCCGCTGCAGCTACCGATGCAGGTGCCTCGGCAGACGTATCGGCAGGCGCAATCGAATATTCCCGACGACAAGCAGGATCGAACCCGTCTCAAGAAAATTGCCGAGGACCACGTCGCCCAGGTCGGAGCGATTCCGCCGCTCACGCTGGACGAGTTGACCGAGCATACCGGCGCCGTGCTGGCCGCGGCCGGCCTCGACCCGATCTATAGCGACTACGCCTCGATTCTGGTGAGCAACGCGGCGTGGCGCGAATCGCTGGCGCAGATTCCCTACGACCGGCGCCTGCTGCTGATTCCCAAGTGCCTGCGAGTCGAAGACAAGTGCCCGGCGCCCTTTGACGAATTCGGCCTGCTGTGCAAAGAGTGCGGGCTCTGCTCGATCCAAGACCTCACGGTCGAGGCGGAGCGTCTCGGCTATGCGGTGCTGGTGGCGGAAGGGTCGGCCATCGTCCGCTCGATGATCGAGACCGGCAAGATCGAAGCCATCGTCGGTGTGAGCTGTATCAATGTGCTGGAGAAGTGCTTCCCGCACATGGAGGCGGCCGCCATTCCGGGTGTCGCGATCCCGCTGCTGCAGGACGACTGCATCAATACCACGGTCGACCTCGACTGGGTGTGGGACCTGATCCACCTGACCTCGGACGACAAGACCTATCGTCTCGATCTCGACAGTCTGAAAACGACGGTACGGAGCTGGTTCGGGTCGGCCTCGTTGAACGCCATCATGGGCGCGCCGGACCCGGAGGACGAGACAGCCCGGATCGCGCGCGGCTACCTCGAAAAGGGTGGCAACCGATGGCGCCCCTACCTGGCCGCCTGCACCTACATGGCGCTCGAGTCAGACCGGCAAGACGCCGACCCGGTGCTGACCCCAGAGGTCAAAAAGGCGGCGGTTGCCATCGAATGCTTTCACAAGGCCTCGCTGATACACGACGACATCGAGGATGGCGACGAGCAGCGATACGACAGCCCCGCGCTGCACACCGAGATCGGCATGCCGGTCGCGCTCAACATCGGCGACTTTCTGGTGGGCGAGGGGTATCGGCTGCTCAGCGAACTGGGCAACGCCGAACTGATGACCGTGGCGGCGCAAGGCCATGTGACCCTCAGCCGTGGCCAGGGCCGCGAGTTGCTCTGGGCCCGCGACCCGCAGCCGTTGGCATCGATGCAGGTGCTGGACATCTTCCGCCAGAAGACATCGGCCGCCTTCGAAGTGGCGTTGCGTCTGGGAGCCATTCTCAGTCAGGCGGACGAGAAGACGCACGATGTGCTTCGGAAGTACAGTGAGGCGCTCGGTATTGCCTACCAGATCAAGGACGATCTGGAAGACTTCAGAGGCGAAGCCGACTCGAAGGATCTGGCCCAGGTGCGCCTGTCCCTCATCCTTGCCATCGCCCACAAACGAGCCGAGGGCGCCGACCGCAAACGCATCGCCTCGGTGATCAGACACGGCGCGCCCGACCTGCCCGAAGAGGTGCACCGAATTGCGAACGAGTGCGGCGTGCTGGACAAGACAGACGACCTCCTGGAAGCCTATAAGGAGGAATCGATACGGTCCTTGCGATTCCTGTCGAGCCCGACGCTCAAGGGGCTGATGCGCCGAATCGTCGGCAAGATCTTCGGTGAGAAACTGATCGAGGGCTATTGCAGTGAGTTTGAGACTCGAAATGTTGCAGGTCGCGCGCCTGGCGCCGAATCTGCTGCAGGAAGCGTCTAGCCCGGTCGCCGAGTACCTCCTCTCCCAGTTCAATGACGATGGCGGCGCGGCAGATCGCGCCGGCCAGAGCGATCTGTACTACACCGTCTTCGCACTCGAGGGACTGATCGCGCTACAACAGGAGTTCCCGCCTGGTGTCCGCCGCTATCTGGAAGGATTGGGGGATGGCGACGGCTTGGATCTGGTGCACCTGTGCTGCCTGGCCCGATGCTGGGCGGCCCTCAAGCAGACACCGCCAGACCTGGCTGAACGATTGGTGGGTCAGATCAACGAGCGGTGGAACCGCGACAGCGTGTACCACGGGTTTCTGGCCTGGGGCGCGCTGCAGGATCTCGGGCACGCGCCGGAGCCAGTCTTTCTCGGCGACGCGCTGTCACAGACCAGCCTGCAGAGCGCGGTCCGGACCACCCCGACCACGGCGGCCGCGGTGACGCTGCTTCGTCACCTGCAGTCACCGGTACCACCCGACGCCGTGCCCTGGCTGCTCGCGCGCGCCCATCCCGATGGCGGATTCTCCGCCACCGAGGACGCCCCCATGCCCGACCTCCTGTCGACCGCGACGGCGCTCCATGCGCTGGCGGGACAAAGGACCTCACTCGCACGTCTCAAGGAACCGACGCTGGACTTTATCGATACGCTGTGGACCGGCAAGGCATTTTGCGGCACCTGGGCGGATGATGAGCCGGATTGTGAATACACCTACTATGCCCTCCTCGCCATGGGCCACCTCAGCCTGGCGTGAGCGTCTGCTCGCGGCCCGCACGTCGGCCGGCCACTGGGAGGGCGAGCTCTCGTCGAGCCCCCTGTCTACCGCCACCGCCGTCTCCGCGCTGACCCTCGTCGGCGGACACGATGCCCTCGTGCGCGACGGACTCCGGTGGCTGGCCGCGAACCAGAACGACGACGGGGGCTTCGGCGACGCCACGGGCTGCCCGAGCAACATCAGTACCACAACGCTGGCCTGGGCCACCCTCTCGATGCACGAGGCGGCCGGCGTGGCCGGCGTGTCCGCCTGGCTCGAGGCGCGAGTCGGCAAGTTGTCCGGAGAGTCGATTGCCGCCGGCATCCGCAACGTCTACGGAGAGGACCAGACGTTCGCGGTGCCGATCTTGACCCATTGCGCGCTGGCTGGCCGATTCGGGTGGGACCACATTCCGGCCCTGCCGTTCGAATTTGCGGCCCTGCCACAAGCCTCGTTCAAGTGGATGGGGCTCCCGGTCGTCAGCTACGCACTGCCGGCCCTGATCGCCATCGGGCAGGCGCAGCACCATCACCGGCCCAGCCGATACCGGCTCAGCCGCCTGCTCCGAGGTCTGGCTCGACAACGTACGCTGGATGTCCTCGAGTCGATACAGCCAACGTCCGGTGGGTTCCTGGAGGCCACCCCGCTCACCAGCTTCGTCACCATGAGTCTGGCCGGTATCGGTCTGGCCGACCATCCGGTCGCCAGACGCGGGGTCGAGTTCCTGGTCGCCTCAGTCCGGCCCGATGGAAGCTGGCCTATCGACACGAACCTCGCGACCTGGCTGACGACCTTGTCCATCAATGCCCTGGGAGCCGAGGCGTTCTCTGACGAAGAACGAACCTCGTTACGCCGCTGGCTGCTCGACCAGCAGTACACCACGGTGCACCCCTACACTCAGTCGGCGCCGGGCGGATGGGCGTGGACGGACCTGCCGGGTGGCGTGCCCGACGGTGACGACACCGCCGGGGCGTTGCTCGCTTTGGCGATACTCGGCGACGACCCGGAAATCCGAACCGCCGCCACGGCCGGCGCCGGGTGGCTCATCGACCTCCAGAACCGGGACGGGGGCATCCCCACGTTCTGCCGCGGCTGGGGCGCACTGCCGTTCGACCAGAGCAGCCCTGACCTGACCGCGCACGCACTGCGAGCCTGGCAGACCTGGCGGACGGTCGACCCGCGTATCGAACGCGCGATGGAGCAGGCCGTGCGCTATCTCGTGCGCGAGCAACGACCCGACGGCGCCTGGGTCCCTCTGTGGTTTGGCAACCCGTGGACCAAGGACCAGACCAATCCGGTGTACGGCACGGCACGGGTTCTGGAATGCGGTGACCTGTTGCCGTCGGCGGCGCGACAACGCGGCGCAGAGTTTCTGTCGTCGATGCAGCAGGCTGACGGCAGCTTCGGTACCATCGAGGAGACCGCGCTCGCCGTGTCCGTCACCGGTGACGAGCGGGGCATGCGCTGGTTGACGGAACGAACCGACATGACCGCCTCGCCGATCGGGCTGTACTTTGCGAAGCTGTGGTATTACGAGAAGCTCTATCCGCTGATCTTCACGGTGGCGGCGCTGCCGGCCCCCGGGCGTGCGGACACATGATCTACCTGGACCACAACGCCACGACCCCGCTCGACCCCCGGGTGCTGGACGCGATGATGCCGTTCTTGACGGACCGGTTCGGCAATGCGGCCAGCCGTCATCACAGTCTGGGATGCGACGCGGCGACGGCGGTGGAAACGGCGAGAGAACAGGTCGCCTCGACGATTGGCGCTGACCCGCGCGAGATCATCTGGACGAGCGGCGCGACCGAGTCGGACAACCTGGCGCTGAAGGGCGTCTTCGAGTCGCCGGTCTACAAGAAGCGACATATCGTCACTGTCGCCACCGAGCATCGAGCCGTGCTCGACACCTGTGAGGTGCTCGAACGTCGGGGGGTTGACGTCACCTACCTGCCGGTCGACGCCGCCGGTCGTATCGACCTCGACCAACTGGCCGCGGCGATCACGCGCGAGACGCTGATGGTGTCGGTGATGCACGGGAACAACGAGACCGGCGTGGTCCATCCGATCGCTCAGATCGGGGCGCTTTGCCGGGAACGCGGCGTGCTGTTTCACACGGATGCCACGCAGTCGTTCGCCAAGACACCGATCGATGTCAACGCCATGCGTATCGACCTGCTGAGCGCGAGCGCGCACAAGATTCACGGCCCAAAAGGCGTTGGAGTTTTGTATGCCCGTCGCCGCGACCCACGGGTGCGGTGCCAGCCGCTTCTGCACGGTGGTGGACACGAGCGCGGCCTGCGTTCCGGAACGCTCAATGTGCCGGCCATCGTCGGCATGGGGGTTGCGGCGACCCTGCCGTTCAACGAACAGGTCTGGACGCTTCGCGATCGATTGGAACAGGCCCTCGTGTCGAGACTGGACGACGTTGAGGTGAATGGCCACGGCGCCATCCGGCTTGGCACCACCACCAACCTCAGCTTCGCCGGCGTGGATGGCGCGAGGCTGATGAAGCGGATGCCGGATCTGGCGGTCTCGTCGAGCTCGGCCTGCACCAGCGCACTGCTGCAACCCAGCTACGTGCTTGGTGCGATGGGCTGCGACGAGGCCCGCGCCAGAGGCAGCGTGCGCTTCTCTCTGGGCCGTTTCACAACCGAGGAGGAAGTCGACATCGCGGTCGACACCGTAGTGGAGGCTGTCACCGCGCTCCGCGCCGCGCAAGAACAAGAATGAGGGGCACCTCCGATATCCGCTTCAGCGATCCCGGCCACGCCAGATGACCTTCTCCCCGCCTGAGGATCACCGCCACCCAAGAGGAGGCTCCGCGATGGCCGTTGATGTTCTGACCGAGACCGTGATTCGCCGCCCGGCGGCCTAGGTTGCCGCCTATGCCGGCAACTGGGATAACGTGCGTAGTGTACGTCAACATCAAGGCCGTTGAATGGGAAACCACTCCGCCACTCGTGGTCGGGTCACGAGCGGCCTTCGTCGCTCAGTTTCTTGATCGACGCATCGCCGCGACGCCCGAGGGCTGGACGAGAATGACGCTCCGCAACCGCGGCATACCGACGGGGTTCTCGCGACTGATGGCCCCGCTCATGTCCCTGGCGATACGACGCGCCACCCAGAAAGACCTCGCGCGGCTGAAGGCGTTGGTGGAACAAGGCAGCTAGCGAGGCTTCCCCGCGCGCCAACGCCCTCGGCGAATACCGGACCCCGCCGCACGTAGGAGACAACGAAGGGAGACCGAGCATGATCGAGATCGAAGAACGCGAAGACGTCACTCCGCTCTGCCCGCACTGCAACGAACCGACGAGATCCATTCAATACCGCAGGTTGTCCGGATTCCTCGGCAAACGGTATATCTACTTCTGCGGCCTGTGTCACAAGGTCCTCGGGGTGTCGCAGCGGAAAGGGTTCTGGATGGGGTAACGTTGGAAGATGGAGCTCGACCTCGTGCCGTTGCTGAAGGTCCAGCGCGAGCTGTATGCCATGCCCCGCAGCGGGGAGCGCTTCCAGT
>CAUZAY010000126.1:0-11958 GCA_963577695.1 Vicinamibacteria bacterium | reverse complement strand
AGAAGAGCCGCACGCTGACCACGAGCTACTCGGCGACCGGCACCTCTACCTGCCAATAGGCTCGTCCCGGGCGAGGTCCGTTCGAGGGCGACGCGTCCGGTGGCGTCCCACGGGCCGTTCGCATCCAAGATTCGTCTGGCGCCGCCGAGGTTGGCGTTGACATTGGCTCCGACTTCATCCACCGTGAACTCGTTCACGACGAATCGGCGGTGCACCACTTCGTCACACCCGTGGCGACGCGCGCACGACCGCGAGCCACCCCGTCAAAGGAGCAGCGGCATGGCCATCAAGAGCGTATCGAGCGTGACCCCCATCGTCGCGGTCATCGTCACCGCCGTATTGGCTTCGGGCGCTTTCGGCTGCGGGGCCCCGAACGCTGAGCCGGCGGACACCGTCGTGGCGGCCGAGTCGGCCGCCACCGAGGCACGCGGCGTGCCGACGTTCGAAGTCGACGCGTCGTGGCCCACCCTGCCGAACGACTGGGTGCTGGGGCAGGTCGCGTCGGTGACGGTGGATCGCCGCGACCACGTCTGGGTGCTGCACCGGCCCCGCACGGTCGACGAGGGGGAGGAGGCCAACGCGGCCCCGCCGGTGCTGGAGTTCGACACCGACGGAGCCTTCATCAACGCCTGGGGCGGACCGGCCCCGGACGTCGACTGGCCCGCGAACGAGCACGGCATCCACGCCGATCCCCAGGGACACCTCTGGGTGGGAGGGAACGGCGGCGATCCGGAATCGGACGACATGCTGCTCAAGCTCACGAACACGGGCGACCGGCTCCTGCAGATCGGAGGCCGCGGTGTGAGCGGCGGAAACACCGACACCGACAACTTGCGCCGGCCGGCGGAGTCGTTCGTCCACGAGGCGTCGAACGAGGTGTTCGTGGCGGATGGATACGGCAACCGTCGGGTGATCGTGCTGGATGCCGACACCGGCGCGTTCAAACGTCTGTGGGGCGCCTTCGGCAATGAGCCGCTCGATACACCGCTGGATACGCCGCCTGACGACGAGCAGGGCCCGCTGCAGTTCGGTACGGTGCACGGCGTCGAGGTCGCCAACGATGGGCGCGTGTATGTCGCGGACCGCAACAACAGCCGGGTCCAGGTGTTCACGCTCGACGGGACCTACCTGACGCAGGGGTTCGTCAACCGCGGTGCCGACAGCGCCTCGACCGTGGCCGGCATCGCCTTCTCGCCAGACCCAGAGCAGCAGTTTCTCTATATCGCCGACCAAGGCAACTCGCGGATCCACGTCGTGGACCGCGAGACGCTCGAAGTGCTCGACTCGTTCGGCAGCGCCGGCGAGGCCCCGGGCGCGTTCCAGGCGCTGCATCACATCGCCAGCGACAGCCAGGGCAACCTCTACACTGCCGAGGCCCAGCGCGGCCGGCGCGCGCAGAAGTTCACGTTCACGGGGATAGCGTCACGCGACTAGCGGGCGGGGCTGACGAGGACCTCCTGCCTGCAAGAGATCAGTGTGCTCGGCACCCACACCCATTGGGGGGGCGAGTGGATGTTCGGCTACAAGGTCATGCCGATGCTGATGTCCGGCAACCGCGACGGCACCACGCGCCGCAGCGTCGAAGACGTGCTCCCAGCGGCTTCGGGACATGTCGTTCTCGCCCGCCACGCGCAGCCGTACCAACCGCCCCGGCTCCGCAATCGAAAGCGTGTCGAGCATGAGTCCCTTGACGCCACTGAACAGCGCCGTGTTGGCGCCGATGCCCAGGGCCAGAGTTAGGATGACGGTGATCGAGAAGCCCGGTGCCAGACGCAGACTGCGGAGCGCGTACTGCACGTCCTGCCGCGCCTGGTGCAGCCACAGCACCCGACGTGACTCGAAAAAGTGTTCCTTGTGGGCCACCACATTGCCGAACCTCAATCGCGCGGCGACACGGGCCTCGTCCTGGCTCATCCCTTCACCGACCAATCGGTCGGTTTCCAGATCGAGGTGTGCGCGCACCTCGCGATCGAAGTCTTTTTCGGGTCGCTGCCGCCACCGCATGGCGCTAACCCTCCTCGGGTCCAAGGACCCGGCCGATCGCGGCGACCAAACGCCGCCACTGCTGAGTTTCGCTGGTGAGTTGCCGGCGGCCCTTCGACGTGAGCTCGTAGAATCGTGCCCGGCGATTGTTGGATGAGGTGCCCCACACCGCGCTGATCCACCCGCGCGACTCCAGCCGCTGTAGTGCCGGGTAGAGCGAGCCATGGTCGACGAACAACTCGTCTTCGGTCTGCTGTTGGATCGCACGAGCGATGCCCTGTCCGTGCTCCATGCCGAACAGCAGAGTCCGCAGGATCAGCAGGTCGAGCGTCCCCTGAAGCAACACAAGTCGGTCAGATGATTTTTTATGGGTTGTCATTCTATCCAAGTAGACCTCGAGCTCGGGTCGAATGTTAACCCATGTGATTCGTCCTATTGAATTTCTATAGGTATGGCGATACTCATATCGATATTCGATATGTTCACGGATCCGAAAGAGACGCAGTGTCCAGCAACTCTGGTTTGGCCCCGCTCGGCCGTTCTCGGCGGTTGACCTCGACCCGCACTCTGCCGTCCTGCCGGGTAAGTTGGATCAGAGGCTGGTCTCCGTCGAACCGGGCCAGCGCGGTGTCGAAACGCACAGCGGCCGCTTCCGGCGTGGAGTTGGCGAAATCGACGTTGCTCGCGAAGAGGCGAAGAGATAGACGGCCAGTCCGACGAGTGTCACCGTGCCAACCACCCCGAGGGCGGCGATCGAGACGAGTGCGATCACCCAGGTGCGCTTGCGCGATGATTGTTTCGGCATCGGTGTCGAACCCCATCAGATCGGACGGGGACGATACCGGCGAAGTTCCCCGGTATGGTCCGCGGCAGCGACAGCCTTCCGACTCGGGGGCGCTACTCGCGACGGTAGCCGTTCTTCTTCAGGCGTTTGGCGAGATCCGCACCCCGCTTGTCTCGTCCCTCGGAGCAGAAGGCACGTGCCTGGTCGTAGTGTCGTCGCGCCTCCTGGCGGTCACCCGCCAGATCGGCCAGCATTCCGAGTTCGAGATGGGTTCGCCCGGTGACCCACAGCCGTGCGTCCAGGTCGAGCACGACGAGCAGATCGCGGCGCGCCGCCGCGTCCCGCTTGAGCTCGAGCCGGGTCTTACCCCGCAGGTAGCGCCAGAGCGCCTCCTCGCCCTGCATCCGCACCCGCTCGTCTGCCTCCAGCATCGAGAACCCCTCGCGGAGCGCGCTTGCCGCCAGTGCGGGCCGGTCGTCACGAAGCGCCGTCGCGGCTGACTCCAACCAGACGACGCGATTGCGTGGATATCGTCTTTTCAACCCACGAATCACATGCTGGGCGGCCGCGTACTCTCTCTCCCTGTTGTACAAGAGCACCAGTCCGAACTCCGCCTCGGTCCGGGCCTCGCCCTCGTGCGTGGCGGCCTCTCGGATCAGCCGGAGTCCTTCTTCCCTGCCACCCCTGAAACCGACCATCCGCGCCATCAGTCGGATCGGCAGCGGGAGAGTCGACACCAGATACCGATAGGTGCCAATGACCAGCATGGCGTCCTTACGAGTCGGATCGAGCTCGAGGACCCGCTCGTGGGCGGCATATGCCAGCTTGGCCGGCCTGAGTGCACCCATGGTCTCGCCCATGATCGTCGCGCGGTAGGACGCGGCCAGCCCCAGCGAGGCGCCGAGCTGGTAGTGCGCGTCCGGACTGTCGGCGTCTGCCTTTACCATCGCTTCCGACAACTCGACGGCCCGGGTCGAGTGCTCGGCGAAGGTGGTGGCCAGGTCGGCCGGCGGCTCCGGCAGGTCGACGCTCTTTGGCGTGAGGCCAACGAAGTAGTCGTCGACGGTCATCGTGCCGCGCTGGAACATGAGCCGCATCCAGGTCGCGGCGGCGAGCCCGCGATGGGTCGCCGGGTTGTGTGGTTCGGCCACGATGGCCGCTTCGAACGCCACGGCCGCCGCCTCGTGGTCGAGGTTGTAGGCGAACTCGTAGGCGCGAGCCAGGTCTTCGCCGACGTCACCGGCGTTCGCGGTGCCGGCGGCGAGCACGAGCGCGACGCCGATCAGGAATCGTCGAGACATGCAGTCCCCTATCATATCGGAGGATACTGGTCGTCCGGCCGCTGGCGTCGCCAGGCTGGGCGTACCTGTTCCTGGGAGCTGAGGAGCCTGTGATTCACCGCATCCAGACCATCGACGCCCACACGGCCGGGGAGCCGTTGCGACTCATCGTTGGCGGATTTCCCACCCCCGTCGGGTCAACCATGCTGGAAAAGCGCGAATGGGTGCTGGAGCACTGTGACCCGCTGCGACGCGCGCTGATGCGCGAGCCGAGGGGACACGCCGACATGTATGGCGCCGTGTTGACCGAGCCGTGTGACGAGTCCGCGCACGCCGGGGTGCTGTTCATGCACAACGACGGCTACAGCACGATGTGTGGCCACGGGGTGATCGCCATCTGCACGATCGCGATCGAACGGGGACTGATCGGGCTGGCGGGCGACTCGACGTCGATGGTGCTGGAGTCTCCGGCGGGGCTGGTGCATGCCCGGGTGACCTTCCGCCCCCCGGCGGCGGGGAGCGTCGGGCACGATGAGTCCTCCATGATGACCCCACAAGTGGAGGGCGTCGCGTTCGACAACGTCCCGTCGTTCGTGTTCCATGCGGGTCTGCCAATCGTGGTGGGCGACCGTACGGTTCCAGTCGACGTGGCGTATGGGGGGGGCTTTTATGCGGTGGTCGACAGCGAGGCCGTCGGGGTGCCGCTGAGACGTGAGACGATGCCGCGGCTTCGGCGGATGGGCTGGGACATTGCGCGCGCGGTCGAGGCGGAGATCCCCGTGGAGCACCCGACCGAGCCTGGACTCCACGGCGTGTATGGGACCGTGTTCACGGGGATGGCCGAGCGCTCGGATGCGGATCTCCGCAACGTGACAGTGTTCGCCGACCGCCAGGTGGACCGGTCACCGTGCGGGACCGGGACGGCGGCGGTGATGGCCGTACTCGATGCGATGGGGCTGCTGGTTGACGACCAGGTGTTCCGTCACGAAAGCATCGTGGGGACACTGTTCCGCGGTCGTGTTCGCCGCCGCGTGCCGGTGGGAGACTACGAGGCCGTCGTGCCGGAGATAGAAGGCTCGGCCTGGATCACCGGCGAGCACCTGTTCCTGATCGACGATGAAGACCCGTTGCGGGACGGATTCTTGCTGTAGCGTCTTCGACGGGCTGCCCGCCGCAGCCTCGGCGAAGGCGGGTCACCAACCCAGCGCGAGTCCATCTTTCCGCGGATCAGAGCCGCCCATGAGGACGCCGTTATCCTGATCGATCAGGACACCCTGAAATCCGCCGAAACCGAGCCCGTCGATGATCCGGTGTCCCCGGTGGCGGAGGTCGTCCGCCGTGGCGGTGGAGATGCCTCGCTCGAGGCAGATGCCGGTCGGGTCGTATCGCGCGCGCGGCGCCTCACCCGCTTCCTGGATGTTCATGCCAAAACAGGTCAGGTTCAGCAGCACCTGCAGGTGCCCCTGTGGTTGCATGTCGCCGCCCATCACGCCGTAGGCCAGCCAGGGACGCCCGTTGCGGTGGACCATGGCCGGGGCCAGCGTGTGGAGCGGGCGTTTGCGCGGCGCCAGATGATTCGGGTGCGACGGGTCCGTGGAAAACAGACTGCCGCGATTGTGCAACACGATGCCGGTGTCGCCGGCCACGATGCCGGACCCGAAACCGGCATAGAGCGATTGAATCAGAGACACGAGGTTGCCGTCGTTGTCGGCCGCCGCCAGATAGACGGTGTCGCCACTTGAGTCCGAGGGCGGCGTCGGCTTGTTCTGTCGCCCCGGCGAGCGAGCGGCGTCGATCCGTCGCCTCATCTCGCGGCCATAGTCGAGCGAAATCAGCCGCCCGAGCGTTTCCTGGGAAACCCAGTCCGGGTCGGCGAGGTGGGTCTCCCGGTCCGCGAAGGCCACCGCAAGGGCTTCGAGCACCAGATGCAAGTAGTCGGCGGAGTTGTGGCCGAGTCGGCCGAGGTCGTCTCCCGCCAGGATATTGAGCGCCTCGATGGCGACGAACCCATGCGTGTTTGGCGGCAACTCGAGCAGCTCGACGTTGTCACCGCCGCCGTCGCAGCGGGTCTTGATGGGGTCGACCCAGTCCGACTCGTGGGCGGCCAGGTCGTCGTGGGTCAGCCAGCCCTGGCGCCGTTCGACGTCGCGTGCGATCGCGCGCCCGAGGTCGCCCTGATAGAGGATATCGGGCCCGTTTACAGCGATGGCCTCCAGACTTGCTGCCAGCGCCGGGTTCGCGAACAACTCGCCAGGTGCCGGCGCTCGGCCGTGCGGCAGAAACACCGCCGCGGCGGCAGGGTCGGCGGCCAGCATCGGTTCGGCGTCGAGCCACTGTCGGGCCACGACTTCGTTGACGGGAAACCCGTCGCGGGCACAGGTGATGGCCGGGGCGAGGACACGAGCCAGTGGCATTTGGCCGTGCTCGGCCACCAATCGAGCCCAGCCATCCACGGCGCCGGGTACGGTAATCGACAGTACCCCGCGACCAGGAATTGACAGGTGACCATCAGCGCGTAGTTGCGTCAGGCTCGCTGCACGCGGCGACCGGCCGCTCGCGTTCAGTCCCCGGGTCCGGCCGGTTCTTGCGTCATGGACAATCGCGAACAGATCCCCGCCGATGCCCGTCATCGTCGGCTCGACGACCGCGAGAACGGCGGCCGCCGCGACCGCGGCATCGACCGCATTCCCACCCTCGCGCAACACATCCAGCCCGGCGACGGATGCGTACGGCTGACTGGTGGCTATCATGCCGCGTCGGCCGAGCGCGACCGACCTCGATCCGCGTGACGCCAGGCTGGGCGCACCGGGTCGTCGCGGGGTCATCGGACGTCTTGCGTGACAGTGAGGAACTGGTCGAGCTGTCGCCCGTGTTCGTCGAGAATCGGATGAGTCCAGGCTTCAGCCAACATCTCGTGCACCTGTCGCTGATACCAGACCATGTCTTCGAGCCCGGCGCTGAATACATCGGCGAATCGCGCACCCTCCGTGCCGAAACCGATGATCATGCTCGACAGATTGTGAATCTTGTCGGCGGATGCGACCGCTCGTGCGTCGTCTCCGGGGCTCTGGCGCAGGCGCGCGATATAGCTCTCCTTCCGACGGCGCCAGGGCACCGTCCGCGGCGGCTCCGTAACGTCCTCTACGATCGCCAGCATGCGAGCTCCGAAACGGTCACGGATTATCCCGCGCTCGAGCGTCGTGTCTTCCAGTGTGTCGTGAAGAATCGCGGCCACGACGGCGCGTTCGCTGAACCCGAAGTCTCCGACAATCATCCCCACTGCGAGCGCGTGGGTCGCCTCGAACGTGCGTCCGGCCTTCCGGCGGCGCAGCTTGTGCGCCTCGAGCATTGTGGTGATGGCCAGCTCGACCTGCGGTGAGAACATCCGCCGGCTACTGACCTTGGTCCTGTGGCGCGACGTAGGACCGGCGCGCCCGCGCGGTCGTACCCTCCTGGGTGACTCGGACGTCCAATTCGTGCACCTTGCCGTCGCGGATCGAGGGGGCGAAACCGACCACATACTGGCTATGCAGCTCTTGCGCGACCCGGGTGAACGTCGGGCCCAGTTCGTCGCTGTCCTTCAGCTCGAAATAGCCACCGCCAGTTTCCTCCGCGAAGGTCTTGAGTCGCTTGTCTGGACTGCTTCGTACCTGGCGGATCCCGTTGAAGTAATCCATCTCGAGCCCGATCGTGTAGATCATCACTTCGGCCGCGCGTGCCTTGTCGAGCACGTCGCGCCAGCCGATGGCGTGCTGGGTATCCTCCCCGTCGGTGAAGACCAGGACCACTTTGCGACCTTCCACCCCGGCCAAGTCATCAATGCTCGCCCCGACGGCGTCGTAGAGTCGGGTCGGGTTGCCGAACTGCAAGCGATCAAGCTGTCGGATCAACGCGTCGCGGTCGCCGATGAACTGCGCGGGAAGTATCTGGATCTTGTCGTTGAAGGCGCCGACCTTGGCTCGGTCGTCCGGGAGCATCCGGATGAGGAACTGCTCCGCGCCCGCCATAAGCAGGTCGAGTTGCGGGGTCATGCTGGCACTCGTGTCCAGCATGACGACGACGGTAATTGGTCGAACCTCGTTCTCGAACAGTACGATGTCCTGGGGCTCTTCGTTGTCCAGGATGATGAAATCCTCCTGGCTGAGGTTCGGCACCAGGCGGCCATTCTTGTCGGTGGCCGTGACATACAGGTCGACGATTTCGGTACCGGACCGAAAAATTGGAGTCTGCGGTTGCTGCGCCGCCACTGCCACCATTAGAAGGCTGGCCGTGAGCAGAATCGTAAGCGTGGTGCGGGTTGCCATCAATCGAGCTTAGCAACCTTCTGCCTGGCGGGCAACGCCAGACCGCCCTCGCCGCGAGGCCATCCCGTCGGTCTCGGTTTCGAACGCGGCTTGACAGCATGAATACATATATATAGATTCATGGATGTGAAAGCAGCAACGACGCTGTTTCGTCTCCTTGGAGATGAGGCCCGGCTGCGGTTGCTCCGGCTGCTCTCGCAGGAGCGTCTGAACGTGAGCGAGTTGACCGCCGTACTGGGGATAGCTCAGTCCGGCGTGTCGCGTCATCTGGGGTTGCTGCGTGACGCCGGGCTCGTGTCGGAAGAGCGGGAGGGGGCCTTCACGTTTCTGCGAGCCACTCCGGATGAGCACGATGCCCGCCTTGGTCCGGTGTGGTCCTTGCTGCAGGCTCGGTTCGATGCCGCCGGCACCGACGCGATTGTGAGAGAGGACCAGGCGCGGCTGCGACAGGTGTTGCGGCAGCGTCGCGACAATGCTGAAACGCATGGTGGCGCGACCGGCAGTGGCCGCCGCCAGTTCGTCCCCGGGAGAAGCTGGGCAGCGTGGTCTCGCGGGCTCGGGTTGCTCCTGCCCAAGAACACCGTGGTCGACCTCGGGTGCGGAGAAGGCTTTCTGACGCTCGAGGTGGCTCGTTGGGCCGCGCATGTCATCGCCGTCGATCGCTCGGCGCCGGTGCTGGACCGGGCACGCGATCTGGCGGCGCGTCGGCGCATTGCCAACGTCGAGTGGCGGCTGGGCGAGATCGAGCAGCCGCCGGTCGAGAGCGGTGCGGCCGACATCGCCCTGCTTTCTCAGGCGCTGCATCATGCTGAGGATCCTCGGCAAGCGTTGCGGGCGGCAACCCGAGTGGTACGAGAACACGGGCGGGTGCTCGTGCTGGACCTGGTGGCGCACACCGAGGAGTGGACGAGGGAGCGCCTGGGTGACCGGTGGCTTGGGTTCGACGCCGACGCGCTGACAGAGATGATGACTGACGCCGGCTTGGTCGACTTGCAGGTGGGACCTTCCGATGACCCCGGGGCGGGCCCTTTCGGCGTGCTGGTGGCCATCGGAACAAGACCAGCCACGAGGGCACGAAGAAAGTGAGCACGATGACAGACAGAACGACGGACGCGACGCGGCTCGATGTCTCAACGCGAGACCGGATCGAGGCGTTGCTGCGGTCGCGGATTCTCGTCATGGACGGGGCGATGGGCACGATGGTCCAACGGCACACGTTGGACGAGGCGGCCTTTCGCGGCGAGCGCTTCGCGGGGCACGCCAAAGATCTGCGAGGCAACAACGATCTGCTGGTACTGACTCAGCCGGATGTCATCACGGGGATTCACCACGCCTACTTGGAGGCCGGCAGCGACATTATCGAGACGAATACTTTCAGCAGCACCGCCATCGCGCAGGCGGACTACGGGCTCGAGTCACTCGCCTACGAGTTGAACGTGGAGGCCGCCCGGTTGGCGACGGAGGCGGCGGCGGCCTGGTCCGAACGCACGCCCGAGCGTCCGCGTTTCGTCGCGGGGTCGATCGGACCGACGAATCGCACCCTGTCTATTTCGCCAGACGTCAATGACCCCACATTCCGGGCTTGCACCTTCGATGCGCTACGGACGGCGTATGCGGAACAGGTGCGGGGCCTTGTCGATGGCGGCTGCGACCTGCTGCTGGTGGAGACCATCTTCGACACGTTGAACGCGAAGGCAGCGCTCGTGGCGATTCAGGAGGTCTTCGACGCATGCGGGATCGAGCTCCCGCTCATGATCTCGGTGACGATCACGGATCGGAGTGGACGCACCCTGTCCGGACAGACGATCGATGCGTTCTACATCGCGATCGCGCACGCGCAGCCGCTCTCGGTGGGGATCAACTGCGCGCTCGGCGCGCGCGACATGCGGCCGTATCTGGCCGAGCTCTCGGACATCGCCGAGTGCTACGTCAGCTCGTACCCGAATGCTGGGCTGCCGAACGCATTCGGAGAATACGACGAGCAACCGGACCAGACCGGGGCCCTGCTGAGAGATTTTGCCGACAGTGGGTTCGTCAACATCCTGGGCGGGTGCTGCGGCACGACCCCAGACCACATCAGCGCGATCGTGCGTGCGGTCGACGGGGTGGCGCCCCGCCCTCTGCCGTCGCGTAGCTCGGGGGTGTCACGGCTCAGCGGTCTCGAGGTCTTGACGGTCAGAGACGACAGCAATTTTCTAATGGTGGGAGAACGGACCAATGTGACCGGGTCCGCTCGGTTTGCTCGGCTGATCAAGTCAGACGACTTCACGACGGCGACCGAGGTGGCGGTTGACCAGGTGCGCGGCGGTGCGAACCTCATCGACGTCAACATGGATGAGGCACTGCTCGACTCAGAACAGTCGATGACGCGCTTTCTCAACCTGATAGCCACCGAGCCGGAGGTGGCTCGAGTTCCCGTGATGATCGACAGCTCGAAGTGGTCGGTGATTGAGGCGGGGTTGAAGTGCGTTCAGGGAAAGGCGGTTGTCAACTCGATCAGCCTGAAGGAGGGGGAGGCCGACTTTCTCGACAAAGCCCAGACCCTTAGACGCTATGGCGCCGCCGCCGTGGTGATGGCGTTCGACGAGACCGGCCAGGCCGACACGATCGAGCGGAAGGTGAGCATTTGCCGCCGCGCCTACACGCTGCTGACCCAGCGCGCTGGTTTCGACCCCCACGACATCATCTTCGACCCGAACATTCTGGCCATTGCGACGGGCCTCGAAGAGCACAACGACTACGCCGTCAACTTCATCGAGGCGATCGGCGCGATCAAGCAATCTTGTCCCGGCGTGCTCATCAGCGGCGGGGTCAGCAATCTGTCGTTCTCGTTCAGAGGCAACAACGTCGTCCGTGAGGCGATCCAGTCGGCGTTTCTGTACCACGCCATCAAGGCCGGGATGGACATGGGCATCGTCAATGCCGGCCAACTGGTGGTGTACGAGGACATCGCGCCAGAACTGCTGACCCGCGTCGAGGACATCATCTTTAATCGCCGTCCCGACGCCACCGAGCGGATGGTGGAGTTTGCGGAGACGGTCAAGGGCGAGGCGGGCGCCACCCGGGAGGTCGACCTGGCCTGGCGCGAGGGCACAGTGGGCGAGCGGCTCTCGCACGCCCTCGTCCGGGGCATTGTCGACCATATCGAGCCGGACACGGAGGAAGCACGTCAATCGCTGGGTCGACCGCTCGACGTGATCGAGGGCCCGTTGATGGACGGTATGAAGATCGTGGGCGACTTGTTCGGCGCCGGCAAGATGTTTCTGCCGCAAGTGGTCAAGAGTGCCCGCGTTATGAAGAAGGCGGTCGCCTACCTCGAACCGTTCATGGAGGCGGCACGACAAGCCGGCGGCGAGACGGCGTCGTCGCAAGGTAAGGTGGTGATGGCGACCGTCAAGGGTGACGTGCACGACATCGGCAAGAACATCGTTGGGGTCGTGCTGCAGTGCAACGGGTATGACGTCGTGGATCTTGGTGTCATGGTGCATTGCGACACCATTCTCCGGACGGCGGCCGATGAGAACGCTGACATCATCGGGCTGAGCGGGCTGATCACGCCGTCGCTTGATGAGATGGTCTTCGTCGCCCGAGAAATGCAGCAGCGCGG
>CAUZAY010000125.1:0-11962 GCA_963577695.1 Vicinamibacteria bacterium | reverse complement strand
ACCACCGGCGGACGTCGGGCTCAGCGATTCTGTGGGGAATCTCCGGCGCCTGGCGTAGCGCGGTTTCGAAGTGCGGCTCAGCGGCCTCCCATCGGGCGCCGCACGCTGCCGCGATTCCCGCAGCCATCTCGATCAGACCGGAAGCGACGAATCCGACGATGCCTCCATCCTTCATGACCTGGACGATCACCTGGTTCGACAGCATGACGTTGGCCGGCTTCAGGTCTCGATGCACGAACTGCTGCCGGTGCGCCTCGTCCAGCGCCTCGGCGATTTCGCTCGCGATCTGGAGTGCTTTCCGCGGCGGGACCGGCCCCCGCCCCAGCGTGGCCTGAAGCGTCTCTCCGGACACATGCTCCATCACGATGCTGGTCCGCCCGTCGACCTCCGCGACCTCGTGAATCTTGCAGATGTAGGGATGGTCGAGCGCCGCGGCCGCCCGCGCCTCGCGGCGCAGCCGCGCGCGCGTCGTCGGGTCGGCCTCCAGCGCTTCGGTCACGAACTTGATGGCGACCTTGCGCCCGAGCTGGTGTCGTCCGCGAGAAACACCTCGCCCATGACGCCTTTGCCCAGGCGGGAGAGGAGACGGTAGCGGGGCGAAGTGGTCATCGAGGTTTCGCTCTCGGGAGCGAGCGGCGGGCGAAAGACCCGCGACTACGGAAACCGCGATGTCAATCGACTCGCGACGCGACGAGGCCGGCGGCGTTGGTCAGGACTTCGCGGGCCGTCCCGCGCGTTCCCTGTACAGATCGTTACGCGCCCAATCGGGTGCATGAGCACTCTCCACCGGACGTGAGGCCAGCGATCGCATGAACGCTAGCGCTCGTCGGGCCGCTGCCGAGCGGTTTCCACGCTCTCGACCGGCGCGGAGCCTCCAGTGGGATGCGATCGAGTGCTTCCTGGATGACTTGTGTCTCGGTGACGCCCCGACCGTGGGCCTGATGCTTCAGCATCCGGTCGTGTCGCTCGTCCAGGTAGACGTGTCTGCGAATCATCCCAGCCATGAAGACGCGAGCATACACCGTGGTTTGAGTCGCCAGGTGGTCACAGCGCTCTCGACCGTCGCCCGAGAGTCTTGAGCAGCCCGAATCGTCCTGCTTAGCGTCGCGAGCGCCAGTCTTCCCAGCCGTCGACTTCCGTGTAAAAGAGGGCCGTCGCCTCCCGGTCGGCGGCGAGGTTCCCGCGAACGGTCTCGCCCAGCGCACCAGGCAGCCGGCTCACGTGGGCCAGTCCGAAAGCCAGCCCCCCCAGCGCCACCAGTCCAATAACCAGCCGCACCGGCCCCGCCGAAGCCCGAAGCCTGAAGTCCGAAGCCCGCGCGCGCAGCGCGCTACAGCACCCGGTCAAAGAGGATGCCTCCGAATGCGAGGTACGAGGCGGCCAGCGTCAGCACCACGTTGAAAGTCTGGCCCACCAGATAGAGCTGAATCGGGCGGCCGCCCTGCACCTGACCCATCAACTGCTTCATGTTCGACTCGAGCCCGATGCTGACAAAGGCGAGACAGAAGAACCAACCGCGGAAATCCGACGTGAGATCGAGGATGCCGGTCACCGCCTCTTCGCCCATCATCGGGGTGAGCACGAACGAAAACACGAGCGATGCGCCGATGAAGCCCAGGATGAACTTGGGGAACCGGATCCAGATCTGCATGGCCGCGGGCTGCGTGCTGCCCTCCGACTTTTCGACGTTCGTCACCCAGTAGACGGCCACCAGGAACGCGACGATGCCGATCAGGATGTTCTGGATCATCTTGACGACCGCGGCGACCTGCCCCGCTTCCTCACCCAGCATCGCGCCCGCCGCCACCACGGCGCCGGTGGCGTCGACCGTGCCGCCGATCCAGGCGGCCCCCACGATCGGATCCATGCCGATAGCCCGGATGCCGATTGGCATCAACACCATCATGATGACGGTGAAGATGAGCGTCATGCCGACCGCCAGCGTCAGCTCGTCTTTCTTGGCGCGCGCGGCGGCGGCGACCGCGATGGCGGCCGACACCCCGCAGACCGAGGTCGCCGCCGCGATGACGATCACGAGTGACGGGCTGGCGATCTTCAAGACCCGGGTGCCGAAGCGGTACATGAAGAAGATGACGATCGGGGTCACCAGCCAGGCCACGAAGAGTCCTGGTGGGCCGAGGCTCAGAACGCGATTGAACAGAATCTCGGCCCCGAGCAGCACCAGCCCGGTCTTGATGTAGAGCTCGCTTCGGATCGCCGGTTTCAGCCACCCCGGGGTGCCGACCGTGTTCGAGATGAGCAACCCCAGCAGCAGCGCCCAGAAGGCGTAGCCCACCCCGACCGCGCGGATTCCGGTCTGGTTGGCGACAAAATAGGCCACGACCGCCAGCAGGAACAATGGGATGAAGCCGGTTTGGTGGACCATGAACGACCCGCCCATGATCTGCGCCGCGATCGCGGTGATCAGCGCGAACCCGATGCCCAGGACCGCGATGGGGAGGATACGTCCGGCGAACGCGGCGGTCGGGTCGCCCGTCCAGCGTCCCACCCCGGCCACCCCGGTGATGACGCCCGCCGCGGTGAGCGCGATCAGCAGACCGCCGAGCCAGATGGCCCACCAGTCTTCTGACGTGAGGAGCTTGGACCGCTGAGCGGACGCATCGGGAGCGCTAGTCATATCGCCATCATCTTCCTGAGCGCCGGGATTATAATGCGTCCCGACACCGACCATCGAGACAATCCGCGACAGAGAGGGCCCAATCCATGCTGCGCCGCACCCAGTTCGTCGTCGCAGTGGCCGTTGGCCTGACGTGCCTGACCACCAGCCATGGCGCCGTCGCCGTGGCCCAGCAGGAGACCCTGCGGACGGCCGGCTTGGCGTCGCCGGTCGAGATCGTCACCGACCGCTGGGGCATCAATCACATCTACGCCGAGAACGAGGCAGACTTGTTCTTTGCCCAGGGCTATGCCGCCGCCCGCGACCGATTGTTTCAGTTCGAGGTCTGGCGCCGTCAGGCCACCGGCACCGTGGCCGAGATCCTGGGGCCGCGGGAGCTCGAACGGGACATCGGGGCAAGACTCCATCGATTCCGCGGAGACCTGGCGACCGAGCTCAACCACTATCACGACCACGGCGACGTGATCATTCCCGCGTTCGTCCAGGGTATCAACGCCTACATCGACGAGACGGCCGCCAATCCGGCGTTGCTGCCGCTGGAGTTCCAGTTGCTCGACATCAGTCCGCAGCACTGGACCCCGGAAGTGGTCATCTCGCGTCATCAGGGGCTCGTGGGCAACGTCACCTCCGAGATCAATAACGCCCGCGCCGTGGCGTTGCTGGGCGCCGATGCGGTCAAGGAGCTGAACTATTACTACGGCGATCCGGACCTGACGATCGACCCGGCCATCGATGTCTCGCTCCTGACCGATGACATCCTCGATCTGTATCGCGCGCATCGCCGGAGTCTCCGGTTCCAGCCGGAAGACGTCGCGGCCGCGTACCGCGGCGACGCCGACACCTTCGAACGGCTCGCGGCCGCGATGCCGAGCGAGATCGATCTGGAGCAGCAGGACTACGACGCCATCGGCAGCAATAACTGGGTCGTGGCCGGCAGCCGCACCATCACCGGGTTTCCGATGATGGCCAACGACCCGCACCGCTCGCAGGGAGCGCCGTCGCTGCGCTACTGGGTTCACCTGGTGGCGCCCGGCTGGAACGTCATCGGCGGGGGCGAACCGGTGCTGCCCGGGGTGTCGATCGGACACAACGAGTATGGCGCGTGGGGCCTGACCATCTTCGGCCAGGACAACGAAGACCTCTACGTCTACGACACCAACCCGGCGAACACGAACGAATACCGCTATCTGGACCGCTGGGAGCCGATGAGTGTCGTTGCCGACACCGTGCCGGTCAAGGGCGAGGCGGCGGCCGAGGTCGAGCTGAAATACACGCGCCACGGGCCCGTGCTCTACGAGGACACGGCGAACCACAAGGCCTACGCGTTGCGCGCCGCCTGGCTGGACTACGGTTCGGCCCCGTATCTGGCCAGTCTACGGATGGATCAGGCCCAGACGTGGGAGGAATTCCGCGAGGCCTGCGCCTATAGCCGGATTCCCTCCGAGAACATGGTCTGGGCCGACCGCGAGAAGAACATCGGTTATCAGGCGGTCGGCGTGTCGCCGATTCGGCGCACCCACAGCGGCCTCGTGCCGGTGCCAGGCGACGGGCGCTACGAGTGGGACGGGTATCTCCCCATCAAGGCGTTGCCCAACCTGGTGAATCCCGAGAAGGGGTTCTACGGTACGGCCAACAACTACACCGTCCCGGACGGGTATCCGTACTGGGAGGCGCTGCACTACACGTGGGGTGACCAGATGCGGGCGGCGCGCGTGGAGGAACTGCTCGACGCCTCCCGGCACATGACCGTGGCCGACAGCATGCGGTTTCAGCACGACGAGCTGACCGTGGCCGGCCGGAACATCGTGCCACTGCTGCGGGAGGTCGAGATTGCCGACCCCGCGGTCGCCGCGCTGCGCGACCGGCTGCTCGACTGGGACTACGTGCTGGACAAAGACTCGGTGGCGGCGGCCATCTATGCCACCTTCGAACGCCGGTTACGCGACAACGTCCACGCGACCCTGGTGCCTGAGGCGGCGCAGGACTTCATCCGGAGTGTCAACAACAAACGGCTGATCGACTGGCTGCTGGCGCCCGACGGGCGTTTCGGTGACCGACCGGTGGCGGGGCGGGACGCCCTATTGCGGGACAGTCTGGCCGAGACGCTGACGAGCCTGACCGAGCGTCTGGGGCCGGACATGACCACCTGGCAGTACGGGCAGGAGGACTACAAGCACGCCTTGATCCGTCACCCGATGACGGCCGCGGTTAGTCCCGATGTGCGACGTCGGATCGATGTGGGGCCATTGCCGCGCGGGGGCTCCAGCGGGACTGTGCACAACACCGGCGGGGGCGACAATCAGACGTCCGGGGCGTCGTTCATGATCGTCGCCGACACGTCGGACTGGGACAATTCGGTGGGGCTCAACGCGCCGGGCCAGTCCGGGAACCCGGACAGCCCACACTACCGCGACCTCTTCGAGTTGTGGGCGCGCGGGAAGTATTTCCCCATCTTCTATAGCCGCTCGAAGATTGATTCGGTCACCGAGCGGACGACCGTGCTCACCCCGACGTCCGGTACCACGGAAGGCGCGGGCGGCCAGCCGTAGCCCGGGCTGGGTTCGGGGCGGTCGAGGCACGGCTGAAGCCGTGCCCCACAAGGGTCTGGGCACCGGTGAAGCGTTGGAAGGGTTGCGGGGTAGTCCACGGGCGGAGTGCTTCGCGCGTTGTTGACCATGTCGATTCGGCGGCGCAGGCCTTCAGGCCTGCGAGGAGGACACCCGATGAAGATGACCACATTGCGGATGGCGGCGGTGGTGACAGCGGCGATGGTGGTGGGCGCAGGCGGCGCGTCGGCCCAACTCAGTGACACCGAGACCTGGGCGTCGCATCTGTCGAACACGTATCGGGTGGTGCCCAACGTCACCTATCTAAAGGCGAACAATCGCGAGAATACGGTGGACCTCTATCTGCCGCGGGGCGCGGATGGGCCGACCCCCGTGCTGATGTATATCCACGGGGGCGGCTGGACGGGCGGGTCCAAGGAAGGCAACGTGCTGCGGCTGCTGCCCTGGCTCGAGAAGGGTTGGGCCGTCGTCAACGTCCAGTACCGGCTCGCGGAGGTCTCGCTCGCCCCGGCTGCGGTCGAGGATTGCCTCTGCGCGCTACGTTGGGTGATGAGGAACGCTGAGGAGTACAACATCGACGCCGACCGTATCGTCGTCACCGGCAACTCGGCCGGAGGCCATCTCGCGTTGACGACCGGCATGATCCCAGCCTCCGCCGGTCTCGACCGCCAGTGCCCGGGTACTGATCCGCTGTCGGTGGCGGCCATCATCAACTGGTATGGCATCACGGATGTGGCCGACCTGCTCGACGGGGACAACATGAAGACCTACGCGGTGACCTGGATGGGCAGCCTGCCCAATCGTCTGGAGATCGCCGACCGGGTGTCGCCCCTGAGCTACGTGCGTGCGGGGCTCCCACCGATTCTCAGCATCCACGGCGATGCGGACCCGACCGTGCCGTATCAGCACGGGGTTCGGCTTCACGAAGAACTGGCGAAGTTCTCCGTCGCGAACGAGCTGCATACGGTGCCGGGCGGGCGTCACGGCGGCTTCAACCGAGAGCAAACGGTCGCGATTTTCGAGACGATCGACCGTTTCCTGTCGACGCACGGTCTAGCCGGCGACGTGTCACGCAGCACGTCGGGTGAATAGGTTCGGGACGAAGGAGGCGAAATGGGGCTCCATACGGACCCGCAGACGGGGCGCCGCGCGATCGTGGTGTCGGCGGTGACGCTGTGTCTTGGCTGTGGTTCGGCGCCGGTGCGCGCTCAGGACCTGGATTCGGCGGTTGAGGCGTTGTGGGCCGCGGCCCCCGGCGACGAGGCGGACGATGCCGTCGAGTCGATTCTGGCGCTCGATCCAGACATCGGACCGCTGTTTACCCGGGTGCGGGCCGGCGCCGTCTACGACCCCGACGCCCCACGCGGGCGACAGGTGCTGAGCCGCGAGAATGCCGATGGCGTCGAGTTCCGCTACGAGGTCCACGTCCCCGAGGCCTATGACGCCACGCGCCGGTATCCGGTTCACGTGTATCTGCACGGCGGCGTCTCTCGCCCCCGGCGCGAGGAAGCCCGGTTCTGGCGCAATACCGACCGGCACGTCCGGGACGACGCCATCGTCGTCTTTCCCGAGTCCTGGGCCGAGGCGATGTGGTGGCAGGCGAATCAGATCGAGAACCTGGCCGGCATGCTCAACGACCTCAAGCGCCGCTACAACGTCAACGAGAACGCGGTGCATCTGATGGGCGTCTCCGACGGCGCCACCGGCGTCTTCTATCACGCCTTCAAGGCGCCCACACCGTGGGCCTCGTTCGTCTCGTTCAATGGGCACCCGGTGGTGCTCGCCAATCGGTCGACCAACGCCGATGGGCAGATGTATGTGACGAACCTACGGAACAAGCCGTTCTTCGCCATCAACGGCGGGAAGGACCGGCTGTATCCGGTCAGCTCCGTCGCACCGTTCTTTCAGTTGTTCGTCGATGCGGGGGTGTTTCTGCAGTTCACGCCGAAGCCGGAGGGCGAGCACAACATGAACTGGTGGGACGAGGAGAGCCCGAATGTCGCCGCGTTCCTCGTCGCTCAGAACCGTCGGCCGCTCCCCGACCGTCTGGTCTGGGAGACCGAATCAATCGAGCGCTTCAATCGAGCACACTGGCTCGTCATTACCGAGTTGGGGAGCGTCGACGGCGACACGAAATTCGACGACTTCAACGCCATCGGGGGTGCGGCCCCGCAGGCGCCGCTCGGGTTCAACATGATCGGCGAGCTCGATACCGGCGACGGCGTGCAGCTCGTGGATATTCTGCCGGACTCGATGGCCGAGGCGGCCGGGATGCGCGCCGGCGACGTGCTCGTCGAGATGAACGGCGTCTCGGTGGGGAACGTGGACAACCTGCGAACGGCGGTGCAGACGCCACCCGATGGCCCGGGGTTTCCCGTGACGGTGCAGCGGGACGGCGAGCGGTTGTCGTTCGTGCTGATGCCGGTGGAGCCGGGCGAGGCGCCGCCGCCCCGGCAAGCGTTTCCACGATCGGACGCGTCAGGCCGCGCACAACTCGCGCGCAACGACAACGACATCGAGGTGGTCACCCGGGGGGTGCGCCGCTACACGCTGCTGCTCTCGCCCGAACAGTTCGATTTCACGAGGCCCGTGCGCGTGACCACGAACGGCGTCGAGTCGTTCCAAGGCATGGTCGAGCCAAGCCCCGAGACCCTGCTGCGCTGGGCCGCCCGAGACCGCGACCGCACGATGCTCTTCGGCGCCGAGTTGGATATCAAAGTCGAGGCGCGCTAGAGGACTAGAGGACCTGGACGGGGGAGTCGGCCATTGCGGCACCGTGCCGCACCCCGTGGTGGCGCACGGCTTTTAGCCGTGCGATCGCAGTCCTGAAGGCCTGCGCCACAGGGCCTCACGGGTTGTGACACCCCATCCGGTTTCCTGGCGAGGCGTTCGTCTGGCCAGGCGCAAGGAGGGAGCATGCAGGAGGCGGCATGTGACCGACGAAGCAACGCCGCCACACGGACGCCTCGCCAGGAAACCCTAGAAGCGCACTCGTAGTCCGCCTCCGACTTGCAGTCCGCCGACGTCTACGGAGAACCGTCCATCGTCTTGGGAGACGAGGTCGACCGACGCGTGCGAGAGCCGCACGAGTCCACCCACCCCGATAAACTTCGAGAAGAAGACCGTGGCGTCGGCGCCCGCGTGGTAGCCGGTCTCCGACACGGATTGGCCCCGGGTCGCGGCGCCGCTGAAGCTGGCGGTGTCGAACGGAAAGCTGTGCGTGAAGCTGACGGTCGTAACGAGATCCTGATCGACCCAGAAGAACGATGGTCCACCAAACACCGCGAGTCGCACGGGGCCCGGGACCGGCAGGAACCAACGCAGTTGCAGGTGGAAGGCGTGTTCTTGCCGGGTCAGGTCGAGCGCCTCGCCGCTGATGGAGCGCGCACGGTCGAAGAAGAACGGATGCGGCACACGGGCGTCCACACCCGCGTCGTGGTTCTGGTCGAACCGCGTGTGCCCGGCGCCGAGGGCCAGGCCCTTCCCGAGCACGACCCCCCGCCCACATCGATGGCCTGCCCAGTGTCAATGGCGTAGGTCGCGTCGAGATCGCCCTCTTCGACGAACTCGGTGAATACGACGTTGTCCGAGAAGTCGGTGGTCGAGAGTTGGAGGCCGCCGTTCGCCCCGACGAAGACACGCTGAGCGGTCGCGTCGGTGGCCGACGCGAGCAGACCGACAACGAGGGCCGCCACGAGGCTCGGGCGAGGTAGGCGACTTTCGGAGAGTGGGATGGTTTTGTATGTTCTCAAGCCTCTCAGCATCGTCAATTCGGCCAAGTTGGTCAACCGCGTTGGCCCGCTGTCGTCACCCGTCGGCAGGCACGGGCGGTGGTATCGCGTCGGTCCGCTTCACGACGACGATGGTCAGGTCGTCCACCATTTTCATGTCACCCGCGTGCTGCTCCACGATCGTGAACAACGTGCGGGCGAGGTCTGGGGCCGGCGAGCTCCCGTAGGTGTGGATCGCACGCTCGAGGCCGTCCTCGTCAAAGGGCTGACCAGCCCGGTTTTCCGCCTCCGTGATGCCGTCGCTGTACGCCACCAGCAGGTCGCCGGCCTCCAATCGGGTCTCCGACTGCTCGTACACCGACTGATCGAACATGCCCAGCGCGATGCCGCCCGTCGACAGTTTCTCGACCGTGCCGTTCTGCCGGCGGAGCATCGGCGGAGTCTGGCCGGCGTTGACGTACTCAAAATGTCCGTCGCGCAGGTCGACGATCGAGTGCGACTGCGCGAGCAGTCGCCGGTGCCAGGGAGCCCGCTCAGCGTTCCGGGTCGAAAGTAGTCGTAGGCGTCCCGCGCGTCGCGGGTGAACAATCGCTGAAAATCGTCCGCGGTCAGATCCTTCGTATCGGTATCCCAGAACTGGCGGGCGCGGCGGGAGTGGGACATCACTGAGATTATACGGAGGGGCGGCTGATGTCGTTCGGCCCGGCGGCGACCCTGGGCGGTGGCAGGGCCACACCTGACGGCCGGGCGGCTACGATAGAGAAGCATCGATCAGGGGCGACGGGAGGTGCGATGTCGGATCTCGCGAAAATCTACACGGCAGCCAACGGCATTGATGCCCACATGCTCAAGGCGTTGCTCGAGCAGGAGGGGATCTCGGCCGTCGTGCGTGGCGACGACGTGGTCCCGTTGCAGGGGGGGACGCTGTTCCGGATGGAAGTGCGGCCGTCGGTGTGGGTGTTCGACGACGAGCGCCTCGACCGAGCCCAAGCGCTGGCTGACGAGTACCGTCGCGGGGCGCCGCCGGCGGCGAGCGACGACGTGACCTGGGACTGTCCGTGCGGCGAGTCGGTTGAAGCCCAATTCAGTGAGTGCTGGAGTTGCGGCCGGTCGCGCGCGGACGTTCCGACGTGAGGACCGCGTCCGGCCCACTCCCGCCCGAGCCGCGGACGAAAAAAGGCCCCGCCCCCCCCCAAAAACGGTCGGGGAGACGGGGTCCGCTCAGGAGCGTCGTGACTGATTACCCGGCGCTACAGGGGACTCAGGTAGCCCTCGTAGGTGATCGTCTCGCCAGGCAAGATGAGCACGTCTAACTCTAGCGGCACGAAACCGGTTTCTACGATCTCGATGTGGTGCGGCCCCTCTTCCAAACGCAGCCGTTGGAATATGCCGTCGTAGTCGTTGACCACGCCGACGTAATATCCGTCTACGAAGACCTCACCGAACCGTGGCTGCACCTTGAGGCGCAGACTGCCGGTGTAGTAGTTGTTCCCGTACGACGGATACGCATAGGCGTCGTAGCCATAGCTGTTGCCGTAGGAGCCATGCCAGTACGGGTCATACCGGTAGCCGGACCCGTAGCCAATGCCGATGTTGAAGGTGCTGTAGCCGGGGAAGTAGAAGTACGAGCCGTAGATGTGCTGACGGCCGTAGTTGTGGCGTCCACGATACGCGGTATACCCTCTTCCGCCTCGTCGTCCGCCGTTGCCGTAGTTGTTGTTGACGACGATCGGTCTAGAGCGCAGCGCTGAACGGCGCATCGCCGAGCCGACCACGTTGCCGTTCCGCGGCTGACGATTGGCGCGTTCGCCGGCAATGCGCGTGTTCCCTGCTGGCCCGCCGCCCGCACGCACGCCAGTGCCGGCGCGACGGCCGTCTGGACCGCCCTGGCCCCGCCCGCCCTGCCGACCAACGACCGGTGCGCTGTTCCCCCGCGGTGAAATCACACGCGTGCCGTTCCGGCCGGAGCGGTTTCCAGTGGCCGTCGCCGTGGGTCCCGCAGCAGGGCTCCGTAGTCCGACCGCCCGGTTGCCACCGCGTGGCGGCTGAGCGTTCGCGTTGCCGGCGCGGGACGTGGTCGCTGAGCCGCCGCCGCGTCCGGCGCGGCCAACGTCAGGTCCATCGCGGCGCGGCGCGCGACGATTGGCACGGGGTTGTTGCGATCCGCCGTTCGAGCGGCCACCCTGGGCGCGGGCCGCGGGGGCCCGGCCTGGCGAGGAACGCTGGGGCGCGCTTGCCCTCGACGGTGCCCGCCGCTGGGGCGCCCTCGCTCGGGACGGTTCCCGACGCTGCGGCGCGGCGGCACGTGAGGGCGCCCGGCCCTGAGACCGCTGTCCTTGCGACGCACCGGAACCTCGCTGACGCGCACGGTTCTGCGCCCCGGCGTCGATCGGCGTGGACCATGCCACCAGGAGGAGGATACTTGAGAAAACGAGTGCGAGACGTGTCATAACCTGCTCCTTTCGTCGCAGACTGCCACCTCTTTGTGATGCATACACCGTGCCAAGCGCCTGGTGACGAGAGTCCCAATGAAACCAGTGGTTTTCGATGCGTAGCCGAACGTCGGTGTCTCAAACATGGGTCGCCACTGTCCCGCCTGGGGTGCGCCGAGGCGATGATATCAGAGTCATCGCGGGAGGTGGCGCGGCTGGCGCTTGACGCCCAGATCTGTCATCCTGAGGTTCGTGACCGGGTCGCGATGGGGCGACGACGAAAGGGATTGGCAGCATGGGTTTCTGTGAGCATTGTGAAGGCCAGCGGTTCGACCGGGCGCAGGTGCTCCGCCAGCTCCGGCAGACGCGTGCCCGTCTTCGCGACGAGGGAACTGCGTGCACGGCCGACGAGGCGTTGCAGATGGCCATCAGGTCTGTGCGAGCCCTTGAAATTCCCCACCTCGAACCGATCGACGACTGGATGGAAGAGACCACCGACGACCAGGTCGTCCACTAGGGTTTCCTGGCCAGGCGTCCGTGTGGCGGCGTTGCTTCGTCGGTCACGTGCCGCCCGCATGCTCCCTCCTTGCGCCA
>CAUZAY010000124.1:0-12000 GCA_963577695.1 Vicinamibacteria bacterium | reverse complement strand
TTGGCGGCGGACGCTACGCTCGTCGACGCCCACTACTGGCTGGGCCGGGCCGGGGACGTCGCCGGAGACGCCGCGGCCGCCACCCGGTCGTTGACCCGCTACGTCGGAGCGTCGCCGGACGGCGAGTTCGTGGAAGACGCCAGACGCCGCCTCGAAGCCCTGGGACGGTAATCGGCCGCGCCGCCGCCATGGACCTTGCAGGACACATCGCCGCAAACCTCGCCACCGTCACCGCCCGGGTCGCCGCCGCCGCCGCCGGCAGCGGCCGAGCGCCGGCGGATATCCGCCTGGTGGCGGTGTCGAAAACGTTCGGGGTCGACCATGTGGAAGCGGCCGTCTCGGCCGGTCTCTTCGAACTGGGGGAAAACAAGGTCCAGGAAGCCTCACGCAAGCGAGCCGCCACGGTCGGGCGTGGCATCGCCTGGCATCTTATCGGGCATCTGCAGTCGAACAAGGCCCGCGCGGCGGCCGAGACGTTCGACTGGATTCACTCAGTCGACAGCGTCGCCCTGCTGCGCCGGCTCGACCGGGCGGCCACCGACCTTCACCGTTCGCTCAACGTGCTCGTCCAAGTCGACCTTGCCGGTGAGTCCACGAAACACGGCGCACCCGAGGGGGAGGTCCGCCGCGTCGTCGACGCCGCCGTATCTTGCGAATCCGTCGCTCTCCGCGGCCTCATGGTGCTCCCTCCCTGGTCGGAGGATCCCGAACAGGCTCGCCCGTTCTTTCGCCGGCTCAGGCAGCTGCGCGACGAGTTCGCGACCACCACAGGGCAAGACCTGCGGCTCGACCAACTGTCGATGGGGATGAGCCACGACCTCGAAGTCGCCATCGAAGAGGGGGCGACAATGATCAGAGTCGGTACCGCCCTGTTCGGACCTAGGCCCCGACCTGTGGCGTCGCCGGGGGTCAGCCCTGGCTGAGGGCACTGCAGGGCCCCGTGGCAACGACCGACAGTACAGCAGTAACGATTCTGGCGGCCGCGGCGAGGCTCCGGGCGGAAGCGAACCGGCGCCACAGGGTGGATAGTCCGTCGAGTGAGAGTTGAGCGATGGACTACCCCGGTGGAGACACACGATGAGGTGACGTTCTCCCCCGTCAGAACCCGCGTCACGGCACCGCCATGAGGATCCGCTCCCAGCGGGTACGCGTGAAAAAGTGCATGACTCCCGCGGTCAGACGGCGTAGCGTCGCCCCTACCCCGACGTCTCGATAGAACTCGCTCTCTGATTCGTAAGACCAATACATCACGAAGGCCCGTCCCTTGACGTACTCCATCGGGAGCGCACCCCAATACCGACCGTCCTGTGAATCGCCACGGTTGTCGCCCATCATGAACAGGTGACCGGCAGGTACGCTCTGCGGACCGAACGTACCACGCATGTCGTAGGGCACCTGTCCGTCCGGCCGCATCAAATCGAGATAGGGTTCATCGACCGGCTCACCGTCGATAAACAGACGAGACCGCCGCAGTTCGACGGTCTCCCCCGGCAAACCGACAACCCGCTTGATGAAATCGCGCTCCGGCTCCTCCGGATACTTGAACACGAGCACGTCTCCCCGCCGCACGTCCGTCACTGGCAGCAGCCATCGCTCGGCGGCGGAGCCGATCGGGGCGTGAACGAACTTGTTGACCAGCAGGTGATCACCGATCAGCAGGTTCTGCTCCATCGACCCGGTGGGGATCTTGAAGGCCTGAACGACCCACGTCCGCACGAACAACGCGAGGATCACCGCGATGACGATCGATTCGAAGTACTCCCGAGACGTCGACTTCTGAAAGGACATGGAACGGACTCAGTCGTCATCCACGGTCAGGACCGCAAGAAACGCCTCTTGGGGAATCTCCACGCGACCGACTCGCTTCATGCGACGCTTTCCTTCTTTTTGTTTTTCCAGGAGCTTCCTTTTTCGGCTGATATCGCCACCGTAGCACTTGGCCAGGACGTTCTTGCGCATCGCCTTGACCGACTCGCGCGCGATGATGCGGCCCCCAACCGTCGCCTGAATCGCCACGTCGAACATCTGCCGCGGAATCAGCTTCCGCAGCTTGACCGCCAGCGACCGGCCACGCAGATACGCCGACTCCTTGTGCACGATGATCGACAGCGCATCGACCGGCTCCTCGTTCACCAGCAGATCGAGTTTGACCAACGGCGACGTCCAGTAACCGGTGACATGGTAATCGAGCGACGCATAGCCGCGCGACAGTGTCTTCAGCTTGTCGTAGAAATCAAGCACCACTTCGTTGAAAGGCAGCTCGTAGGTGATCATCACGCGATTCGAGGCGACATACTCGAGTCCCTTTTGTACCCCCCGCTTGTCCTGGCACAGTTGCAAGATCGCGCCGACATGGTCGGCCGGGGTCAAGATCATCGCCGTGATCACCGGTTCCTCGAGCGTCGCGATCCGTCCCACGTCAGGAAGCTTCGCGGGGCTGTCGACCTCGAACGTTTCGCCGTCAGTGGTGGTCACCCGATACAGGACACCGGGCGCCGTGGTCACGAGGTCCATGTTGTACTCACGCTCGAGTCGCTCCTGGGTGATCTCCATGTGGAGCAACCCAAGAAACCCGCAGCGGAAGCCGAACCCGAGCGCGGCCGATGTCTCCGGCTCGAAGAAGAACGACGCGTCGTTCAATTGGAGCTTTTCGAGCGCCTCTCGGAGCTCGGCGTACTGGTGACCCTCGACGGGATAGAGCCCCGCGAACACCATCGGCTTCATCTCGGTGAAGCCGTCGCACGGGGTGGCGGTCTGGCGCGACGTCTCGGTGAGCGTGTCTCCGATCTTGGCGTCGCTTACCGTCTTGATGCCGGCGATCACGAAGCCGACTTCGCCGACGCCCAACTCCGGCATGATCACCGGCTTGGGTGAAAACACCCCGACCTGCTCGACCTCGTGGTCCAGTCCCCGGGCCATCAACCGTATTTTCATCTTGGGCCGGATCGCGCCGTCGAGGACGCGGACCAGCATCGTGACGCCGCGATATGAGTCGTACCAGGAGTCGAAAATCAGTGCCTTCAGCGGCGCGTCCGAGTCGCCGTCTGGTGGGGGCACGCGACGGATCACCGCATCGAGCACCTCGCGAGTGCCCCGCCCCGCCTTGGCACTGGCCAGGATGGCGTCGGCCGTGTCAAGACCGACGATCTCTTCGATCTGGCGCATCGTTTCGTCGGGCTGGGCACCCGGCAGATCGATCTTGTTGACAACCGGAATGATCTCGAGATTCTGGTCGACGGCGAGATAGGCGTTCGCGACGGTTTGTGCCTCGACCCCCTGCGAGGCGTCCACCAGCAGCAGGGCTCCCTCACAGGCGGTCAGCGCCCGGGTCACTTCGTACGAGAAATCGACGTGCCCTGGCGTGTCGATCAGGTTCAGCACATGCGGCACGCCGCCCTCCGGGACGTAAGTCAGCCTGACGGAATGCGCCTTGATCGTGATGCCGCGCTCGCGCTCCAGGTCCATCGAGTCGAGCACCTGCGCCTCCATCTCCCGTGCTTGGAGGGCGCCGGTGATCTCAAGAAACCGGTCGGCGAGTGTCGACTTCCCGTGATCGATGTGCGCAATTATGGAAAAATTCCGAATGTACCGTTGGTCCATGCAGGACCATCATTATAGTCCGCATGGTCCGCGACCTTTTCAGACGGGGCTGCACCCGAACCTCAGCGGGGACCCCGAGTGCGCCACTCCGCGGTCGCAAGACGCGCCGGTGCGTTCGCGGCGGTGGGAGCGGGCATCTCGGTCCGCGAACCGGTCGACGAGCCCAACCCTCCTCACCTTGGCCCTCACAGCGCTTGGCGCGGGCTAACGGGTGCCTGGTCCCAACACCGAGGGAAAAGCGAGCGGGAAGCTGGTCCCAGACCCGGCGCTAAAACTCCGCGCCCGCGCACGGTCCTCGCCGGCGGCACCGCCGGCGCTCCGGCTCGTCTCCGACGGTTCGCGGACCGAGATGCCCGTTCCCACCGCCCGCCCAGGTGTGACTGTCAAGCCACCTCGCCGCGGCATACCACACCCCTCCCGCGGCGCCCGTCTCGCGATGACGGCCGTTTCCGGCGCGAGGCTTCACGCCCCGGGTGTGAGGGGCTGGCACGGCGAAGGCGCGAGACAATGCGCGCCCCGCGGCGGCGGAGTGGGGCACTCGGGGTCCCCGCGTAGTCGTCGCGTGGGATTCGGGGCGCAGCCCCGTCTCGGGAAGGCCCAGCCAGGCGGGCTGTGACCGAGGAAGCAACGCGGTCCAGGCGGACACCTCGGCAGGAAAACAGGACAACCTAGCGCTGGGCTAGTGGGACGAATGTCTGCGGGTACTCGGGGCCTGTGTATTCCGCGCGGGGTCTGATCAGACGATTGTTGGCGTATTGCTCGAGCACGTGCGCCGTCCACCCCGCAACGCGGCTGACGACGAAGATCGGTGTGAACAACTCGACCGCGATGCCGAGGGTGTGGTAGGTCGACGCCGAATAGAAATCGACGTTCGCGTGTATCCCGGTATCCTCCTGCATCACCGCCTCGATGCGTTGGGACATCTCGAACCAGCGACGGTTACCAGCCTGCTCACCCAAATCACGAGACATCTGGCGTAGGTGGGTGGCGCGTGGGTCCTCAGTCCGGTACACCCGGTGTCCAAACCCAGGCACCTTCTGCTTCTGGGCCAGCATCCCGCGTATCGTCGTCTCCACCCGCTCGTCGTCGGCATCCTCACCAATGGCCGACAGCATCTTCATCACCTCGGCGTTGGCGCCGCCATGCAACGGTCCTTTCAGCGTGGCGACGCCGGCCACCACGGTGGAGTGCAGGTCGGTGAGGGTGGCCGCGGCCACTCTGGCGGCAAAGGTCGAGGCGTTCAGCTCGTGGTCGGCGTGCAGCGTCAACGCGACATCGAAGGCGCGACTGGCGAGGGCACCGGGACGGTCTCCGGTCAGCATATACAAGAAGTTCGCGGCATGGCCGAGCACCGGGTCCGGATCGATCTGACCACCTCCAGCCGAGAGCCGGCCGAGGGTCGCGACGAGGGTGCCAACCTGCGCGGTCAGACGCACCGACTTGCGGAGTGAGGCGGCGGGCGAATCGTCTCCGGCATCCGGATCATGGTGCGCCAGCCCGGACACCAGCGTCCGCACGGCGTCCATCGCGTGCCCGGAGGGCAGCGACCGCATCATGCGGACGACGGCGGCCGGGAGCGGTCTGGCCCGCGCGAACTCGGTCTGAAGGTCGCCCAATTCGGCCCGGGTGGGCAAGCGGCGATGCCAAAGCAGGTAGCAGACCTCCTCGAAGGTGGCCTGTCGCGCGAGATCGTGAATATCGTGCCCACAATATGCCAGCACGCCGCGTTGCCCGTCGAGGTAGCAAAGCTTGGAGGAGGTCGCGACGACCCCCTCGAGCCCGACGGCTGCGCTTGCCTGCGTCGTCATCGTCTGTTCTCGTTCATGGCGACCGCCGCGCGGCGATCGGACCGTCTGGGCCGCCCCAGGCGGGTGTGGCTGGTGAATAGCGCCAACGTCATCCGCTCGGCGGTGAAATCTACAATGTAGTCACAGACCGCAGCCACTCCGGCGAAAATCGGAACACCCGGCCGGACCGCCAGCCTGTGTAAGATAGATCAGATACCCGGCGCCGATGAAACCGACGGGACATACGGTCGTGTCCTCAGGTCCCAACGCCACGCATCGCGGCATGAAACCGGAACGAATCAAGGCGCTCCTCGAAGACGTGCGAACCGGCGCGTTGACGGTGGACACCGCCCAGGCCAGATTGGCCGACGCGATGCGGGCGGCGCCGTTCGAGGACGTGGGCTTCGCCCGCGTTGACCACCACCGAGCTATCAGACAGGGGTTCCCGGAGGTGGTGTTCGGTCAGGGCAAGACACCGGACCAGATCGCTCGAATCGCGGAGACGATCGTCGCCGCCGGGCACCGCTTGTTGGTCACGAGGACCGACGCCGAGGCCTACGCGGTCGTCCGCGATCGGGTGCCTGGGGCGCAGTTTCATGAGAGCGCGCACATCATTAGCCACATCAACCACACCACCGAGTCAGAACCGACCGGGCATGGCACCATCCTCATTGCGTCAGCCGGCACCGCCGACCACCCAGTTGCCGACGAGGCAGCGGTGACCGCCGACGTCATGGGCAACCGGGTTGCGCGGTTGGACGATGTCGGTGTGGCTGGTCTGCACCGTCTGCTGGCCGAGCGGGCGCAATTGGAACAGGCCCGGGTCGTCATCGTCGTGGCGGGCATGGACGGGGCGCTGGCGAGCGTGGTGGGCGGACTCATTTCGACGCCGGTCATCGCCGTCCCGACCAGCGTCGGCTACGGCGCGAGCTTCGGTGGCGTCGCCGCGCTGCTGTCCATGCTGAACAGCTGCGCGACCGGGGTCGCGGTCGTCAACATCGACAACGGATTCGGGGCGGCAGCGTTGGCGAGCCGGATCAACCACGCCTAGTAATAGTCCCCTGCAACCGTCATTCGTTGTATGAGTCGGTAGCGCGGCGCGCGGCTGAAAAGGCGTGACAAGGGAGCAAATTGGGTATTTGTGACCGCGGAACAACGCATTCAGGCGGGATGCCCCGCTGGCGACGTAGGCAAGGAATGACGGTTGCAGGGGACTAGCGTCGGTCGAATGGAGCGGGACGTCCGCTACTACTGCTAACCAGTGGGGGCACTTGAGCGGCGTGGCAGGACCGTGGTAAATTGTGAAGTTCGACTCCTCGCATGGCGCTCATCAGAGATCGACCCGCTGGCGATCCGTGAGAAGAGGCTGCATGCGTGAGGTCGCTCGAATTTCACTCAACATCCGCGCCAGTCCGGCTTTGATGGACGGTTCGGCGGACTCATTCGACCAGTTTGTGCCGGCGCCGTGCCTGGGCCGGCCACGCACCGGTTGCGCGTCGCCAAACCGGGCGGTGCCGCCGCCTGATTGCCGTTGCCCGGCATTCGCCGAGTTCGATGCACACAGGAACCTTCACCACCCTCGAGTTCGACCGAATCGTTGAGGCAGTGGTGAGCTGCGCCTTGACGCCGCTCGGAGCGGAGGCGCTACATCGGCTGCGCCCGCTGACCGACCCGCGGGCGGTACGGACCGCGCTGGCGCACACCACAGAGGCGGTTCGGTTCGCGGCCGCGAACGGCCCGCTCCCCCTCGAAGCCCCGCAGAATCTGCGCAAGACCCTGGATGCGCTGGTGATCGAGGCACATCCGCTGGAACCGGCGCAACTCGTCAGCCTCGTCACCTTCTTGGGGTCGGTCGAGCGGGTCTGCCGGGCGGTGACCACCGCTACCAATGGACCGTACCCCGCCCTGTCGGCGATTGTCGGCGGCTCCGCGAACTGGAATCGTGAGTGCGCGGATGTGCGCAAGAAAGTTGACGCGTCCGGCGACCTGACGGACGACGCGAGTCCGGAGCTGAAGACGATTCGGGGTCGCCTCCGTAAACAGCGCAACCGCCTGCGAGGCAATCTGGAAGCCTATCTGCGTGGCCGCGAGACGTCGCGGTATCTGCAGGAACAGGTGGTGAGCGAACGCAACGGGCGTTTCGTGCTCGTTGTGCGATCCGAACACCGCACCGCCATCCCCGGCATCGTGCATGGCACCTCGTCGAGCGGCGCCAGCCTCTTTCTGGAACCGTTGAGTACGGTCGACATCAACAATGAGATCGTCGCGCTGGATGAACAGGAGCGCGATGAAGTCCGGCGCGTGTTGCTGGCGCTATCGACGATGTTTCGACGCCGGGCCTCTGACTTGCATCGCACACTCACCGTTGCGACGGACCTCGACGTGCTGCAAGCACGGGCGTCGTTCGCGGGGATCGTCGGCGGCGTGGAGCCGGCCATCGCCGACGACCACACCTTGGAGCTCCACGATGCGAGGCATCCACTGCTGATGGCAGCCGTCACCAGCCGGCTCGGGAGCGCGACCGGAGCCGACGACCACATCGAGCCGGTGCCGGTTGACGTCATCATGACGCCGCCCACCCGGGCGCTCGTCATTACCGGACCAAACACGGGCGGAAAAACGGTAGCGCTGAAGACGGCCGGGCTGCTGTCGCTGATGGCGCAAACCGGCCTACACATACCCGCCGCCGCCGGTTCTCGAATGCCCGTGTTCCGGTCCGTGTTCGCTGACATCGGCGATGAACAGTCGATCACTGCCAACCTCAGTACCTTCTCAGGACACGTCACGAACATCGTGGAGATGGACCGGCGACTCTCCATCCCCGCACTGATCCTGCTGGACGAAGTCGGAGCCGGCACCGACCCGGTCGAGGGGGGCGCACTGGGGCGTGCGGTGGTGGACCATTTTCGACACCGTGGTGCACATGTGATCGTCACGACCCACGACGACGCGCTCAAGTCGTATGCCGCCGCCACCGAGGGCGTCGGCTGTGCGGCGTTCGGATTCGACCCCGAGACATTCGCGCCGACCTATCGTCTGGTCTACGGTTCGGCCGGACGGAGCCTGGCCCTGGAAATCGCCGGCCGGCTGGGTCTGGCCCCGCACATCATCAGCGCCGCCGGCGCGTTGCGAAGCGCCCGTGAGTCGCAGCTGGCCGACCACCTTGCCCAGCTCGACGACGATCGCCGTCGGCTCGACGAGTTGGCGCACGACCTCGACCGACGCCAGGACGAGTTGGCGGAGACCATGACCCGCCTGAAGGCCCGAGAGGCCGACATCGATCAGCGCGAGCGAAGCAACCGTGCCAGTCGCAACGACTCAGTCGACGGGCGCGTGCGAAACGCCCGAGACGAAATCGATCAGATCGTGGTGTCGTTGCGGGATCGGGCCGCGGCCCTCGAACGGGTCGCGACGGACAAAGCCGCCAGGCGGGAGACACCTCTGTCGACCGGCGACACTGGTGAGCTGAGATCGTCCGCGCAGGCGGCACTCGACAACGTGGCTCGGCGCTTCCGGACGCCGGACCCGGTTGCGTCCGCGCCCGATCGAACCGACCGCCCGCCGGTGTCGCTGGGAGCTCGAGTCCTCGTGTCCACACTCGGGGTTGAAGGCGAGGTCCGCTCCATGCACGGAACGGAGGCGGAGGTGGAAGTGCGGGGGAAACGGGTGCGCGTCCCGATCCGATCGCTGGCGGTCAGCGCCACACGCCCGGCCCAGGCTCAACCCCACAACCGAGTCAAGATTCAGGTCAACGCTCCGGTCGGCCCGTTGGACGAACTCAATCTGATTGGTTGTCGCGTGGACGACGCGCTGGTTCGCGCCGGGAAACATCTTGACCAGGTCCTGATGGGTGAATTGCGTGTCGTGCGTTTCATCCATGGCCACGGCACCGGACAGCTTCGGCGAGCGATCGCAGAGTTTCTCAGCGCGCATCCGCTCGTCCGACGGTTCGCGCCAGCGGCGCCAGAGGACGGCGGCACCGGCGTGACCCTCGCGGAATTGAAGGATTGATCGACGCCTGACATGGGTCTGTTTCCGCAATCGTTCATCGATGACCTGAAGGCGCAGGTCGACATCGTGCAGGTGGTGCAGGACTACGTCCCCCTCAAGAGGTCCGGCTCGAGCTTCAAGGGGCTGTGTCCGTTCCACTCGGAGAAGACACCATCGTTCCACGTCCATGGGGACAAGGGTTTCTTCCACTGTTTCGGCTGCGACGTCGGCGGTGACGTTCTCAAATTCGTGGAACTGCAGGAGAAGCTCGGCTTCCAGGACGCGGTCCGTCAACTGGCCCAACGTTTCGGCGTCCCGGTCCCGGAGCCTGAAACGGAGCAGGACGCGGCGGCCGACGCCGAACGAGAGGCGCTGCTCACCGCACACGAGGCCGCGGCCGAGTTCTTCAAGGACCGTTTGGCAGACAGCGGTGGACGCCAAGCCCGGGAGCATCTCGATGCGCGCGGGGTAACGGACGAGACTGCCGCTCAACTCGGGTTGGGATTCGCGCCGCCGAATGGCGACAGCCTCATTACTCATTTGCGGGGACGCAGCTACTCGGACACGGTGCTGGTGCGTAGTGGTCTGGCTGCCGCGCGCGAGGGCCGACCGCTGGTCGACCGCTTCCGCAACCGTCTCATGATCCCGATCGCGCGGGACACCGGCTCTGTGGTCGCCTTCGGCGCGCGAGCGCTGCAGCAGGACCAACAGCCGAAGTACTTGAATTCACCGGAAACCGCGATCTATTCAAAGTCTCGGACACTGTATGGCCTGTACCTGTCGAAGTCCGCCATCCGCAAGGCGGGCTACGCCGTCCTCGTCGAGGGCTACTTCGATCTGGCGCAGGCACTGCAAGCGGGGGTCACCACGGCGGTGGCGTCCTGTGGCACGGCTGTCAACGAACAGCAGATGCGTTTGCTCAAGCGATTCGCATCAAAGGTGATCGTAAGCTTCGATCCGGACCCGGCCGGCGCCGCCGCCGCCGCGCGCTCAGGCGAGTTGCTGCTCGCGGGGGGCATGCAGGTCAACGTGGCGGTACTGGACGAGGGCGAAGATCCCGACACGTGTATTCGGACACACGGCGGGGCCTATTATGTGGAAAAGCTACGCACTTCCCAGCCATATCTGGAATACTTATTGGATCGGGAGGCCGCCGAGCGTGACCTGACTCGAGGCGACCACCGCCGGGAGTTCCTGAATCGGATGCTCCAGGTGGCAGCTCGGATCCCGGATGCGCCGTCCCGCGATCTCTTCGCCGACCGGCTTGCGCACCGGGCCGGGGTGCTCGAAGATGTCGTCCGTACCGAGATTCGCAAAGCGGCAGCGGAACGCCGCACCACGTTCGACGACCCACGGGTCGCGACCGGTCGGACGGTGAAAACGGCCGAAAAGGGGCTGATCTGGGCGCTTGTCCGAGACACACAGGCCGCCTTGGAAGCAATCGGGGCGCTCAGCGATGAGGACCTCGCGGGTTTGACGACGGCGCCGATCCTGAGCACGGCGCGCGCTCTGGTCGAGTGGCCGGCCGAAACCGTCCTCGACACGCTGCGCGAACGTCTCAGTAGAGAGGAGGCAGGTTGGATGGCGCGCGTCGGAGCGGCTGATCGCGCCGCCGCCTCGGCCTCTGATTGTGGGAAAGCGCTGAGACAGCTCGGGTGCGAGCGGCAGCGCACGATGTTGCAACACGAGATTGACCGGTGCCAGCATCTGGGCACACCGTCGGCGCTAGCCAAAATCGACCTGCTCTTACAACAGAAACAAGAACTGTTGGCGAAACTCGAATCACTGCGGTCGTGACCACAGGATGTGTCCGGCGCCGTCGGCCCATCTTGGGTCCGGCGGGCGGTCCGCCGAGGAGGAACGCTCTTGTCGCTCGAAGAAAAATACGACGAAGTACGGCAGCTCATCCAGAACGGCAAGGAAAAGGGGTATCTGCTCTATGACGAGGTGAACGAGATCCTCCCGGGGGAAATCACCAAGTCGGACGACTTGGACGAGTTGTTCACGACGTTCGGCAATCATGGTATCGAGGTCGTCGACTCCGAACAAAAATACCGCGAAGACAAACTGCTCAACCGGCGGGACGAGGGCTCGGAGGACGTTGAGCTCGACCTGACGCCCAGCGCGATCGACAAGACCAACGACCCCGTCCGGATGTATCTGCGGGAGATGGGAACCGTCCCGCTCCTGACGCGTGAGGGCGAGGTGACCATCGCGAAGCGGATCGAACGCGGCAAGAATTCGATCATCAAGTCCATCTCGCGCATGCCCACGCTTTCCAGGGCCGTCGTCCGCATGGGTGCGCAACTGAAGGTCGGTGAGCGCACCATCCGGGAACTCGTCCTCTTTCAAGACGACGAGATGACTGACGATCGGATCAATCGGAGGTCCCGCGATGTCATGGCGCACATCGAGGTGATCCGCAAGACGCGCCTGGATGTGATCCGGCGCGAAAAGAAGGTCGGGACGATTCCGAAACGGGAAAAGAAGCGCTACCGGCGGAACTACCGCAACCTGCTGAGGGCCCAGGCTAAACTGTCAGGATTGATCCGCGACATCGAGTTCACGGAGCCTGTCAAACGTCGTCTGATCGATGAGGTAAAGGCGGCCGCCGAAGGCGTGC
>CAUZAY010000123.1:0-12047 GCA_963577695.1 Vicinamibacteria bacterium | reverse complement strand
ATCCGTCGCATCCGTCGCCAACCCTCCGCCGTGGAACGTGCCGCCTGCGCCCATTCTGGCGGGAACTGCCGCCACCGTCCTCATGACCATCGGACCACCCATGCAATACCCGGTGGTGCCAATTTTACGACTGGTGTCTACGGCAGCCTGTTGGTCCAAGAACGTCACAAACGCCCTGGCATCAGTGAAGTGGGTCTCTGGTGACAGGTTGCCCATGAGACCAATCACTTTCTGTCGCACTTCGGGCTGGCCGAACTCCGCACCGTCAGGAACCACCGGCGACCGTTCATCGCGGTAGAACGGGTTGGCCACCAGCACCGAGTAGCCGGATTCTGCCAGGCGTTTGCCCATCGCTCTGAAGGCCGGCCGCAGCCCCAGAATATCCGGCCAGATGATGACGCCGGGATGCTGGCCTGCCGCTGGATGGACGAAGTAGCAATCGGCGGTCCCGTCGGGAGTCGTCACGTCGACATCCGTCTCTGTCACCGCCTGCGCATTGACCACCTGCGGCAGCATCATGGCCACACCGACCGCGGCGGAGGCCTTGCCAAACTCGCGCCGGGTCATACCGGAACGCCTGAGATATTCATCGACATCGGCTTGTGTATGTTCGTCGCACATGGTTCTCTCCTCGGGTTGGGGTTTCCGCCTCCGGACTACCGCTTCGCCTTCATCAGCGCCGACCAGAACGCGTCGTTGAAGTTTACGCCGTCGGCCCGACCGGCATCGCCCAGTCGGGTCACGATGAGTCCCAGACTGGGGACGCGGTAGAGCTTCCGATCCCTTGCACCCTGCATCGCCACCAGATCGGCTGGCGCCGACGGAATGAGCGGACCATTGGTCCGTGTCGCCCGCGCATTTGCCGCGAGCCGAAAGTCCTGACCGTTCAGCCACCAGAGGTATCCGTACGACGGGTTGAGCGACTGGCTGGGGCTCAGCATCTCTCGGAGATACTCGGTATCGACGACGATCTGGTCGCCCCACCGACCGCCCGCCTGAATCATGAGACCGAACCTGGCCAGGTCACGAGCCGTCGTCGACAACCCCACGCCGATGGCGGCGTTCGCCCAGGGACGTGGGGTCCAGGAGGAATGCCGCATGCCCAACAGTCCGGTCAGCCACTCGCGGGTGACCGCATTGCGGTCCTGCCCCGTCACCGCCTCGACCACGCGCATCACGTAGTGATAGGCCGGCGTGTTGTACAGCCACTCGGTCCCCGGGTCGGCCTGGAACGTCATGTCCGTAGCCAATCCGCTGGTCATGCTCAGCAGGTGGCTGATCATGATCGCCCGCTCCCAGGTCGGTGACGCCTTCGACCACCCACGCCCCAGGTGCGTCGTCACCGGATCATCCAGTGTTAGCAGGCCTCGCTCCTGAGCGATGCCGACGAGCACCGCCACGACACTCTTCTGCGCTGACGCCACATCCTCAATCGCGCGACCAGCGGCATCGGTTCCTTGCACGCCGACGACATACCCCCTGGAAGGGGTCTCAAGCTCCCAGTACCGCTCCGCCATGATTCGGCCGTCGTGCAGAATCAGGACACCGCTCGAGTGACGGCGGCCCGCGAGATCGAGTGCCGCCGACAGCCCGGCGGCGTCCCATCCGACGGAGCCGGGATCGACGCGCTCCCAGGTCCCGTCGTCAGGGGGGAAATAGGTCGACTGCGCGGAGGCAGCCTCGGTCACCAACAGGCCGACAAGAGCGACCAGACAGAGAAGCCGGCCACCCTGGTCGGGCTGAGTCATCCAACTCACAATACGCATGATACGAGGACGACAAGCGATACGCACGCAGTTTGGCGCCGCTCGCAGACGGTCTCCCGTCGCCTGGTCAGCCTGCCGACTCAAGAATCGCACGTACTTCCGGGCGCACCGCTTGGATCCGGCCGATGTCCAGGTTCATCTGAAAAGCCACCGACAAGAACTCGTAGAGTCCATCGAGCTCGACGCTCCACGAATCAGCCACAAGATCGAGCGGTGTCAGTCCGTCGTTGTTCCGCAGGTCAACGGCGCCAGACTGGCCATGGGCAGGCGCACCCAACGCCACAACACCCAAAACACTGGCGGCGACAACGAACTGGCGTGCGTAACCGATCATATCTGTCCTCCTTCTATAGAACCGGGATTGGTCCAGCGTGTCTCTCACCCAGTTCTACCCGGTGGACGCGACCGTGTGAAAGTCCTGACGGCTACCTCGCGGGTCGCCGCCGGACCGTCGGCCGCAGCGGCCGCCTGATATGCTAGCGACCTGACCTTTGGAAGGGGATCCCGACATGGTGGGACTCATCATCAACGTACTTGTGATGTCCGGGTTGCTCTACGGCCTCGCGATGGCGCTACCCGGCGTCCGGGTGAAGTCGTTCGGCACCGCGCTGACGGTGTCGCTCGTGTATGGCCTCCTGAACTATTTCCTGTTCGGGCTGCTCGCGATGATCGCGTTTATCCCGATGTTGCTGAGCCTGGGGCTCTTCGGACTGGTCATCAACGCGGGCCTGCTGTGGCTGACCGACAAGCTCATCGACGACTTCGAGATCCAGTCGATCGGCATGACGTTGCTCATGGCCCTGCTGCTGACGGTCGGGAAATTTGTGCTGCGCCTGCTGCTGTGACCGTGTGACGGTAGCAGTGCGCGAGTCGGTGGGAACGCGGTGCATCAGAACCGGCCCGCGACGACCTCAACCCATCGGCCCTCGCTCCTGCCCTTCCCGTCGCCGCCCGGACCACGCACCGGCAAGACGTAGACCGCTCACGTCCACCGGGCTACATGATACTGACAGGCCCACTTCGTGTCGTTTAGACTCCGATAGTCCGTCATGGGGACTCCCTTGCGTGATGCTTGAGCGGCTCACGACTGGGAGTTCCTCATCTCATTCCCGGAACTGTCAAACTCTGGGTGCCGCCCCGGCAGAGCCGGGGGGGCTCCCCCGCTGACGCTAGGAGACCCAGTCATGAAAGCCGCGTGGAACGGTGCAATCGTCGCCGAGAGTAGCGAAACTCGTATTGTCGAGGGCAACCACTACTTCCCGCCCAACTCGGTGAATCGGGAGTATTTCTCGGACAGCCAGACAACGACCATGTGCCCGTGGAAGGGCGACGCGTCGTACTACACGCTCGACGTTGACGGCGCCACGAACGCCGACGCGGCCTGGTACTATCCGACACCGAAGGACGCTGCGGCTGAGATTAAGGGCTACATCGCATTCTGGCGCGGCGTCGAGGTCACCGAATAGACCTCCTGCGCCGGGCTGACCCGATCGCGGCGTGTGACGTGTGACGGGCAGCTCTCACCTCCGGAGAATCAGACGGTCCAGTTCTGCCGCCGGCAGGGCGCGATACTCGCCGGCCCGGCTGGCGAAGAACGCCAGGCCGAGTGCGACCCAGGCGGCCAGCGCGAACCAGGAAGGCGTGGCCATGAAGCCAGGCAAGCCGGGCGTGCACAGCAACACGATGAATCCAACTGACAGTCCAACCCCGACCAACCCCTGTCGGCGGTCCACCAAGCCCGTGTCGTTCGCTCCGGCTCGCGCCAACCTCGCGGCGGCAAGACAGGTGTACCCGTAGCCGAACGCGGTCCCCAGCGCCGCCATGTCCACCACCCAGACAATCACCTCACGGCCAAACCACGGGCCAACGAGGGACACACCGCCGACAAACAGAATGGCGTTGGTCGGGGTGCGGTGCGTCGAGTGGACGCGGGCAAACCAGGGCGGCAGGAGCTTGGCCCGGCCCATCCCGAACAGGAGTCGGCTCGAGGCCAGGAAGAAGCCGTTGATCCCGGTGAAGACCGCCATCATGACCGCCACGGCGAGGATCGCGAGCCCCGTGCCGCCCAGGCTCTCGCGCACGGCGGCGCCCGTGGCCCACAGGGGCTCGGCCGCGACCAGGTCCCGCCACGGTCTCACCGAGGCCGTGGCCAGAATCACAACCGCATACATGACGGCCCCGGCGCCAATGGCGACCACCATGAGCCGGAGACCGTGCCTCGGCGAGAAATCGAACTCCTCGGCCGCCTGCGGCACGGTGTCGAATCCGACGTAGAGCCACGGGGCAATCGCCAGCATGGCCAGCACGCCAGCGAGTGGGCTGCGGTCCGGAGAAAGATAGGGCTGCAGGTGCACCGCGGCGGCCGTCCCGGACAGGGGCGTCCCGAGGCCCACCACTACAACGCCCCCGATCAGGAGGGCCGTCAGACCGACCTGCAGACGGCCGGCGCCGCGCACGCCGCGCACCTGGAGCAGACCGATACCCACGGTAGCGGTGCTGGCCAGCAGGATCTCGCCGATGAACACGTCGAAGCCGGCCACCGTGTACAGGTAGCCGCGCGAGAAGAGCTGTGGCGCCACGAAGGTGCCGAGCACGCCAAGCGCCGTAGCGTTGAGCGGGACAATGCTCAGATACCCCAGCGCCAGAAACCAGCCGCAGACATACGCGTGATACCGCCCGCAGGCATGATAGGCGTAGGCGAACTCGGCGCCGGCGACGGGAAACGCCCGCACCATCACGCCGTAGCTACGAGCGATGATGAGCATCGCCGCCCCGCCGAGCAGGACACCCAGCGTGGCGCCAAGGGGCCCGGCGGTGGTCAGGAAATCGCCCGGCAGAACAAAGCAGCCGAACCCGATGATACAGCCGACCGCGAGCGCGCCGACCTGCAACGGTTTCAAGGTCGGATCAAGCGCTGGACGGTGCGACATGGGCTCCGTTCTACCTCCGCGCGCCGTTATCCGCTGAGTGAGCGATACTTCTCGAGCAACCGGGTCGGTGTCGGCTTGAACGCATCGCGTCGGAACGGATCGGCCAACTCCTGGTTGAGGCGCAGCGTCAGCACCGTCGGCCGGTTCGACGCCACCGCCGAGCGAAGCGCGTCACCGATCTGGTCGACCTCCTCGACGAGTGTGCCGTCCGCGCCCATGGCCCTGGCGACGGCCGAAAAGTCGGGATTTTCGAGGTTCGTCGCGACGGTCCGACCGTCAAAGAAATCGAGCTGATTCCGCCGTTCGGCGCCCCACTGCCGATTGTCGAAGACAATGGCCACCACCGGGATCTGCTCGCGGACACAGGTCATTGTCTCGGTGAGGCTCATGCCCCACGCCCCCTCGCCAACGTATGCGATGGCCGGCCGGTCGGGTCGCGCCACTTTGGCTCCGATCGCGGCGGGGAATGCGTAGCCGCAGTTGCCCCAACTCATCGCGGCCAGAAAGCTCTGTGGCCGATCGAACGCGAGATAGCTGTTGGCCGTGGAACAAACGTTGCCGATATCGGTCGACACGACCGCGTCCGCCGGCATCGCCCTGGCCAGTTCCGTCAACGCCGCCCGCGGGCTGATTCGCCCGGTCGCCGACGGGGTCGCCGACCCGGCCAGCTCGGCGGCCCAGGCGACCTTCGCATCCGCGATCGTGGCCAGACGGGCCTCGTCGCGCGCGGGCGCGGGGGTCAAGACCCGCAGCCGTGCCAGCACCGCCTCGGCGGCCAGTCCGGCGTCGCCGCAAATGCCCACGGCAATCGGTTTCACCAGTCCGAGCATGCGCGTGTCGGTGTCGACCTGCACCACCTGGGCCTCGACAGGCCAGTAATCGATCCCGTGTTGCGGGAGGGTACCGAACGGCCCGAGCCGGCTCCCCAGCGCCAGCACCACGTCGGCCTGTTCAATCATCCGCATCGCCGCCTTGGACCCCTGATACCCGAGTGGCCCGCACGCCAGCTCGTGGCTCGCCGGGAAGGCATCGTTGTGCAAGTAGCTGGTCACGACCGGGCAAGAGAGATGTTCGGCCAGCCGCCGCGCCGCATCCACGCCGTCACCCATCACGAGGCCGCCACCGGCGATGATCACCGGGTAGCGAGCCCCGGCCAGCAGCTCCGCTGCGCGGTCGAGCGACTCGCTCCCACCAGCGCTGCGCTCGGTGGGTCTGGGCGTGGCGATGGTGGTCTCGAGCTCCCCGTAGAAATAGTCTCGCGGAATGTTGATCTGCACCGGCCCTCGCTCATCGAGGGCGATGGTCAAGGCCCGATGGGTCAGTTCCGCGATCCGAACTGGCGAGTTCACGTGGACCTGATACCGCGTGATCTTCGAGAAGATCGGCATCTGGTCCGTTTCCTGAAAGCCCCCGAGTCCGGCCGTGGTGCTACCGGCCTCGGGCGTGATGGCGACGACCGGCGAATGGGCCCAATACGCAGCCGCGATCGCGGTCACGAAATTGGTCACACCTGGACCGTTCTGCGCGATACACACACCGTGACGGTTCGTGACGCGCGAGTAGCCGTCGGCCATATGAGCCGCGTTCTGCTCGTGCGCGACCGACACCAGACGGATCCCCGCCAACGGGAACAGATCCATCGCATCCATGTAGGCCGAGCCGGCGATACCGAAGACCGTGGTCACACCGTGAGCGACCAGCGTCTCGACAAACGCCTCGCTCGGCGTCATACGGGTTGGGGTACTCATGCGGGCCGACCGTACACCGCTCGTCGGTCGTCGTCAAACGCGTAGGGGTTCGGCACTCCGGCCACAGCCGGACCGCCGCCGCGCGGATCGCGACCTCTTCTCGCCGTGTACCGGCTCGGCATTGCCACTGCAGGATCTGGGTGGGACGCGGGACTTCCACCACGAGCCGCTAGTCGGGTCCCGGGGTGGTTTCCGGGCGAGGCGTTCGTCTGGCCAGGCGCAAGGAGGGAGCAGCCAGGTGGGCGCCGCGCCCGGCCGGGCGGGGGTGACCGACGCAGCAACGCCGCCAGACGGACGCCTCGCTCGGAAACCTCAGGGGGCCGGTTCCAGTCGCACGACGGCGGTTGGGGCGCCGCCACGATCTTCGATGGCCAGGTAGATGTAGCCGTCGGGACCCTGCCGGACGTCGCGCACCCGTCCTATCCCGTACGCGAGGGTCTCTTCCTGCTCGAACCGTCTCGGCCGATCGATACTCGGCGTCAACCGGGCCAGTTGCTGTCCGGACATCCCGCCGACGAAGACGCTGCCCCTCCACTCGGGGAAACGATCGCCCGAGTAGATCAGCAATCCTGAGGTCGCGATCGACGGCACCCAGAAGTGGGTCGGCGGCTCGATATCGTCGCGGAGTGTCCCTTCATGAATGGCTGACCCTGACCCGTAGTTCACGCCGTAGCCGATGACCGGCCAGCCGTAGTTCAGTCCCGGCTGGACGAGGTTGAGCTCGTCGCCCCCCTGTGGCCCGTGCTCGTTGATCCAGACATCGCCCGTGTCCGGATGAATCGCGAGTCCTTGCGGATTGCGATGCCCGTAGCTCCAGATCTCCGGGAGGGCCCCCTCTTGCCCCACGAACGGGTTGTCAGCGGGGACGCGCCCATCATCGTGTAACCGGATGGTGACGCCATGATGGTTCGACAGATCCTGCGCGGGATGCGCCGAGAGGTCGCCGGTGGAAGGCACCATTCGCTCCCCCACTGTGAGGAAGAGGAAGCCGTCTCGGTCCCACGCAAGACGCCCCCCGTAATGTCCGCGGCCCGCGGTCTTCGCTTCAAAAACATCCTCGATGTCTGTCAGGCGGTCGTTCTCGAACCGCCCGCGGATGACCGCGGTGGTCGAGCCGTCTCCCATTGGGCGCGCGTAGCTCAAGTAGAGGATCCGGTTCGAGGCGAAATCAGGATGGGGCAATACGTCGAACAGCCCGCCCTGGCCCTCGGCAAAGACTGCGGGGACGCCGGGCACGGGGTCGGGCAGCAGCCCCCCGTCGCGCACAATACGGAGACGTCCAGGCCGCTCCCCGATCAGCATGTCTCCATTCGGAAGCCAGGCCATCGACCAGGGGTTCACCAAGCCATCCGCCACCGTCGTCAGCCGAAAGTCGTGGAGGGCCGACTTGAAGACCTCCTGTCCCGCCGAAAGATTGCCCGTCAACAGGACCATACCGACCGCTGACGCTACGATGGTTCGAGTCATGTACGTCTTCTCCTGGCATTTCGGACCTGCACTGGCAGACCCGAGACCGACGCGACGCGACTGAAGGCTCGCGCGCGTCAAACGCTCTAGTATCGCAGGAGAATCGCAATGATTCCCCTGAACTATCAAGGAGACTGGTCGCCCGTTCATGTAGGATTGGGTCCAGACCGCACGGACTCTGGTCTGAGTCCGACGGGGCGGCTCACATTGGCGGCGTTTGCGACCAGTCATGAAAGGTACGCTCGACCGCCTGATTCTTCAGGCGCTCACGTTACAACCAAATCACGGGCATGGCATTGCTCAGCGCGTGCTGCGGCTGACCCGGGGCGAGTTCGATGTCAACCACGGGGCGCTCTATCCGGCGCTCTATCGGCTCGAGGCGCAGGGGGCGCTCACGTCCGAATGGAAACCGGCCCCCACCGGCCAGCGGGCGAAGTTTTATCAGCTCACACCGGCTGGCCGCCGTCAGCTGAAAATCCAGACGGACACCGGGAATCGCTACGCTGAGATTGCCCGTCAACTGGCCCGGGAGGTCGCCGAGGCCGATCAGCTCGGCACTCTGGCCACCATGGTCGTTGACTGGCTCCACGAGGCCACCGGCGCGCGGCCGGTGGCGCTGTACAACCGGTCAGACACCAATCCCGGCTATGGCGTCTCGGCGCTGAAGGACGGCTCCGTCGAGGCGACCAATCGGCGATTTCCGTCGGACGGTGTCATGCTCCGTGGTCGCACCTTTCCGTTCGAACCCGACACCGAGGGGCTGCCGCCCGAGGAGCGCGGGTACTCGAAGCGCTCGGTACCCGATTGGTCGTGCCCCTCACGGCCAAAGACGACACCGTCGGCTTCATCAGCCTGGGTGCCAAAGTCTCTGAAGAGCCGTACGACGATGACGACCGAGAGTTCCTCGCCACCGTTGCCGACCAGCTCGGCCTCTGGCTGGCCAGCCTCCGCCTGCGCTCGCAACAGACGGACCTGGACGATGCGACGGCGATCCAACGACGCATGCTTCCGACGACGATCCCCCAGCGGCGCGGTATCGCCATCGCCTGCAACTGGCACCCGGCGAAGGCGGTCGGCGGCGACTACTACGACGTTCTGGAGTTGAGTGGGAACCGGCTGGGTCTCTGTATCGGGGACGTCGTCGGCAAAGGGGTGCCGGCCGCGCGGCTGATGGCCAGTCTCCAGGCGGCGGTGAAGGCCGTCGCCACCGGGGCGCTTCCGCCGAGCGACCTCGTGACGAGAGTCAACCGAATCATCAGCAGCAACATCGGGTCCGGCAAGTTCATCACGTTCTTCTACGCGGTGCTCGACGCCGAGTCCAAGACGCTCGTCTTCACGAACGCGGGTCACAACCGGCCCGTGCTCGTCCGTGCAGATGGAACGTGTGAGACCCTGGCGACCGGCGGGCCCGTCCTCGGGATCTTCGAGGGGTTCAGCTACGACCAAGGTCAGGTCGCGTTGAGGCCCGGCGACCGGCTGGCGCTCTTCACCGACGGGGTCACAGAGGTCTGGAATCGCGAGGGGGAAGAGTTCGGCGACGACGGTCTCCTCGCACTCCTCCGCGCCCGACGGACACTTGGCGCGGCCGAGTTCAGGGATGCGGTCGTCCAGGCGGTCACCGCGTTCAGCCGCGGCGACTTTCAGGACGACGTCACCCTCGTCATCGTCGCCGTCACTGAATGAGGACGGGCAGGCACGCGGCGCGCGCGATCACGGGAGCGCGAGCGCGATGAGCTCCGGAATTTCGCCGCCGACAGTCAAGGCAATGTACTGGGTGCCCTCCTGCATATAGGTCATCGGCGTACCGATCGCGCCGGCCGGAAGATCGACAGACCCAACAATGGTGCCGGTCGCTTTGTCTCGAGCGACGAGGCGTGGACCACCGCCGGTGCCACCCGCGGTGAGCGCGCTAATCAGGAGGGTCTTCGTCAAGACCGGACCCCCTCGTCCCTCACCACCGAGCGGCGGCAGGTTCAGCCCCCGCAACATCGGGTGCCTCCGGTAGCGGTCGCCGTCACCGTTCGGCTGCATCCAGGCGTGGTCGCCGGTGTTGAGGTTGATCGCGGTCATGCGTGAGTAGGGCGGCTTGAAGAGCGGGAGCCCCTGTGGCATCAGCGGCGCGGTGTCGAATCCGCCCTGCGTGAGCGCCAGGTTGCCACCGTCCGCCGGATCGGGCGTGTAGTAGTGCATCACCGCAAACGCGTTGCTCGACGGCACGTAGAGCAACCCGGTCTCAGGATCGACCGCCGAACCGTTCCAATTCGCTCCGCCCGCGATCGCAGGTCGCTGGATCGTTCCTTGCGCACCGCCTTCCACTGACAGCGTCGGTGGCGTGAACAGACCGCCAAGCCGATGGTCCCGCACGGCCTCTACGGCCATCGCGCGAATCTCGGGCGTGAAATCGACAAGTTGGTCGATCGAGGCCCCTTGTTCCTCAAACGGGGGCGGCTTCGTCGGGAACGGCTGGGTGGGCGACAACACGTCGCCCTCCAGGTCGGTGTCGGTCTCGACCGGGTGCTCCTCGATGGGCCAGACCGGGTCGCCGGTCGCCCGGTCGAAGACATAGGTGAAGCCCTGCTTGCTGATCTGCGCGATGGCCTTGATGGCGCGGCCGTCGACCGTGACGTCGAGCAGGTTCGGATGGGTCGGGAAGTCGTAGTCCCACACGCCGTGGTGCACCGCCTGGAAATGCCAGATACGCTGGCCGGTTTCGATGTCAAGGGCGACCAGGCTCTCGGCGAACAGGTTATCGCCGAGCCGATGCCCACCGTAGTAGTCGCTGGTCGGCGTCCCGGTCGGCAGGTAGATGTACCCAAGCTCGTCATCGACGGCGAACGTCGACCAGACATTGGTGTTGCCCGAGTAACGCCACGACTCGTTCTGCCAGCTGTCGGACCCGAAGTCGTCGCCCTGAGGCACCGTTCGGAACGTCCACTTCGTGTCGCCGGTGCGCGCATCGATGCCCTTGACCCACCCGGGCGGCGCCTCTTTCGTAATGGGGAGATCGGAGATCACGGTCGGCGTCACGACGACATCGTGGGCAACGATGGGCGCCGACGCCACCCCAAGCCAGCTATAACCGAGTCGATCGGTCGTACCACGGGTGGCGCGCGGAATCCCCTCGGTCAGATCGACCCGACCGTTGTCCCCGAAACTGAGCACCGGCTGCCCGGTGCTCGCGTCGACCGCCAGGAGATAGCCGTCATTTGTCCCGTAGAAGATGCGCTCCGAGTCGCCATCGGTCCAGTAGGCGAGCCCGCGCGTGTTGTAGCTGAGGACGCTGGCATGCGGATACGGGGCCGCCAGATAGGCCTGTGGGTCGTATTGCCAGAGCACCTCTCCAGTACCGGCATCGAGGGCGGCCGACAAGGCCAGCGGGGTCGAGACATACACCCTGCCACCGACCATCAGCGGGGTGGTCTTGAAGTTTCGGATGCCGATCTCGGGGTGGCGTTGGCGGAGGGCGTCAAGATCCAGCGAGCCATCGGCCAACTCCCACCGCCACGCGACCTCGAGATCCGAGAAGTTCGACGCGTCTATCTGGTCGAGCGGCGAATACTTCGTGCCGCCCAGGTCACCGGCATAGGTGGGCCACTCGCCGCCGGTCGCCCCATACTGGGCACGCGCAATACCCGGCCACAGCACGACGGCCACCGCGAGCAGACCCAGGGTCGATCGACGCGTCATACACACCCCCGATTGCCTTCGTGGAACGATGCGGCCCAGAGTATAGCCTTCCTTCCCCGTCTTACTGGAGGTCGACTATGTCCCGGACTCTTCCACTGGCGCTCTCACTGGTGGTGGTCTTCGCGGCGGACGGTTACGCGGCAGGCCACGGGGGGTTCGACTCTGGCGACGTCGGCCGATAAGTACGTAGTGTCCTGTCGTCGATATGCGGTCAGATTTCGACGATGGTGCACGAGTACCAGGAACTTGCATTGACGAAAGACGCGGCCATGCCGATCGTCCTCGCGAAACGTCTCTTGAATTTCTCGAACCGAAGCAGTGCCTGACTCCAGATCGCCTCCATGATCTGCAACTCGAGCTTGGTCAATTTCGGCGTGGTCACGTCATGTCTCCCATGTCAGTAGTTATCACTACTACACGTGTATATTTTACGAAAACCGCTTGGCCCG